>JAOZNA010000034.1 GCA_029934005.1 Candidatus Bathyarchaeota archaeon
GCAACGGGCTGTTAACCCGTGGGTCGTCGGTTCGAGTCCGACCGGCGGCGCCACAGATAAACCAGCGACCATTCACTTCCTTTTTCTGGAGTTTTTAGTACTTGGCAATGTGGATATGTGAAATTAGTTTATTAGAATGAGTTTCTCGTATTTTGTCTACTTTTCATCGTTAAGGTTTTTCCAAATGTGCTGTTTGATGCACCTGGAAGTTTTAAACAGTAATCCCTTGCGTTTGGGCTTATTTTTAACGCATGGATTGATATTTTATGTTTGAATTCAGTTTCTGACTTCATAAATCTTAATTTAAACCAGATTTTAAATGCTACCAAAGCTGGATGGTGCTGGAAAATGCCTAGATTTATTGGTTTATATAGGGAATTGAAGGAAAACGAGCATGCAGTAATCGAAGATGGTGTTCTAGCTCCAACGGTGTTCGTTAAGGAAGTGGAGTTCAAAAAGTTTCTCGGAAAGCAGAGGAAGGAACTGCCAGTTTCATGTTTAATGACAAACGTTTACCTAACAAATAAACGTCTTATGTTCCTTGTGTTACACGAAGTTGAAGCGGTTGTTCTAAGGAAGAAAGGTGTTCCTACGTTAATGGGAGTTGAAGGTTCATGGTATGAAATTCCAATAACAGCTATAACAAACGTCGAAGCAGTGCAGAAAGAAATACGCAAAGATAAAGAGTTTAGGGCTTTGATGTCAAACCTTTCTGAAAAAGAGTCAATTCCTCTAGTGGAAGTCTCGTATGAAAGCCGAAAAGCTGCAGGAAGCTTCAAGGAATATATAGAATCAATTTTCGATCCAACTGGAATTCAAAAAATATTTGACATAAAAAATGTTGTTGGCGTAAAGGATAAAATTCAGATAATAGGCGAACAAACCGTGAGCGTCGTTCCAAAACTTAAAAGCCTATCCATGTCAAAGTAGCAATTCTCAAAATCCAATTATTTATTTTAAATTAGAACTATCCTTCATCAAAGCTAAGTATAAACGTTGGAATAAGGCTTAAAGCCATACTTAAATTAAAAGAACTATTTGTAACGAACCTTGCTAACTTTAAACCATTTTTATCTCTTAAAACTTTAGTTAAAACAATTAAGAGGTCAAGATAAGCTATAATTGGGCGTTCTTCTAAGGTTCCTTCCTGTTTCAGTCTCCAAAACCTTTTTTCACCATCCTTTTCGGCAAGTTCCCTTCTCTTTTGAAGAAAATTCTTAAATTCAGCTAGGTCTGCTCTTGAAAACTTTCCAGCCTCACAAATTTTACCACAAAAACTTACCAGAAAATCGTAGGCTTCCCTAATGACTTTCTCGTGGAAATCCAGAATCGCATAACTTATAATACGCAAGTTTCTCTTAACCTCTAAATCCGGTAGCTCAACTGTTGAAGTCATGCACCAAGCTGTAAAAGGCTCCAAAATCTTGAAGGAATCTCTTCCTAACACAAGCATCGGATTAACATAACATGAAGCCAAAACCATAGAGGGAAAAATGTAATCGTTTTCCCTCCAAAGCTCTGAAATTAGTTCACAAAAGTCTTTTATTTCCCTAAGTGGGTACTCTAGCACTTCAAAGGGTTTCTTCCTAAACGTGTCTCGTCTACTATTTGGTAAAGCATTAAGGAAAAACCGTGAAATTCCAACGTTCCTGTAACGATACTTACGCATAATCCACTTTAATTCCATTTCTGGAAACAAGCTCGGATCGAAGAAGGCTATTGCTCGAAGATTTTTCAGTAAACTGACATACCTCGGAAGGTTAACGTTTTCTCTATCCATACATTTTATTTATTCATCAAGCGAAAGTAAATAAAGATTGGTCTTAACATCAAATTCTCTCTTTAACTCAATTCCTGACGCTTCAACTAAAACAAGCTCGGCTGTTGCAGCGACGATGCATTCAGGCAATAAATGACCTCCAAAAGCTTCTCCTTTCTCGTTTGAAACAGTCAAGTGGGCATGCACTATCACTTCGCCATCTTCCTTTAAAGCTAAATTTCCAATGCAAGAGGTAATTTCTAAAGGCCCTTTTACTGGTATCGGTTTATATTTACCATCTTTATAAAATCCTAAAATAGCCCTTTTCAAGGAACCTATTGCAAAAAGAAAGCCAGCTTTAATGCCAGCTTTTTCAACTCGTTTCTTTATTGCTTCAAGCAAATCTTCATCTTCAAATATTCGGGAGAAAAATATTCTATTTACTCGCGCTTCCTTCATTTACTTCCCTCATTTAACGTTTAACACCAGTGACAATAACAACTTTTCTGCCTTCATATTTACGTGAAATATACATAGCAAGCCAAACAGCTGCATCATACATTTCGTATGCCTTTCCAAGCTTAATAACTTCCTTTAATTCAAGGGTTGAATCAACTTTTGTAAATGGGAAATCTAAAAATTCCCTTCTCAAATTTCTTCCATCGTTCCCATGCGTGTAAATTGAGTTAAAAATTTCCTTATGCTCCTCACCAATTTCTTCGGTTAACTTGATAAATGGATGGTCAGGAACTACGCATGAAACTATTTTGGGAACTCTCTTAATTTTTCCATTTTCAAGCATTTCCCAAAAGCCATAGGCTATTCCATAGGCTAAAGTGTGATTGGCGGAAGGAACAAAAACGTATTCTGGACTCAATTCTAAGAGTTCGAAACTGATGGAAGTGTCTCCACGCCATCTATCAACGAATCCAGGCGAAATATTAGTTAAATTTAGTTTTTGAGCAAAATTTTGGACAAGGTTGTAGGAATCCTTGTAGTATTTTCCCTTTATAATCACGTTTGCTCCGTAACTTTTTATTAAATCTATTTTTCTTTTAGGGGTAATTTTTGGAACGAGAATGTATGCTTTTTCTCGCATCCAGTAAGCAAGCGAAATTCCAGCATTCCCGCTTGAAATAACTATATATTTTCTGTCTCGGCCAAACTTTTCAATAAGATATGTTGTTTCTCTATCTTTATGGCTTCCAGAAGGATTTTTACACTCTAACTTTAAGAAGCAGCCGAGTTTATTGTCATATAAAGTAGGAGTTGGAGTAACTTTCATTTTAAATCCTTAGGGCAGTAAGAGATAATTTTGGTATTCTTAGTCTTTTTCGAGGGTTTTCTTAGCTCGTTCAATCCATCTTTGAGCCGCTGTTTGGGATATTCCAACTTTGCTTGAAAGTTCTTGTGGATCCATTTTCGCCAGGTCTTCTGCTGTTGAGATTCCTAGTTTTTTCAGTTGATTTGCACGTTTAGGTCCTATTCCTTTAATTTCTGTAAGGTTAACTTCTTTGGTTTCTTTCGGAATTGTTGGTGGTGCTGGGGGCATAGAAACTTCTTCTCTTTCTGCGGTTTCTACTCTTTTTTCTTCAATTCTGGTTCTGATGGTTACCTTTGGTCTTAATGCGTATCCGGTTATGGCGAAGATTATGCCGATTATTAACAAAGTTATGGCGTACAAGTATTGTTCTTGGTAGATGCTCCACAAAACAATTGAAAAGAGAATACATATTACGGCTAAGATATAAAGTGGGTAATCAGTTCTCATTTACCATCCTCAAACCGACCATAATTTTGTTTATCCCTTAAATAATTTTCTAAACTTTTCTTCTTCTAAGCCTATTTTTCATGATTAAAATTGATACTGAAACAATTAGTAGGTTGACTAGGAGAGTAGCTGATGTTAGTTCTGGAAGATGCTCAAAGGTTTGATTTTCATGACCGTTATCATCAATATTTCCAGAGCTAAACTCTTCGTGGTTCCCATTGCTATTTTCATTTTCTCCATTTATTACATGAAATGTCACGGTTTTTTCTAACCAAAACGATTTACTCTCAGAGTCTATGCAGTAAACGTTAAAGGTGTAGGTTCCCTCTGGAAGGCATCCCAGTTTGTAAGTGTATGAATCACTATGAAGAACTTGTAAACAATACTCGTCTTTGGCTGGTAAGTAAACGCTGATGTTAACGTTAAAGTTGTTGTCTGTTCGAATAATTTTTCCAAAATCTGCTACGTAGGGAGGATGTGTACGAAAACTGAAAATAACCGTAATGTTGATGTAATCATTGGTTGTTGGATTTTCGGGTTCAATTATAATTTCTGGATTAGAACTTTGGAAATCTGTGGCTGAAACAAGCGGAATGATGGTTAGAGTGAAAAGCAGTAGCCAGCTGGTTAAAACCAGTACTTTCTTCATTTTAATCCAGAAATTTATGTTTACTCGGAAGATATAAATTTTCAGGAAAGCAAGTGCACGTTTCCTATTCGTACATTTTCCAGATATTTCTTGGCGATTTCATAGCAGTTATATGCTAATTTTCTACTTGTTGTAGGTAAATCGTTCATCACGTAGCATGGATAAAAAGCTAATAGAGTGAAAGGTATTTTTGGATTAACACTTGCTATAAATTCCGATAAATTACGTATTTCTTCTTCATCTACATAGCCAGGTACAAGCAGGGTACTTGCAGTTAACAATGGCACTTTTGGTCTTTCCTCAAACATTTTCTCTCCAATTATCCTAAAATTTTCAAGAGAAGGCTTATTGCTTACTCCGCATATGGCACGGTTTAAATTTTCATTCCAAAACTTTAAATCAAATTTCACTATGCCTCCACTTTTCAATGAAAGCTCAGCGGCTTTTAAAGCTAAGTTACGGTTCATATAACCATTCGTTTCCCAGCAAATTCTCAAAATTCTTTTCTCGTTTTCTGCTTTTCTCAAAGCTAATTCGCTTGTTTTAAGTGCATGCAAAATTTGAGAAGAGGGATCACCACCAAAATAGCAAATACATGACACATGGGAATTAACTTTGGCTGCTAAGTTTTCGGCGCTTATAGTTGGTTTAAGTCTGTTGGCAAGTTGGCGGTAATGCCAGTTTTGGCAGTATAGACAATCAAAGCTGCAGCTTCCATAAAAAACTGCAAGGTTTGAATATCCGGTTTCCGCTTGTGGCGAATACGCGTATTCGGGATATCCCTTTCCAGTGCATCCTGGACAGAACCACCATGCTACGCAGTTTGTTGGGAGCGGGTCATAGTACCATTCTAAAACGCCTTTTTCTGGAGTCCCTGCTAAGCGTACAAGTTTATTGTTGATGTTGGTTACTAGTCCGCAGTAGCCCCTTTCGCCGTTGCCAATTTTGCAGTTGTTTTGGCATAGACCACATAAAAGTCCGTTAGGGGTTTGTGGAGGCTTAGCTGGTAGACCGAATGTTGCTCGGGATTCCATGTGAACTTTATCTGTTATTTTTAAGGCTTCTTCAGGTTTTTCGCAGATACATTTTTTGCATACTCCAAGTTTTTCGGATATTAATGGAGATTTTTCTCCGCAGATTTTACATTTTCCCATCTTCAACAGACCGTTTCAAGAAGTTATCGGATGAATTATTTTTACTCTTTATTTTTGGAGAGGAAAATTATATAGGTTTAGTTGTGGATATCATGTGATGTGATTGGGTTGAGTGAAAAACAGCTTGTTAAGGTTGGTCGTGTAACCCATTATTTCACGAAAATCGGTGTTGCCATAGTAGAATTGAACGACTCTTTAGCTGTAGGAGACAGAATTCTGATAAAAGGTGCTACAACAAATTTTGAGCAGGTTGTTTCTTCGATGCAGATTGAGCATAAAAATGTTGAAAGGGCTGAAGCTGGACAAAGTATAGGGTTAAAGGTTGAACAAAGAGTTAGAGAAAACGATATAGTTTACAAAATTGTTGAGTAGCTAAGAACAAAAATCATAAAAATAGGGAAGTTATCTGCATTTTTGGGTGTGCTGAAGCCAAAATATGAGGTTCATCGTCAAATTTTCTGTTTTTTCGTTTTCCAGATTCATAATTTGAGGCGTCTTCTTTCATCACCTCAATTATATCTTAAGTCTTGCTATAAAATAAACTTTTCGAATACATATTTAAGCTCTATCTATTTTCTCTGAGGAATTCCAGAGAAACTGAAAGTACTCACGTGCAAACCTAACAAGTCCACCATGACTCGACCAAATAACTAAACTCACTTTCCCTTTCTCTCCAAGTAAAAGAAGAGCTTCACTCCCATCAACAATTATTCCACCTCCAAACATGCTATTTCTAATGCGGATTTCACCTATGCTTAAAACTTTAGACAACAATGAAGAATCAAAATCCGGCGTAACCATAATCATCACGTTAACATCCTTTCTAATTATGTCTGAAAATAAATTTGAAGCAATGTTTTTGATGGAAGATTTGGCAAATGAAGGAACAGCTATCATAAGCTCTTTCCTAACGGAATTTAGCATTTCAGAGATTTTTGCGAGAACATTGTGTTCACCATGTAAAATCCATATTTCTGGGCGTTCACGAATTTCCCTTTTTTCATAAAGGGGTTGAAGACTTTCAAGTATAACATTTTTCCATTTCTCAAGTTTTTCTTCTGTTTGAAGAATTATTCTTTCCAAAGCTTCTGTTGGGGCTTTAGGATAATATTTGGTTGGTCTTTCATGTTGAGTTTCTATCCAGCCCTTATCTTCAAGCGAGTTTAAAACTTCATAAATCTTGGAATACGGCACATTAGCTTTTTTGCTAATTTCGCTTGCAGTCATCACACCTTGCTCAATAAGTGCCAAATAAGCCCTAGTTTCATATTCCGTTAAGCCCATCTCCCTCAAAATCTTCCTAGCATCCTCACTTAACTGCACATTCAAACTTTTCACCTTTGGAAACGTATGAAAACATTCATATATTGAAGAGCTCGAACCAATAAGTATTACCACTGAAAGTGGTTAAAATGCAATTCATAAAGGAAACACAAAGCATATGCCCAGAATGTTTACAGGTTATCCCCGCCGAAATATTTGAAAAAGACGGAAAAGTCTACATCAAAAAGGAATGCCCACAACATGGAGAGTTCCAAGACCTTTACTGGTCCAGCTACGAGCAATACTTAAGAGTTGAAAAATACCGTTGGGTTGGAGACGGCTTGCTCAATCCTAGGACAAAAACCAAAAACGGCTGCCCATATGACTGCGGAATATGCCCACAACACCACTCCCACACTTGCCTAGCAATAATAGATGTAACAAATAGATGTAACTTGCGATGCCCAGTCTGTTTTGCAAATGCAGCCGCAGCTGGATATGTTTACGAACCAACAAAAGAACAAATTCGGTTTATGTTAGAAAACTTAAGAAAAAACGAGCCTGTTCCAGCCACTGCCTTGCAGTTTTCAGGTGGAGAACCAACCATTAGAAAGGATTTACCTGAACTCATAAAAATGGCTAAAGAGGTCGGTTTTAGACATGTGGAAGTGAACACTAATGGAATTAGACTTGCAGAAAGCGTAGAATATTGCAAAACGCTTAAAGAGGCTGGAATGAGCACAGTTTATCTTCAATTTGACGGTTTAACACCTGAAGTCTACGAGTTTACCAGAGGATTAGACCTAGTTGAAAAGAAAATGAAGGCTATTGAAAACTTGAGAGAAGCTGGAGTTGACAGCATTGTTCTTGTTGTGACCTTGATTAAGGGAGTGAATGACCATCAATTGGGAGATATAATAAATTTTGCAGTTGAGAACTTTGATGTTGTAAGGTGCATTAATGTTCAGCCAGTATCACTTTGCGGAAGAATACCGGAGAAAGAACGGGAGAAAATGCGTATAACCATACCAGACTTTATGAAACTTGTCGAGGAACAAACTAATGGAAAAATAAAGGTTGACGATTTCTTCCCTGTTCCAAGCGTTGTCCCAATTTCAAAAGTTGCATGGCTCTTAAAAGATAAACGTTATGTAGAATTTACGGCTCACCCTCACTGCGGTATGGCAACCTACATTTTCGTTGAGAATGGAGAAATAGTTCCAATAACGCATTACATTAACGTTGAAAAACTTCTAGAAAGTATGAAAAAAATATATGAAGATGCAGAAAGCGGAAAACGAAGATTCACCAAACTGCGGATTCTTTCTGCACTGCGACATGTAAAATTTGGACTGGTGAGAAAATACCTGTGGCCAGTAATAAGGGACGGTTCATACGACGCTCTGGGACAGCTTCACAGAAATATGATACTAATATCTGCCATGCACTTTATGGATCCCTACAATTTCGATTTAGAAAGGGTTCAAAATTGTGTGATTCATTATGCTGTACCAGACGGGAGGATAATACCATTCTGCACAATGAACTCGATACATAGAGAGAAAATTGAAAAGGAATTTGCAATGTCTATTGAGGAGTGGAAACGTAAAAGAAAGGTAGAGGTAAGCGCAGTAGCGTAAGAAACATATTTAGGTTATCATCGTAATTAACCATTTGATGAGTTATGGGCGGTAAGAAAAAACTTTCCTTGTCTCAAATGGAAAAACTTCGAGCGAGAAAGGAAAGGGAAAGAAGAGCTGCTTTGGCAGCAAGAGAGAAGAAATCATCATCAATCTTTGTGCCAGAAGTAAATGATGAAGTATTAAACGAACTTAGGAAAATGAAGGTTCTAACACCATATAATGTAGCCTCACGCTTCGACCTAAGGGTAAGCGTAGCAAAAGATTTCCTCGAAGAACTTCACAAAAAAGGTCTAATAGAGTTTGTTTCCAAGAGTAGAAAGATTAAAGTTTACAAGGTAGCCGCTTGACAGACGTGAGTACGAAGTGACCTTTCATGGAGTTTCCAGAGAGAGTCTACACGAAAAGGGAAGTAGAAAGTGCTAGAAAGGCTATAGAGAGTGGATATAAACATAGATTGAGGATAAAGGGCAGTTTGGAATTCAAAGAGAATGTTAGGAAAGCCTTAAAACTTGTGAAAACAGCGAAAAAATATGATTTTCTGCGCACATATATAAAGCAGATAGTGGAAATAGACGGATTAAGCCAACTCCGTGAAGCTAACGCTGCCATATGGGCTAACAAATACGCGGTTGAAGATCCAGTTGATGCTGCGGGTTTCTTTGTCCAGAAAGCCTATCAAATGAAGGAGTATATAGAAGGAAAGCTCTATTATGGTGGGGAAGCCGAGGAAAGGGCGATTCAAATGAGAATTGAGTTTCTGGAGACGCTTAAAAACAGAACGAGAGATGCTGAAGTAAAGAGAAAATGCGAGGAACTCATTAAAGAATGGAATGAAAGTTCAATTTTCATATAGGTTGTATTATTATTGAATAAACCGAAATCCAGCAAAAAGGAAACTGTTAAGAAAACGATTTTTTGCCCTAGATGTGGCTCTACAAATATTTTTTGGGCTTCAGGTTTGCCGCAATTCTGGTCGATTTGGGAGTGTAGAGACTGCGGTTATAGAGGAGCATTCATAATTGAGGATAGTAAACTCGCTTCAAAGATTAGAGAAGAATATGTCAAGAAAAAGATTGGTCAAGATTCAGCTAAGAAGCCTTAAGCATGCAGTCAACCATTTTTGGACATGTTAGACATTCTTCTGGAATTGGAGTTGATTTAGGCTTTTCCTTGAGATAGCCAAAGTGATATGGACAACCTTCTTCAGCTTCTTCAGCTTCCACTTTCTTCAATTTTTTAGTTTTCTCTTTCTTCCTTGGTTTTTCCGGCTTCATCACTTTCTTTACAGCTTCCTTAATTTCTTCTATCTTCTTTTCTTTTTCTAAAATAGCATCAAACTCTGAAACTTCTATTTCAGGTTCCATTTCTTTTTCTTCTGGTTGAGGCTCAATATCGATTTTTGAGAGGCAATATGGACAACCATAATAGGTTTCTGGAGGATCCAGCGAGTTGTTTGTTATGAGTATGGGATTTGAAAATGTTCGTCCACAATCATTGTAGGGGCATACCATTTCTTCTGAATTGTTTACGATGTTCACTTCAACATTAAACTTTTCGTTCCGATTGTTTTTGAAAATTTTTTGGAGTGAAGGTCTTTTCATGTCCGCACCTAAATATATTAAATATTGCGATTTAATAAATATTTTGCACAGCAAATCTGAATAGCCCTTGCAGACTTCCTCAATTAAACAGCGTTTCCTCTCGCCGCTTGAACCGCTTTCATAAACCTCTCTTTAATTTCCGAATTTTCCAGAGGAATAACCGGAACATTTTCGTTTCCTGGTTTAAGTATGGTGTGAACGAAAAATGGGCCTTCTTCACTTAGACAATAATCTAAGGCTTCATATAAGCTGTTTTTATTTCCCGCTACAAGAATTTTAGACTTAGGAAAACCGCATGCTAGGGCTAGAGCGCTCAAATTTACCCCTTTAAACGTGTAAGTGGGGATGTTTCCAGTTGAACCATATACGCTATTATCCAATGCTATTAAGACGTAATTTTTGGGTTTTTGATCAGCAACAATTGTAAGAGAGCCAAGGTTCATTAATAAGCCACCATCCCCCTCCAAACATACCACCTTTTCTTCTATATCTTCAATGGCAAGAGCCAAACCAAGCGCCAACATATAAGTCTGACCCAAAGAGGAAGTCAAATAGAAGTTTCTGTCTCTATCCTTCAAGTAGTAGAGTTCTCTGCTCGAGAACCCCATATTAGAGATGACAAATTCGTCTTTAATCTTCTTCATTATTATAGATAAGGCATCATATCTTCTCATATCTGGTTGAACTTCAATCTGAGAAAAACTGAGACCACTTAGCTTCCGAGCAACTTTCTCCCACTCATTCCCGTTTGGTGATGACTTCTTGCTGTAATCTGGCTTGATAGTTAAAGCAACAGTATATCCCTTTTCATACTCTTCCAGCATTCTCTCAGCTTTTTCAAGATCATCCAAATCCTTTATTAAAAATTGTTTGATTCCAGGTTTATCTAAAATCTTTGTTGTTTCTTTCCCCATTGGTTTTTGTGCTTTGATTTTTTCTCCTTCCAGTCCTCTGTGGCTAATAATATAGAGATTTGGAAACTTGTAGGAGCCTTCTAGATGGCTGTTTAATACAAGCAGTTGTCCTTCCATGTTTCCTAAACCTTGGTTCTGAATTACCATGGCTGTTTTTCTTCCACCTAAATAGGCACCAGCATTTAACGCTACACCACTTTCCTCTCTTACAAGAGGAACAGAAGTTATTTCCTTGCAAGTTTGGATTTTTCTTATTAAATCCACGTTATATGAGCCTGGAAGGGTGGAGAAAAAGTTAAAACCATGTTCTAAGCACATTCTAAAGATTTCTTCATTTATGCTGCTTCCAGATTTTTCTGAATTTTTCATACGGTTCACTTTAATTGTACCCTTTAATAATGCCTTTTTCAAGTTTTGGAAGGACATCATAGCTTGTATTAACTATAAAATCTACGTCGCTTCCATAACCTATGCTTCTTAAATGTTTTGCAGCCCTCGAATTTACCACTTTTTCCTTGACCCACTCATAATCTATTCTCGCCCCATTTAGACCTTTATTTAACGCCAGCACCACTGCCATGTCCTCTTCTAAGCCATGTCTACTTCCAACAGCAATTAAACTAACCTCTTTACCTCCAAGTTTTCGGCTGGCTACTTCTAAGTTTAGGGTTGAAACTATGTAAGCTTCCGGAAGTGAACATAACAATTTTGTTGCATTAGTTGTCTTTAAAGCAAGTTTTTTCCATGAACCCTCCTTAATAACTCTTAAAAGTTCCACTGGCGAATTTCCTATGTCAAACCCCTCTATTTTGACTCCATCTCGTTCTCCAGCTATTAAATAGCCTTGTTTTTTAAATTTAAATGCTTCTTTTTTAGATTTAACTGGAACAACCTCTACTATACCATTTGCTATGGCGGTAATAATTGTACTAGATGCTCTTAAAACATCAACAACAACTGGTAAGCCTTCACCTAATTTAAAATATTTTACCAAACGTATCTCCTCTTAACCCCCGCCTTAAAGTTTCTAACGAAATCACATCTGCAGGATTAATGTTTCCTAAATTAACTTCTCTTCCAAAATTAATAATTAGCCATACCTGTTGCTTTTTCTGAGGAGCCTCAAAAATTATGTTATTTAAACCTATCTTTTTAACAAGAGTTCTAACTAAATCTTCTTTGATGTTACATGATTCATTGTAAATGCCCGTTCTTCCGCTTTCTCTAGCTTCAAGTATTGTATTAGTTCTTTAGCGTGTTGTATTTTCTCTTTCATAGGTGAAAATGAAGAACAGCAGTATATTTAAGAATTTCCTTTTTGGAAAATTAATATCAAATATCTTCCTTAAAAGAGGAAGATTGCCAAATCATCAAGAAGAAACTGCCTCTAAAATTTAATCTCCATTTATTGGCAATTCGAATTAATGTTAACTAGCCTAGCTTCATAAAAACCTTTAGAGCCGTTGAAGATAGCCATAACAGAAATGAAGCATGCCGAAGCAATTGCTGAAAGGAGGAACTTGCAGTCGCAGTTAGCGATATAGGATTATCTTAAGCTGTAACGCTTAACGCAAAACGCTTATCCAACACGGACTAAAATTTTTCACTCTAATTTATTAAGATTATAAAGCTTAAATTTACCACTTAACTTAAAGAATAATGAATTTAGAGCTGTGTATGTGTACCATGCAGGGTTAGGAGATTATAGCGGGGTTACCCTAGCCTGGTAGGTGTGTTCGTTTCGGGTATCCCTAACATTTAAATAAGACATTTGCAGCTTTTCTCTTGGATGGGTGGGTCATGGCCAGCAGTGCTGAACGCTTTCTTCAGGTTTCGGGTTGGAAGAGCAAGTTTGAAAGTGTTAATAGAGCTTTGAGGCATTATAGGCGTAGAATCAGAAGCGAAAAGACTAGACGTAATCTTTTGGATTCTCTAAATGCCTTATGTCGATTTGCTGGTAAGAATCCTGACGAGCTTGTTAGGCTTGATGTGGAAGAGGCCTCAGAGCTTGTTCAAGCTTTTCTGGATGATCTGGCCGATAAGGGTAGAAGCGTAAGATACGTTAACGTTACATTGGCCTATATCAAAACGTTCTTTCGAGTTAACGGTTTCGAGAAGGATAGGGAAATTAGGGTTGAGCGTTACTTTCAGCCTTCTAGATATAGGAAAAAGCCTGAGTATGTGCCGACTTCGGAGGAAATTGAAAGAATGGCTATTGCAGCTGGAAGTAAACGCAATAAGGCCCTAATTCTAATGCTCTACACGACTGGCCTCAGAATTTCAACCCTTAGAGCGTTAACAGTTGGAGACATCATTGAAGAGTTAGAAAGCGGATTAAACGTTATCAAAATTCCTGTTTATCCGGAAATGAAAAATCGAATACCAGAGGCATGCAAGGGCGGAATACCATACTACACTTTCGCTTCTGCTGAAGCAGTTGAGGCCTTAAGGGAATACTTGGAAGAGAGAAAGAAAAAGTATGGTGGACTAGAAAATAATGAACCGCTTTTCTGTTCAGACACAACAAACGTTCCAGTAGAGGTTAGACGTAAAACGCCAGTAATGCGGAAAGCCATTCAACAGATAGTGAAAAGGGCTGCAAGAAAAGCTGGAATAAAAAGATGGCGTGACGTTACGCCTCATTGCCTACGCAAAGCCTTTGAGTCAGCGTTAAGGAACAACGGATTAGACGTAAAAGATCAAGAGTTTCTAATGGGCCACATACTGCCTAAAAGCCAAGACGCATACTATGACTATTCAAAAGTTGAAGAGCTTAGAACAAAATATGCTAAGATAAAGTTCTTCAGAAAAACGGAAATAGATAAAATCGAAATGATTAAGACTTTCGCGAAAACATTGGGAATAGAAGAGATTGAAATAAAAATTCAGAAGATACGCGAGAAAAATCCTGAACTAGATGAGATGGAAGCACTAGGTAAAATTATGAGGGAGGAGCTAGGATTAAAGCAATTAGGGACAAAAATGGTTAAACATAGAGAGGATATATCAGGCGATTGTGATGACGGCAATTGTAAGATTTACGAAAGCAAAATAGTTTCTGAAAAGGAGCTTATACCTTACCTTAATTCTGGATGGGATATAATAAAAGAACTTAGAAATGGAAAAATAGTCATCAGAAAACAACTAGTAGCAAAAAGGGCGATAGTTTAAGTTGATCTCTCTTAACTTATTAATTTAGCAATTTAACGCTATGGTTAGATATTTTAAGAAAATAGAATAACTATTAAAACATCCATCGTTGGCAAACCCTTGCGAATTGCGAGGAGAATCGAATTGGCAGAAACCTTGAGGTTAAATTTCAAATACTATGAACAAGATGGGCTTTCTAGGATAGGGCATCTAAATACATGGAAACGAAGAATAATGACCCCTGTTATTTGGTTTGGTTTATCTGTCATAGAAAACTACAATTTTCAATATGAGGCCCTTACAGTAAATGAAGTTGAATGTTTTCTTTGTAATGCATATGATTTGCTCTTTCAAGACAAAAATGGTGAAAGAAAGAAACTTGTCAGAAACTTGTCAGAAAAAATTGCTTTGAAATGCGATAGTGGCGGCTTTCAAACAATGACACGAAATGTAAAAATTTCAGTGGATCAAGTTTATTCTCTGCAATGTGAGTTAGGATGCGATCTTGCAGTTCAATTGGACTTTCCTTTAAATCCCCTCGCAAATAAAGAGGCTAATAAAAAAAGAATTTATCAAACTCTAAAAAACTTGGAAAGAATTATTGAAATAAACGAAAAATTAAGTATATTGCCTGTTATTCATGGTTACGACAAAGATACCTTAAATTTTGCAATTAAAGGCGTCATAGACATTTTAGGAGAAGACCCGCCAGCGATAGGTATCGGTAGCTTGGTACCGCTTCTTATGACATCAAAGGGTGCCGGGAAAGTTGGAGGAAAAAAGAAAGTGATTGATACGTTGATTTACTTACGTCAAAAATTACCCGATACATTTTTACATGTTTTTGGTGCTGGAGGTACGATGGCTTATTTAATCATTTTTTGCGGCGCAGACAGTTTCGATTTTACAGGTTGGATTCAAAAGGCAGGTCATGGGGTTATTCAACTTCCTGGAATTTCTGACCGTTTTATTTCAAATCGAAAAAAGAGAAAAGCATTAAACAGAAAAGAAATGGAAACTTTTCTAGAATGTGTCTGCCCTGCTTGTCGCTCAAATAAGATCGCTGATTTTAAAGGCCGTTCCGAACGTGCTAGACTTCTTAGGGCAATACATAATATTTATGTGTATCAAACAGAAATATGGCGTATAAGGAGATTTATAAGGGAAGGTTGCTTCAGAGAGTTTGTTTTTAGTAGGCTGAAAAACAGTGTTTGGAAATCTCTTTTAAAATACGCAGATAGACAACTTGTAAATTTAGGGGTATATTCCAGTAAATGCGAAAAAATTGATAACTTTATAAAGGACAAAAATGTGGAGTTGTAAAGAATTATGCAGGTCAATGATCAAGAGATCAGAAATTGTTTTGTTTTATTGTCAAAGTGTAGGATATTTTATTAACTGGAGAGACTCAAAGATAAGAAAGGGGTACGCGAGT
>JAOZNA010000097.1 GCA_029934005.1 Candidatus Bathyarchaeota archaeon
CAACACCAACTGGAGATGAAGGCGGAAGCGGAAAACCCAGTTCAACAACACCAACTGGAGATGAAGGCGGAAGCGGAAAACCCAGTTCAACAACACCAACATGCTGAATAGAAGCTCTTGTGAAAACTAATATAAGATAAGAACAATTTAAGAGTAAAGAAGTTGCACCGATGAAGATAAACAACAAGGTAAGAAGATTCTTCTATTACTTTAAATTCCTAGATGAGGTAAACGCGAAAATACTTGAAGCTCTCGGGAAACATGGTTCAAGAAACATAACTGCTCTCGCTAGAAGTGTAAACCTACCAGTAACTACTGTCAGATTTCGCTTCAGAAAAATGATGAAAGACTTGCAAGTCAAAGTTATGATACATCCAAACCTATACAAGCTCGGACTAGCCAAAGCCTTTATAATTGCTGAGTCACCACTAGGAAAACATAAAAAGCTCTTAAAAGCCATAAGAAACACCGACTATTGGACATATATAATAAGATGTTACGGAAAATATGATGGATACTGCGCATACTTTTCCTTTCCAGCAAAACATATGAGCAAACTTGAAGAATACTGGCTAAAAGCAAAAAAACTACAAGTAACTTCCCACTACAAATTTTTCTGGATCACCAACTCCTACCTTGTCCCTCCAAATTTTTCCTGGTACGATTTTAAAAGGAAAGAATGGAATTTCCGATGGAAAGAATGCGCAAATAACATTGTAAACCAGTCAGAAAAGCTTCCCAAAGTATTGAGGGATCCGCCCAGATATAGTATTGAGGTAGATAAAAAGGATTTGTTAATAATTAAGGAATTAGAAAAAAATGAGGCTATAGAATTTAAAGAACTAGCAAAAATAGTTAGAATAACTCCTCAAGGGGTTGGGGCGAGATATCGTAATCATATACTTCAAAGGAATCTTATAGCAAGTTACATTGTTGATGTTTATTTGTTTCCGCTTGAAATTTCAGATTTATACGTATTCGTAATAGATTTTCCAAACAAAGGTTGCTTGGCTAAGTTTGCAAACGCTTGCAGAGAACAACCTTTTGCGGTAAGCTATGCCAAAGTCGTTGGAAAAAACTCTCTGATAATAAATATCCATATTCCAAAAATGGAATTTCCAAAGTTAATCGAACTGCTAAACTGGCTGTATGAACAAAAAATCATTAAAGATTTCTTTTATGTAACTTTAGATCCTACATCATTTCAACGACAGACAATTTCTTACGAATTTTTTGAGAATGGAAAGTGGATTTACAATCATAAAGAAAAACTTAAGAGGTTAGAAAGAATAGCTCGAAACAAAATTGCAGAAATTTAAAAGTTATATATAAATTAGTTTTCATTCATACAAAATTTTTGAGTAAAAATTGAAAAAAGTAAGATTTAAGAACGTTTAAATAGGAGCTTTGGCTCAAATTTAGTAGGAGAAGGAATTAGGAATTAGTACTTTTTGGTGGTTTATGTGATACGTATTAACTCCCCAGAAAGGGGACACCGTGATAAACTCGATATTATCGCGGATATTCTTAAGGCTTCATGTGGAGGTGCAAGAAAAACTCACCTCATGTATCATTGTAATTTAAGTTTTCGCCAATTGGAGTCCTATATTAAATTCTTAATTGGTAAAGGACTTTTAAGAATGGTTTTGATTAAGAAAAGTCAGCCAGTTAGGTTGTATGAAACAACAGATAAGGGTCAGGAATTTTTACGGACCTATAGGAGTCTTAAAGCGTTAATTTCAACTTGATATTAGAGATTAAACTTTCTCCAAGAATTCGACTACAGATTTCGTTAACCTAATCTTATGTTGATTTTTGTCCACTTCTATAAAGTTAAACTTTTTAAAGAAATCTATTAGTAGTTCTGCTTTAAACTCATGAAGTTCAAATTTTTCTGTTATTTCTTTTATGTCATGCCATTTTCCATCCTGCAAGAGTTCTAAAATATCGTCGATTGCTGAAAGTTGCGTTTTGGAGCCTCTCCTGCCTATTTTGATTCAATGCTGTAGACTTAAAAGGTTTCTGAAAGTTTTTTCTTGGAAAAATTTTCTATGTGGGAACCTCATATAAGATTTGTGGGTTAGTTTTATTTAGTGCAGTTTCCATAGATACTATTACTATTGTTCCGAATCTGAGTTGAAAATTTATGGGGCGTAGAAGCCGAGTGGAGGTAATCATCGACATCTTAAGCGAGGCAACGAAAGAGGTAAATAAGACAAGGATGATGTATAAATGCAACCTAAATTACTCATGTTTTTCTAAATATTTTAATGAACTTTTAAAGAAAGGATTAATAGCCGAGGTTCATTCAATCCATAACGGAGTAAAAAAATATAAAACAACAGAAAAAGGTAAAGAGTTGCTGGAAGTTTTGCGTAAGGCTAAGGAGTTTATATCGATTTAGGTGATAACTGAAAAATAGGAGAAAGTTAAGGGCCGGCTGATTTTAGCACTTCTTCTTCTGGTGGAGGCTCTTTGATGAGGCCTTTTTCCATTAATGCCTTTGTGGATTCTCTAGCGTTTTTTATAATGCTTAAGGCTCTTTCCCATAGTTCTTGTCTGCTCAGCTTGATCCTTGCAACTCCGTCTTCGATTGATTTTAGTGCGCATGCAACTGCTTCACGTGGATATACTTCCCATTCATCCATTCGTGGGACGATGTCACGTTCATTAATACCTCGTTCTTCTGCGAATCTTGCAAGTTCTTCTGCTGCTGCAATGCACATTTCATCAGTGATTGTTTTTGCCCTAACATCTAGGACGCCGCGGAATATTCCGGGGAAGCCTAATGAATTGTTAATTTGGTTTTCGAAGTCTGATCTTCCGGTGGCAACTATTCTTGCTCCGGCTTCTTTTGCTTCCCATGGCCAGATTTCGGGGATTGGGTTTGCGCATGCGAAGACTATTGCGTTGTCGGCCATTGTTTGAATCCATTCTTTCTTTATTGTTCCTGGTCCGGGTTTGGATGCTGCGACGACTGCGTCTGCTCCTTTGAATGCTTCTGGAGCGTCTCCTGTCCTTCCTTCGGCGTTTGTTTTTATGGCTAGTTCGTGTTTCCATGGATTTTCTTCTTTTATTTTTTCGATGTCTGGTCTGTTTGGGTGGAGTATGCCTTTGCTGTCGACCATTATTATGTTTCCTGGTGGTATTCCCCATCGGATTAGGACATATGCCGTTCGCATGTTTGCTGCTCCTGCACCAAAAAGCGTGATTAGGCTTTGTTTTGGGTTTTTTCCTACGATTTTGAATGCGTTTATTAATCCTGCTAGGATTACGGTTGCTGTTCCTTGTTGGTCGTCGTGCCAGACTGGAATTTGAAGTTTTTCTCTTGCTTTTTCGAGTATGTAGAAGCATTTTGGTTTTTCTATGTCTTCGAGGTTTATTCCGCCGAATGTTGGTTCGAGCCATTCTAGGGCTTTTACTATTTCGTCTGGGTCTTTGGTCTTGAGGCAGATTGGGAAGGCGTCTACTCCGCCTAGGTATTTAAATAGTAATGCTTTTCCTTCCATTACTGGCATGGCTGCTTCTGGTCCTATATTGCCCAAGCCTAAGACTCTGGTTCCGTCGCTTACAACAGCTACGTAGTTCCATCTGTTTGTGTAATGGAAGCTTTTTTCAACGTCTTCTTTTATGGCTCTGCATGGAGCTGCTACACCTGGAGTGTACCATATTGCGAAGTCGTAGAATGTTCTGACTGCGCATTTTGGCATGACTTGGACTTTTCCTTCGTAGAACGGATGGTATGCCATGGCTAGTTTGGCTGGTTTTTTTGCTTTTTCGAGTAATTCTTCAACGGTTAACTTTTTTTCGCTCATTTATAATTACCTTCCTGATGCTTTAGGAATTGTTGAATAATCATTATATAATTTAAGGCTTATGTAAGCTGTCTAAAGCAAAGAATTTATGGCTTTATTGCATTAACTCTTCAAGAATTTTATCGTTGCATCTTGCTTTATACTTAAAGGATTTCATGTTTTCTCCCATCTAATTCATTTATCCATTTCTCTTTTCATTTGTGCTCTAAGGTGGCACGAATTTTCTTAGTCTTTTTATTGCCATTAGTTTTTCTTTATCTCCAACCTCAGCTTTTCTCACGGCTTCTTCTAAAATTTTAATTGATTTGTCCATGGCTCTTCTGTTGACTGGGAATGGAACTCCAT
>JAOZNA010000035.1 GCA_029934005.1 Candidatus Bathyarchaeota archaeon
TTTGTTCTGCATTAACAATGATTGCGTAGGAAGCCAAAGTTATTCCTAAAGCAAAAGACCCAGTATTCCCAACGAAAATTTTACCTTGAAAATTAAAGAATCCCAAAACCAAGTTAACTATTAAAGGGAAATATAGCAGTATTCTGTAGCTTTCCCCAGAAGAAAATAATAGTGCAAACATAACAACTGTTGGACATAAGGTTTCTAAACCGTTTAGCCCTCCAAGCTGGTTAACGCTGTTAGTCGTTACTGTAACAATCAATGGGATAACAGCAAAATAAAAGATTATTTCTCCAGGAATTACCCAGAAACTAATTGTTTTAAAATTTATTCTTCCAAAAAAGTAGGTGGACATGACTGGATAGCCTTGTCTTAAAACAGCCAGCGGCAAAGCAGCAATTATGGGTAAAAAGGCTTTATAACGCCATCTTAAATCCATCCAGTCATCTATTAACCCCATAAATCCTCCAAACAATATACAAACTGCAAAACTAAGAGCTTTTTCTGCCTGTTTAGGATTACCATTTGTAGAGAAAAAGTAATAGAGTACAAAAAGGTAAATTACACTTAAAAGAACATAGAAAATTCCTAAACCATTCGGCACTAAAGGTTTATCTGGTTTATGTTGGTCCGGAACCTTAGGAAACACCATTATCCCTCAACAATAATCAACTAATAGTTAATTTTGTATATCGCTATCACGGGAATCGCATAGTAATCTATGTTCTGGCTTCTTCCTACATAGTAAGTTGAAGGCATCTGCGCTTGAGTTATAGGATATATAAGTGTATAATGCTGTTTAAACTCTTCAGTATCAGCCGGATCAGTTATATTGGACCCTGGCCGTAAAGTCTTAACTACATGATATCTTGCATGTGCCATAAGCTTATAAATCATCGATTGATAATACTTTCCTCCTTCCTCTGCAGGAATTGGAGCGTTAGCCGTTTCATTGTAGTAATCATCTACATGGATTTCGCCGAATTTTTCTTGAACTTTAGGATTGCTAGCAGCTATTCTAACCATCCATATCCATTTGCCAGCGTCCCCCCAACCTATGAAACGATAGGCTTGCTCTGGATTCTGCTTCATTTCCGGTGTTTCTTCAGAAGGATAGTAGAATGTGCAAAATACGAGTAGATAGCCAGGTGGATTTGGGAAATCTTTATTCTTTATTGTTTCTAAAACCTTTAGGGCATTAGTCTCATTTTCAGAGAATATTCTTCCTATAAGCGCAATTTGAGTAGAGTTACCTGTAGCGTTGTCTGCGACAGATGTTCTGTTGCCGTAGACGGTTATCCAATAGCCATAATCCCACCAACTACAAACAACAGCATCTGGAGGCAAGTTTTCACGCATCCATTGTAAAGCATCTATCCATTCCATTACGGGCTTACCCGGTCTCAGCGGCATACTACCTGCTAAGATCGTTGAAGGCGAATAGGCATGGGAAAATACTCTCGGAAATGGATATGCAAAATTTGCCATTAATAACAGAAAGCATATCAAAACTGTTACTCCGCTAAATTCTTTCCCAACTAATCCGAAAGCTTTTCCTTTTATCACTCTCGCTTTTTCTTTATAAATTGTGAGAAACGGCTTAAGTAATCCAACCACTCCTATTGCGGCTAGTAACGCTACGGCAGGAGCTGAAAGAACCAGGAGTCTAACCATGGAGCATGAAAAGTATAGGCCTGCAATTCCAAAGACTATTAGGAAAATGTTTCTGTAATTTAGGTTTCCAGCTGCAAAAAATAAGCCCGCAAGTAGGAAGAAAAGCAGTATTCCGTATTCGTAGTAAATGGCGCCCCATGCTGTTACTCTGTGTTCTTGTACTGACTCAATTAATGGAACAGTCTTTCTTTCAAGCGGGATAAGGACTGAAGTAAACTTTCTAGCAATTCCTCTAACGTATCCAAGCTGATATAGTGCCGCGAATCCTCCTATTATAAGTCCTAAGAAAATGATGACGTAAATTATTTTCCACTTTGTTGTAGTAACTCTTCTTAATGCTTCATTTAAACATAACAGTACGAAAACTCCAGCTACTGGCAAGATGCTCCAAGTTTGTAAGTACTTTAGTCCTAGCTTTGGAACTTGAGTTGCAATAAATAGGCCTAAGCCGTATGTTAGGCTGTAGCTTAATAATAAGCGTTGGGTTGCTTTTCGTAATATTAACAATACAAAGGTGAAAGCTAAGATTAGTCCTGTCGGGTATAATGCGGCTCCCCAGCTTGCGCATACATAACCTAGAACAAGTCCGGATAAGATGCCATAACCAATTGTAGACTTCACGCTTTTTGTTTCATCTAAGCTTCTGAGAAAGAACAGAAAGAGTAGTAGTATTCCTAAAAGTCCTACTGTCTCGTCGTCAAAGAATCCGAATGAGGTTCGAGTGATGTATGTGGGGCTTAAGGCTAGGAAGAAAGCTGAAAGTAATCCTACAGTTTTTCCTCCAAAATCCTTTCCTAGAAAATACATTACTATACAAGTTAACACGGCTGCTATTACTGGAAAGAATACACAAAAATCTTTTAGGCTGATTGGAATGGATAAAGCTGAAACGATTATATAGGAGAAAGCCGCGGTCATTGGTAGTCCTGGAAAAGCACGTTTGCCAACGTCATATCCCCATGGATACCATCTTTGATAGTCTCGCCAGTTTACCCATGCAATTGGTCCGTTTTTAACTATGTATTCTGTAAAGCGATATTGGAAGTACGGGTCGAATTCTGATAATTCTGCTCCCCATCGAAGGGGAAGCATTCTTACTGTAAATGCGATAAATGCTATTAAGATTAAAGCAGCTATGGTTAGGGCAGTTTCGAATGAAACTTTCGGTCTTATGGCATTTAATTTTTTAAACGCTTCAATTATTCTTTCTTTTTTGGAACTCATTGTTTGGGCTCCTTGCAGATTTTTATTATGTTGTCTTTTATTTCCCTTACGGTTTGGTTTAAATTTTTAGGAGCGGTATCAACTTTTTAGCTTCCTCGATTGGGAGGAGCTTTCCGTAAAGTAATGCTTTGTCTTTTCCTCTTCTTTGATAGAATGGAAGTTTGACGATTTCAGCTTTTAATAGTTTATTTCTTATCTTAATCATCACTTGTTCTCCTTCTTTTGCGTGTTCTGGAGGCACGTATCCCATTCCTATTCCTTTTTGCAGAAGTGGACTGTAGGTTCCGCTTGTTAAAACACCAATTTTTTCATCGTTTAGGTAGATTTCGTAATCCTTTCTTGGGATTCCACGCTCCAGTATTTTTATACCTATTCTCTTTCTTTTTATTCCGATTTCTTTCTGCTTAACTAGTGCTTCCTTTCCAACAAAGTTGTCCTTATTGAATTTCACAACAAAACTTAATCTTGCTTCAAGCGGAGTTATCGTTTCGTCTATATCATTTCCGTAGAGACACATTCCGGCTTCAAGTCTTAAAGTATCTCTTGCGCCCAATCCGCATGGTTCTATTCCGTATTCTTTTCCAGCCTCTAGTATTTGAGACCATACTTTCACCGCTTTGTCTGGATTGTTAAGCGAAGACCATACGAAAACTTCGAATCCGTCCTCACCTGTATAGCCCGTCCTTGACATGAAAACTTCTATATTACCGATTTTATTCCAGCAGCATCGAAACCTTCCAACCTCATTGAGGGATTCGGTTGAAATCTTCTGAAGCGTCTCTTCTGCTTTTGGACCTTGAACCGCAAACATGGCTATTTTATCTGAAACGTCTTCAATTTTTACGTTAAATCCTTCTGAATGTTTTTTTAACCATTTGAAATCTTTTTCTCTGTTTGATGCGTTGTAAACCATTAAAAACTTTTGTTCTTCAAGCCTTGAAACAACAAAATCGTCTATTATTCCCCCATTCTCATTACACATAGTAGAATATTGTGCGCTCATTGGTTTAAGAACTGAAACATCGTTTGTTATTACGTAGTTTAGAAATGCCTCTGAGTCTGATCCTGTGATTAACGACCTTCCCATATGGCTAACGTCAAAAATTCCTACAGCGTTTCTTACAGCTAAGTGCTCATGGATTATGCCTTTATACCAAACTGGCATTTCAAAGCCAGCGAAAACAAACATTTTTCCATTTGCTTTGTGAAATTCGTAAAGGTGTGTACGCTTTACATCCGAACTCATAGATATAGGAGACTCCTTCTATTATTTTATTGGTTTAACTTCAACAGAGGACGGAACAGAGGAAAGTTTTCTTCCGCATTTTGGACATCTTCCATTATGGCGTTGAATTATCTCGTCTGGGGTCTTCAGGTCGTCGCCTTCATAAAGTATTTCTCCACATTCATGACATATGACACGTTGAGGCATAAGATGCACCCAGCTAGAAATGAAAACGTAGCTTTCATATTTATAGGTTTATCATCACCCAACATTAAACTATTGATATCTAAGAATAACCGTTTTATATTTGGTTATTTTCATTGAATCTGCAAAAGGAAGTTAGAAGATGGATAAGTATACGCTAATAGTTACCGAGAAGCCGGAAGCGGCTAGGCGTATAGCTGAAGCTTTGGACATAAAAGGTAAGCCGAAAAAGATTGAGGAAAATGGTGTTCCTTATTACGTGGCTGAACGTAACAAAAAAATAGTTGTGGTTCCAGCGCTTGGGCACTTATACACTGTAACTCATGAAAGAGGTGGACGTAACTACTATCCTGTTTTTAACTTTACTTGGGCTCCGCGGTACATGGCTGAGCGAGGAGCTGAACAAATTCGTTTATGGATTAAAACTATTTCTAAACTTGCAGAAAATGCTGCGGAATTCATTGATGCATGCGACTATGACATTGAAGGAAGCGTTATTGGGTACTGTATTCTAAAATATGCATGTGGAGGAAAGGAAAACACTGCGAAAAGAATGAAATTTTCCACACTTACGAAAAAAGAGTTGGAAAATGCTTACGAAAAACCCTTGTCAAGTCTTGATTTCGCTTTGATAGAAGCAGGAAAAACCAGACATGAAGTCGATTGGCTATATGGTGTTAACCTAACAAGAGCGTTAACATTAGCAGCGAAACGTTGGAGCGGAAAATATGCGACATTAAGTACTGGAAGAGTGCAAGGCCCCACATTGAAATTCCTTGTTGAAAGGGAAAAAAGCATACGTTGTTTTGTTCCAACTCCATACTGGACTATAAAGGCATATGTTGAGATTCAAGGCCAAACTTTTGAAGTGGAATATGAAAAAGAAATAATCGAAAGGAAAATTGACGCTGAAAATATTGTAAATGATTGTAAAGGGAAAACTGGGAAAATTTCTAAGATTAATGTTAGAACCATTAAACAGTTGCCTCCAATTCCCTTTGATATAGGAAGTCTTCAAACAGAGGCATATAGTCTTTTCGGATATACCCCTCGAAGAACGTTAAATATTGCTGAAAGATTATATCTAAGCGCTTTAATTTCATATCCGAGAACAAGCAGCCAGAAGCTTCCGCCCGCAATAAACTATGAAGGAATTTTAAAGGGATTAAGCAAAAAATCTGACTACCAAAAACTAGCAGCCGAACTATTAAGTAAAGAAAAACTTGTTCCTAGAGAGGGAAAGAAAGAAGATCCAGCGCACCCAGCAATTTATCCAACTGGAAATATGCCCGATAGAGAGCTAAGTGAACCCGAGAGGCGAATTTGGGATCTAGTTGTGAGGCGATTTATGGCTGTTTTCGGTGAACCAGCAATTAAGCAAAGTATGAGAGCTTCAATAGAGGTTAATGGTCATACTTTCTACTTGCGTGGAAGAGTCACATTAGAGGAAGGTTGGACAAAGTTTTATGCACCTTATATTAGAAGCGAAGAGGTTGCATTACCACCAATAAAGGAGGGAGAAGAAGTTCGCATTTTAGATGTTAATAGCGAAGACAAGTTTACTAGACCTCCTCCTCGATATAATCCCAGTAGTTTGCTAAAAAAGATGGAAGAAGTAGGAATAGGTACAAAAGCGACTAGAGCAGACATAATACAGACACTTTACGATAGGAAATATATAGTTGATGAACGCATGGTTGTCACCGACTTAGGCTTTGACATAATTGATGTTTTAGACAATTATTGCCCTACTGTTCTGTCTGTTAAACTTACAAAGGAATTGGAAAACAAAATGGAAAAGATTCAAGTTGATGGTGAAAAGAGGGAAAATGTGCTTTTTGAAGCTGTAACTATTTTGAAGCCCATACTTGAGGAATTCAAGAATAAAGAAGCTGAAATAGGTGAGGCTT
The DNA here is from genome assembly GCA_029934005.1 of Candidatus Bathyarchaeota archaeon. Classification (GTDB taxonomy): domain Archaea; phylum Thermoproteota; class Bathyarchaeia; order Bathyarchaeales; family WUQV01; genus JAOZNA01. Next base: position 6,238 of record JAOZNA010000035.1, read on the forward strand.
TAAGTGAGGCTATACGGAAAGCAAGGATTCAAGAACGGATTATAGGGCAATGTCCAAATTGTGGAACTGGTCAACTTATGATTCTTTACTCAAGAAGAACAAAGAAAAGGTTCATAGGATGCACAAATTACTTCAAAGGAATCTGTAAAACGTCCTTTCCGCTCCCTCAACGAGGTACGTTAAAGCCTACTGGCAATCAATGTAAGGAATGCGGCTGGCCAACAATTCAAGTAAGAATTAAAGGGAAAAGACCATGGAATTTATGTTTTAATCCAGATTGTCCATTAAAAGAGAGAAGGAAGAGTAAAGCATGAAATGTGAGATATGTGGAAAAGAAGCTTCAAGTCGTTTCTGTAATTCACATCAAAGTGCCTATGAAAATGTTAAGAAGAATTTTGCAACTTGGAAAAAAGCTCTCGAGATAACTTGGGAAGACTATTTAAGGGAGATAGCTAAAAATCCAAATACAGGAAAATGGGCTAAGGAAGTGGCTGAACACCTACTTAAGAAAGGTGAAAAACCATAATGCCAAGAAAAATGAAAAAGGGCGCAGAATCAATTGCTTTCCATCTTAGAAGGGCTTACTGGCGTATAATAACCTTAAAACCGTCAGTATGGATTGTAGGATCGTTGCTAATTTGTATTGCCGTATTTCTGATCGGAGGCGGAATTTTTAATCTTATGGAGAAGCCTCTTGTTGCAGGAGCATACCAAATGCCTGGAGGAGAACCTGGACCACTACTCTTCCATTATCCATATGGTATACATGGTCAATTTATTGCTGAAAGCGTATTGGTGATAATTCTTTATTCTCTTGGTGCAGCTGGGCTTTTAATGGTTTATCAGAGCACTAAACATGCTTATAAGCCTAGACAAGCTTACATTATGTTAACTGTTGGGCTAACTTTGATTTTGATTAGTTACATTGTTATAGAAAGCATATTTACCGCTTGGAAATAGCGTAAAGTTTTTCACCAAGGCGTTTTTTTAAGTTTTAGTAGGTATGCAGCAAAATTTGTAAATATATGTATTGGCGGAGTTATCAAAATTAGAACCAAAACTACTTCAAGTTTCGGAATAATTATCGGAGTGGAAAAGAGAAGTGCTCCAAAAACAAAGTCAAGCTGGTCAGCAATAGGCAGCATTCTTCCAGGTTCAAAATTTAATCTCCTTTTTATGAAAGATTCTATTAAATCGCCTATTAATGCTCCGAGGGACACCATGAATCCTAGAAATATATTATAATTGAAGAGTAAGTTTTGAAGAACACCTACAACCGTTCCGACAGCTAAACCAGCTATGAACCCTCTAATTGTTTTATTTGAACCGAAGACTGGTTTTCCATCTGGAAATTTTTTGTTTAGGTCTATTGGTTTTCCTCCTCCGGCTAAAACTGGAATTGCGTTTGCGCAGTAGGCGGGAAATATGAAAATTATTGCTTCTTTTATTAGGTCTGTTATTGTTTCATATGGCATGTTCTTCTATTCCTTTTCTTGTAATTTTGTAGAAACATTTCTTTAATTTGCGGTTTTCCGGTTTTTCTAGAATTGCTTCGATTATTCCTCTGTAGGCAGTTGGTTTTAGATTTAAAACGACATCTGCCCAAAATTTCAAAACTCTTGTTGCGACCGGCTCAATCATTAAGGTTTGCTGTTGAATTATGCTTCTTACTTGGCTTGTTATGAGTATTACTTTTTTATTCACCCTCGCAGTTTGAGCCAGATATGCAAGTTGCCTATTCAATTCCCTATTCAATCTAAAAGTTTTCTTCGGGTTTTCAGCCAATTCAGCTCTATACAAAGACGTAATAGTATCTATCACTATTAAACCAACATTTTCCGTTAATAGATCCTCAAGTTGATCTATTACGTAGGTTTGTTGTTGAAAGCTTACTGGTTTTGCAAGCAGAATGTTTTCTGCTATTTGGTTATAATCGTGAGCGGCTATTTGGATCAACCTTTGGGTTGTAAAGCTTCCATCTGAGTCTATGTAAAGGGTTTTCATTCCCATCCTTGCGCAATTAACTGCACATTGCAACGCAAGAGTTGTTTTTCCGGTTTCTGCTTCTCCATAAATTAATGTGAGATTCTTTGGTTGAACACCCCCCTCTAATAGTCTATCAAGCGTACTGCATCCAGTTGATATTACCATCATCCGCAAATTTTATTCACACATCAAAGCGAATATAAAGCTGAACATTAATAATTTTGTCTAAGAAAAACATAGTGAAAGAAGCTTATGAAAGCCAAGATTGCCTTAGCAACCGTTTCGGGAAAAGCGTATTACTTGCTAGTTGGCGAGCTTAAAAAGAAGAACGTATTGTTTTTAAGCCTAACCCCTTACCAAGAAATTCCAGCTGATATAAAAGTTGTAATTACAACTGAAAAAGAAAGGAATATGATCTCGCATCCTAATGTGCTTGTTTTTAAAGAGGGAACCGATCCTGCAACAATAGTGGAGGAAGCTGTAAGAATTGTTCAAGGAAAGAAAGCTTACGAAAAACTTGTGGTCGGAGTTGATCCTGGGAAAACGTTTGGCATAGCTGTTTTAGGTGACGGGGCAATATTAGAAACAATGAATTGTTCAGATATGGCGGAAGCTGTAAATTTAATTAAAAGGGTTATTGAAAAAGAACCAGCTGAAAGGGCAATAGTTAAGGTTGGTGGTGGTGCATTAGAGTATACGGAACCATTTATTAAAATGTTGAATGATGAACTACCGAAAGAGGTAGAGTTAGAAATAGTTCAGGAAGCTGGAACAAGCCGTTACATGCTTGAACAGAAACATAGAAGGGGTCTTCGCGACGTAATGTCAGCTATAAGGATAGCTGGAAGAAATGGTCAAAGAGTGGAGAGGAGGACGGATCATGAAACTTGAGGTGGATGCTGGAAAAACTTTGCTTGTTGATGGGCCAGCTTCATTAATGGTTCTTTCAGGAAAAGCTGAAGTTTTAGGTGCTCCTTTGAAAAATGAGTCTAGAATTGTTGTTCGTGAGGGGAAAAGGCTTCCGATAGAGGTTAAAAGTAAGGCTTTATTTGAATTGTCGCTTGGTGAGAACGCTAAATATGAGCAAGTTGACGGTTCAACGGTTCCTAAAACTTGGCAGAAAGTGGTTGATGAGATACTGTCTGAGATTTCTTCTAAACGACCTTACTCCGTAATGGTCATGGGAGAAGTCGACTCTGGAAAAACAACTTTTTGCACTTTCTTGGCAAATAAGGCTCTAAAAGAGAAATTGAAAGTTGCTGTTATTGATGGTGACCTTGGACAATCGGATGTTGGACCGCCTTCAACCATTGGTTACTGCATTCTGAAGAAGCCCATAAAAGATTTGTTTGACGTTAATGCTAAAAACGCCTATTTTATAGGTTTGACCAGTCCAGGGCGAGTTATGAATGAGGTTATTCAAGGACTTTCGAAGCTTAAGGATGAAGCCTTACGAAATGGCGCCGAGTTCCTAATTATTAATACTGATGGTTGGGTTGAGGGTGAAGAAGCCGCAAATTATAAGCTTAGACTGGTTAATGTTCTGGAACCAGATGTTGTTGTAGGAATTCAGCAGGAATATGAACTTTTGCATATATTGGGCGGAATTGGCGGAACCAAGGTCCATATAGTTGAGTCTCCATCGGCAATTCGTAAAAGGGATAGAGAGAAAAGAAAAATTTTGAGAGAGCTTAGCTATAAAAAGTATTTGAAAGGTGGAAAGGTTCAGTCTTTCCTTATTAGCTGGTTAAAGCTTGAGGGAACCCTCTTAGGAAAGGGAATATTTCCTCATAAGGAAAGAATGAGGGAAATAGAGCAGATTTTAGGTATACATCCATGGTACTGTGAAGAGACTTCAAATACTCTTCTACTTGTTTTGGGTAGAAGCCAACGGGTTTCCGAAGAAAGCCTCAAGAGACTTGAAAAATCCATAGGAAAAAGGTTGAAGGTTATTCGTGAAGGAGAGGAAAATGGGTTGTTAGTGGCTATCAAAGATATTAATGGAATGTTCCTTGGAATAGGAATACTTGAGGGTATAGATTATAGAAGAAGAGCCATCAAAATTTACACGCCAGTCGTAAAAGGAATACATACAATAAGCATAGGTCAAGTGAAGCTTGACAGAGAAGGAAAGGAACTAGGCATTTGTGCAGTTTTCACAGAATAAACCTTATAGAGATTATTGACTGTTAAAACCAAAGAATAAGATAAGCTCTTTTGCAATTCTTCCATCTTCATCTGGCAATGTTTTCATGTTCCTTCTAATCCAGCTGGGTAGAAATCTTTGGCAATAGAACGTTGCAAAGCGATAATCTAAGAAAATTATAGCGCCTCTATCTTTAAATGTGCGTATAGGTCTTCCAGCAGCTTGCGAAGCCTTCTTTAAGGCGGGTAAGATGTAACCATATTCTCTACCTTTTCCCTGAAATCTTTCTTCATAGTATCTAATTTGAGCTTTCACCCTTGGACTCGGCTCGGCGTAAGGAACACCCACCACAACAACTGAGTTCATTTCGTTGCCTGGATAATCAACACCTTCGCTTGAACGGCCACCTTGAACCCCAAGCAAAACAGCTCCTCCTTTTTCGGCATAACTCTTGAACTTTCCAATCATGCGTTCATTTTCCTTAGATTTCATATTTGGATATTCGTAGAAAAGCGGTTTATCTATGGCGTATTCAATTCCAGCATCCAATAAACCTTCTAAGACATCGAAGGAAGCTGCGAAAACTCCTACGTTTGCTGGAGTATACCTTGCTACTTCCGCTATTCGCTGTACAAGTTTTCTATACATTTCCTTTGTCCTCTGCTTCATTGCGGTTGTTACTCCCTTACATGCCAATGCAAGTATATGTTCTGGTGGAAAAGGAGAAGAAACTGCATGCATTACTGTTTCTTCTGGGAGAGCTATTACTTGCGCATAGGAATCCAGCGGTTCTAAAGTTCCAGACATTACAACGCTTGCGTAAACATTATTGAAAACTTCGGTGGTTATCTTTGAAGGGTCTAGGGAAACTATTTCGAGTTTTGCGGAAACTGTTCCTGTTCTCGTTTTATATTTAGTAATTACGTGAGTAAAACTTGGATTTTCAGATGTTTCGATCCATTTTAAAAAGAACTCTCCGAGCCTATGGATGTAGGAACGTGGAAACTTTCCTTCAGCTAACAAAGCATGCCTTATCGTGTTGCCGACACTATGTAGATAATCAAAGAAAGTTTGCGGATTTTCCACGTTGGCTTTTGATTTTAATAGGTCAAGGAGAAACTTTGGCGGAACGTATTCTTCATCCTTAATTCTTTCAATTATAGCTTCAATTATCTTTCTAAGCTTTCTACAGAAGAAAACTACATCATCATAGTTAAATTCCTTCGCCTCTTTCTCTGCTTGTCTAATTGAAAAAAGCGAAAGTTCGTCGCTTGCAACATCAATAGCCATGTCTGGCAAATTATGAGCTTCATCAACTATTAAAACAAGCTTACGCATTGGAGTCTCCAAATTTTTAAGGAATCTACTTCTGATTATTGGATCAAAAACGTATAGATAACTTAATGCCACCACATCAACTTCATTCATCAACAATTTGGTAAATTCGTATGGACAGAAACCTTGGGTTTTACACATCCTAAGAATTTCACTTGCTTTATAAGGATGTTTGGACATTTCCCAGAGGAGGCTGGAGCAGAATTCAAAATCAGCATTAATTTTAGTATAATAAGGGCATTGCTCCCTATTCTTTAGGAGTTCGCATATTTCCATCGCCATTCTGGCATCAGCAGAACGCTTAGTAACAAGTGGATGTAAACACATTTCACGGCGACCACGAAGCGAAATTCCAGAAACAGAAACTTTCCTTGAAATAGCCTTTAACTCCTCTATAACTCTTTCATGTTGCCTATGTGTTTTAGCCAAATAGATGATTTTCAAATTTTTCTCGTGTGCAACTGGAAGACACGCTGAAAGGGCAGCTGCGGTCTTGCCGAGTCCATTGCTTCCTTCAATAGCCACACTTTTACCTTCGGAAATTGCTTCAAAAATCACATTTATAAATTCGTTCTGAAAAGGTCTTACTTCCTTGTAGGGAAAATATTCCAGCACTTTTTCTGAAATTTTAAGCATTTTTAAGCCTCTCTTCACCCATCGGACACAACGCGTTTATTGGGCATTCATGACATAATGGTTGTCTAGCCTTACAAAATCTTCTTCCAAGCAAGATTAGTAGGATGTGAGCTGAAAAATAATCTTTGGCGTCAAAAAGCTTTTGCAGTTTCTGCCTAATTTCCTCATATCCAGCCTTTCCATCAACGAACCCTAGTCTCTTAGAAACACGGTTTATATGTGTATCAATCGGAAAAGTTGGCTTTTTTGCACAGAAAAGCAATAAGACATCAGCTGTTTTAGGACCAACACCAGGAAGGGCAAGCAAGATTTTTCGTGCTTCTTCTAATGGTAGCCTAAAAATTGATTCCAATGAGCCCCCAAATTTTTCAACAACAATTTCTGCAAGTTTCTTTAGAATTCGAGCTTTATTGCGGTATAATCCAGCAACCCTTAATGCGTCTTCAATTTCCTCCACACTTACATTCAACAAATTTTCGGGAGTAACCATGAACCTTTTCGAAAGATTCTCGAAGGCACGAGCTGTGTTACGGTCTGAAGTGTTTTGAGATATCACTGTTACAACTAACGTTTCGAAGGGAGTTCGATTCGAAGAAACCCATCTTGGCAAAGTGAAATTTTCTCGAAGAACACTAAGAATTTTCCTCGCCCTTTCCTTTTCATCCATGCCCCACACTTTCACAGCATACCCAAAACTTTACCAACATATATAAATTAAGGTGTTATATTAAGGGGCGTAAGAAATGAGCAGAAAGTTTAGAACCGCTGGATTAGTTTCAAGGGTCGATCGAGAAGAGGCCTTAAACCTTTCTTCAGAAATTATTAAATATCTTGAAAAAAGTGGCGTTAAGGTTTTTGTTGAGTTGGAATTAGCGAAAAAATTAGGGCATAGGAATCTTGGAGTTTCAATTGAGAATATGAATGTGGATTTTGTGGTTGTTGTTGGTGGAGACGGAACCATTCTGCGTACTTGTCTTTCACTTCCGAAACCAGAGCCTCCAATACTTGCGGTTAACATGGGGCTCAGAGGCTTTCTTACAGATGTTTTGCCTAAAAATGCTTTGCGTGCAATTGAAAGGTTTTTAAAAGGAGAATTTATAGTTGAAAAACATTCGAAACTTGCTTCTTTTATGAATGATGAAAGGTTGCCCGATGCCTTAAACGAAGTTTTTGTTACAGCTGACTTGCCAGTTAAGATAATGCATGCCAGAATATGGAAGAATAAAACTTTGGTTGGTGAGGCACAAGCAGACGGTTTTATGGTGGCTTCGCAGGTTGGGTCAACGGGTTATTCCCTTTCTGCTGGAGGTCCGGTTCTTGACCCTCAGCTTGAAGCTTTTGTTTTGACGCCGGTATGCGCCTTGACGACTTTCCATCCGATAGTTTTTCCGTCAAACTGTAAATTGACGATAGAGGTTGTTAAACCGAAGACGATTTCGGTGGTGATTGATGGTCATTATAGAAAATTTGTGGAAGCAGAAAATCTTAGGGTTGTAGTTGGGCGTTCTGAGTATGAAACACGGTTCATAAGGTTTAAGGAAGACTTTTATCAAAGGCTGAAAAATAGGCTTCTGTTTTCTGGAGGAATATGCTGACGAAAAAAGTCATTGTCTTGGATTCTTCCGCTTTTATTGCTGGTTTCGACCCTTTTTCAATTAAAGATGAGGTTTATTCTGTTCCGCTTGTTAAGATGGAACTGAAGGATTCTATGGTTTTGTTCAGATTTGAAACGGCTTTGTCTAATGGTACGTTAAAAGTTGTGATTCCGTTGGAGGAGTTTGTGGAGCGGGTTGTTGAAGCGTCAAAGAAAACTGGTGATTACCGATCTTTATCCAATGCAGACATTCAAGTTTTGGCTTTAGCTTTGCAACTTAAAAATGAAGGAAAAACAGCCGTTGTTGTAACAGATGATTATTCCATACAAAATGTTGCGAGCCAGCTAGGTTTAGAGTTTGCTCCGCTCGCCACTTTTGGAATAAAATTTCATTTGGACTGGCTACTTTATTGCCCGGCATGCAAACGGAAGTATCCGGCGGATTATAAACGAAGGGAGTGCGAAACTTGCGGGACGGTGCTTAAGCGAAAACCTTTAAAGAAAAGGATTATAGGAAAGAAGAAACAGAATTAACATGGGAAAAGAGAAAATTAGGCTGAAGGATGGAAGAGAGGTAACTATACGTTTTCTTACAAAAGAAGACGAGGAGAAACTTTTCGGGTTATTTTCTTCCATGTCAAAAGAGGCATTAAGATGGAGTATGGCGCCCTATACGAGGGAAGTAATTAAAAGATGGATAAACAACCTACAAAATCTCATTCCGCTTGTTGCGGAATATGAAGGTTGCATAGTTGGTTACGCCTCAGTTTTTAAGTTTCCTCATCCAAGACGAAAGGGAACCGGAGACCTACTCATCTATCTTCACCAAGACTTTCATGGTGTAGGATTGGGGATCGCCATGATGAAACGGCTTCTGAAGCTGGCAAGGGAACATGGAATGCATAAAATAACCCTT
>JAOZNA010000098.1 GCA_029934005.1 Candidatus Bathyarchaeota archaeon
CTATCAGAAATGATGATGGAACCAGCAGAAAACCTATCCCACGGAGACTTAAAACGCCTCGAAATTGCAAGGGCAATGGCATTAGAGCCTGAAATAATCCTCTTAGATGAACCTTTCGGCGGACTAAACCCTATAGAAACAGAGTACATGATAAAATCCATACAAAGAATGCATCTTGACGGCCATACAATGGTCATTGTAGAACACAAACTCCATGCACTCATGAAACTTGTAAAAAGAGTTTTAGTCATGCATTATGGAGAAATAATAGCTGAAGGAGCACCAGAGGAAATAGCAAAAAACAAAAAAGTTATTGAAGTTTATCTGGGAAAGGCGATCTAAATGCTAGAAGTCAAAAACCTAACAGTCCATTATAACGGAGCCATGGCATTAAACAACGTCAGCGTAAACGTAAACAAAGGAGAGTTTGTAGCAGTGGTTGGACCCAACGGAGCAGGAAAAACAACGCTTCTTAAAGCCATATCAGGATTATTGAATGAACTGCAAAGAGGAAGAAGAGAAAAAGCTCGATTAACTGGAGAAATAATCTTCGAAGGCGAAAGAATTGAGAAGAAAAGACCATGGCAAATCGTAAAAAAGGGAATAATCCATGTTCCTGAAAGACGCAGACTTTTCCCTGAAATGTCAGTATATGAGAACCTTATCATGGGCAGCTATCTAAGGAAAGACAAAAAAGAAGTAAAAAAAGACCTAGAACGAGTCTACCAATTATTCCCGATACTTAAAGAAAGAAAAAATCAAATGGCACAGACTTTAAGCGGAGGAGAAGGACAAATGCTCGCTATAGCAAGAGCCTTTATGTCAAAACCAAAACTTTTAATGATTGACGAACCGTCTCTCGGTCTTGCACCCTTAGTAAAACAAAAAGTTTTTGAAAGCATAAAAGATATTTGGAGCTCTGGGATAACAATCTTGCTTGTAGAACAAGATGTCAGCCTAGCTCTAAGCTTAGCCAATAGAGCATATGTACTAACGCATGGAAGAATAGCAATGCATGGAACCCCGGAAGAATTAATGAAGAATGAAGAGTTAAGAGAAATGTATATAGGTATTTAAAATAATATAGTATAAACTCGCACAGCGAAAAAGGAGATAAGCAAGATATGACAAAAACCAGCTCTGATAAAGCTCTTGAAGAATACCTGAAAAGACCGTGGACAAAATGGTATCCAAAAGAAGCACTGAACATAGAAATACCAGAAAAAACTATTATTGATGCAATAGATGAAACTTCAAAAAAATGGGGAAATAAAACTGCCCTAATATTTTACGGGAGAAAACTAAAACATAAGGAAATACATGAAGCCTCCTTAAGGTTCGCCACAGCCCTACACGATTTAGGCATAAGAAAAGGAGACGTAGTGGCAATTTACCTTCCCAACTGCCCACAGTTTGTTATTGCATACTATGGTATTCTAAGGCTCGGGGCAATCATCACAACCGTTAGCCCTCTCTACACCCCTCGCGAAATCGCTTATCAACTAAGAGACAGCAATGCAAAAGCAATAATATGCTTGGATCTTCACTATGAAAAAGTTGACAAAGCCTTGGAAGAAGCTACATTAGAACACGTTATTATAACAAGTATATCTGATTATTTGTCAGGAAGAGGAAGCTTCATGGCTAGGCTCCGAGGAACACCCCTAACAGAAGAAACTCTAAAGGGATCCAAACGAGAGCTGTTAAACTTTAGGGATTTAATAGAGAAATATCCTCCCAATCCACCTAAAGTTGAAATATCTCCTGATGACGTAGCAGCCTTGCCATATACAGGCGGAACTACTGGTGATCCTAAAGGAGCGGTCTTAACTCATAGAAACATTGTTGCCATTCAAGAACAAATGAGACACGCTTTTCCAGACATAGAGGACGGAAAAGAGTGCGCAATAGCGGCATTACCTTTCTACCATATATACGGCCAGTCAGTAATAATGCTTACTGGAGGATTTCGAGGAGGAACAGGAATATTATTTGCAAAACCAGAATTGGACGAAATCCTAAATGCAATCGAAGACTATAATGTAACACTTTTCTATGGAGTACCTACCCTCTACAAATATTTAGTTGACCACCCTAAAACTAAGAGAATAAACTGGAAGAAAATAAAGTATCTCTATTGCGGAGCAGATACTTTGCACGAAGCAACGAGAAAACTGTGGATGAAATTCACGAAAAGAGAAATATATGAAGGCTACGGCCTTACAGAAACAACAGCAGTATCTCACACAAACCCGCCTAAAAGAAACAAGCCAGGATCTTTTGGTATCCCCCTACCAGGCACATATGCAGCAATCGCAGACCCGGACAAAAACGAATTCCTGCCTCCAGACAAAGAGGGAGAACTTGTTTTAAGCGGCCCTCAAATAATGAAAGAATACTTAAATAAGCCAGAAGAAAACGCAAAATGCTTCTTTGACGCAAAGGGCATGAGATGGTTCAGAACTGGGGACATAGTAAGGATGGATGAAGAAGGATACTTCTATTTTGTAGAACGCAAAAAAGACCTTATAAAATATAAAGGGTTATCGGTTTACTCCCACGAAATAGAAGAAGTTCTCTACAAGTATCCTAAAGTCAAGGAAGCTGCGGTCATAGGTGTGCCAGACCCCGTGGTGGGCCAAAAATAAAAGCCATAGTGGTTCCTGAACCAGACTATAGAGGCAAAATAACAGAAGAAGAAATTATAAAATGGTGCGAAGAAAGACTTGCACACTACAAAGTACCCAAAATCATAGAATTTCGGGGCGAAGTCCCAAAAACTGATGTTGGAAAAGTTGACCATAAAAGACTAAGAGAAGAAATTTTCAAACTTTCAAAATAACCAAAAACCTTAAACTCATTTCAAAGAATACTCTTATTTTCTCTGTAATCCACATACAACGGAGAAAATCGAATTGACAGAAAAAATAAAAAAAATTCCTTTTATTCTAAGAAAAGCTACCAAGACCATACAATTTAAAACTCTATACTTAAATCTACTGCAAGCATCAGCTACAATATCTATTATTCTGGGAACTGTTGTCAGTGCATTAGGGTTATATAGCCTCGCGAGCGGGCCGGGTGTTACTTTTACTATTGCAACAAAAAAACCCCTAACTATTGATCCAATATTGGCTGGCCTGCTAACAACTCTATTAGGAATAATATTGACATTTGAAGGAACCGATCTTGTTAAAGTCCATTTTGAAACTTCCAAGATAATATTTCTCTGTATAATCTCTGGATATCTCACATTAAACATTCCAGCATTGCTTATTGGCTTCGGATATAGCCTTTTTGCAGGCATTTCCGCAGTTGTATTTGGTTACCTATGGGTTGTAACGGTAATTTTGTGGCTTCAAAGAGGCGAGTAAAACATACATTACTTATTATCTGCCGAAGTGTGAGTAAACAGTTGTTTCCTTTTTAAAAAAAGAGGGGATTTTACTAAAAATTTAAGTAGCCTTTGCTACAGCTGTTCCGATACGCCCAAATTTCATCGCATCGGCCATAGAGCCTTCAATGGTGTATTGCTTAGCGAAGTAAGCTCTGGTTTGATCGAGTTCACGTGTTAGCATTTTATAGAAAACTTCTTCCGGCCCCTTCAGTGTCACATCGGGTTTCTCGTGTTTTCCCTCATGGAATGTGGCTACTCCGTTCTCGAACTTTATGTAGAAATCTCCTTCTCCTTCTACTATAAATTGTATAACTTTGTTCCATCCAGCCATAAGTCCTTTAGCCTCGGCAACTTCATTTGCTCTCTTAGCTAATTCCCTGTAACCATCCGTAACTCTTCCCATGTTTTCTCTCACCTTAACTTCATGAATAACGTGCTAGAAAATTTAAATTTTTCTTACACCAAATGCAAAATTAAACATTAAAACTTTTCCTTTTCTAATTCAAGATGATTAAAAAATGCTGGCAAGAGAGTTAAACTAAAATATGCCAAACATTATTATTCTTAAAAACTTTGAAGAGGAACAAACCATGAAAAAGGTCGTAATAG
>JAOZNA010000099.1 GCA_029934005.1 Candidatus Bathyarchaeota archaeon
CTTGGTCGCTATGTATGTCCAGTAAAGCCTCTTCGACGAATGTTGTGCCGTTCCAGCTGAAAAGTGTTGGGCATCCGCCTCCACCGCCTCCGCCGCTGCTAATAGTTACTGTCAGGGGATCGGACCAGTCACTCCATGCTCCATAAACATCTTTTGCACGAACCTTAACATAGTATGTTCCTGACGACTCCCAAGTATGGGAAACAGAAACTGTGCTACCAGATGAATAGTATCCCGTTGTTGTGGTTGATCCATCACCCCAATCAAACTGATAACAAACATTATCGCCATCAGGATCGGTCGTACTAGTAGAATAGGTGTATGAGTAACCAACGTATCCGGAAGTAGTTCCTGATGGTTTTGAGGGAGTGTTCGGCGCTCTATTGACTATATTAACTGTTAGCAGAGATGACCATCCGCTCCATAAACCGGCTTGGTCTTTAGCTCTTACTCGTACGTAATATGTTCCAACATTTGACCAAGAATGAGATGCAGTTGCGGTAGCACCAGATGGATAGGGACCAGTTAATGTGTAAGATCCGTCACCCCAATCAAATTCATAGTATATAGGATCCCCATTTGGATCCATAGAGCTAGTTGAATAGGTATAAGCTACATTTCTATAACCCAACGTAGGCCCAGAAGGGGTGGATGGAGTGGAGGGTGGCATAAATATTGAGGCGAGATCGATATTACTCCAATAAATGCTGTACCTAGTAATAGTTCTGGACACTATTAAAATGATAACAAAAGTTAAAGAATCGTCATATGTTATCCAGGTTGAGTTTAGCCTCGATAAGTGAAATCCTGTTCCCACAGGCGTACGCATAATCACGCTCGGCTTTGCAATATACGAATTATATGCCGCTGATGTGGGGCCAGGATACAGTGGCCACCAAAAGTAATCCGGTCCTCTAAACGTTTCAACCCAGTCGATGTTGGAACCAGCGTAATCTGCCGCTACATCATATCTTACCCCTGGATTATTCCATGACCAACTATAAGAAATCCCAAGCTGAGCGCCCTCGTGAGTAACGGTGAAGCCAATATTTACATTTACTCCTGCATCTTCAGCTGTTGTTGTGGGATCATAATCGTATAGCTCCGCTGAAATAGCATCTACGGAAATTTTTCTTGAATTCATGTAGGGGCCGCAGTGGAAGGTTTCCTGCTTGTAAGTTTTGATTAAATGATCTATAGTGGGATCAACTCGCCAATATTCTTTGTAGGTCACTTCATCCCAATATTCAAGTTGATAAATTTCATATCTCGTGTATAACTGGTCACCATCTTCATTTAACACCCATGTATAATCAAGCTCATATACCTTCTGCCAATCTTCCGATGCCGATGCACCTGTTGTGCCCTGTAACTCAACCATAGAATCGGATGTTAAAAGCGACGCCACCTTTTTTCCGACATATTCAGTTATTTTCTTAAACTGGTAAGTGCTATCGATCATAACAGCGTAGTATGATAGGGAGAGAACTTGATTTGCACGATGAATGACGCAAATGGAGTATTTTGGAATCATGACACTCATCGGAGTCTCTTCGATAACTTTGCTTGAAATTAAGTTGCCAGTAGCTGTATCAATTTTTAGTTCCACTTTCTGGGTAGATGATAAAAGCATAGGCAAATATGCAAATTCACTTGCTTGTAGTTCTCCTACCGCTATGAAAATGGAACCCTTCTGTAAAGCATCAATAATTTCTTGTTGACTAATAGTCTTCTCACCAGAAACGATGACAAGGTCTGCTTTGTCGATATCTAACGTGTAAAGAAGCATACCGCCAACTGTATAATTTTGAATAGAGGTGAACAACTTATAAGCATCTCTACCAAACAGTGCAGCATATTTTACATTTAGCTGTGATACCGATGATACTTGCTGTATTCCGTAAGATGATATCACAATTAACAGCATAATTGCAAACAATTTAACGTCTCTCAATGCTTTCTCCCCCTTCTAACAGTAACAACTCCCATCAGTACAATACCCACACATAACGCAATCAAAGGTATATGGTGAAATTCTGGATACGTCTTGATAGACTTCGTTGATGCACTCCAAGAAGGTAAAATGTGTTGTGGCACCATTACTTCATATGTTGAATTATGAAGAAAAACATAAATCAGCATCGTCGACGCATTTATATCATATATTACCTCAGAATCTAGCTTTTTTTCCAATATTTTAGGCCTTATTGGGCTTGCCTCCCACCAACCATGCTTCCTGTTTCCCTCAATCAAACTCATGGTCACATTCGTCAACAATCCTTCTTCATTTTCATAGCGAAATATCACATGTTGAATATCTAAATCAGAATGCAACAAGAAAGTTATTGCCATTGTCCCGTTGACCGCCCTATTATTTTTAACGTTACATCCCATTAGTATTACAGGGACGCCCCCTTGGGAAGCAAATGTAGGAATGAATGTACTTGACACTAGTAGCAATAGTATTACTATTCTAGGGATATTTTTCAATATTTTTATCCCTCTTAAAATTATCTATTACTAAAATTGTCATTAGTTATACATTTTTAAATCTTTTGTCGCAAATGTTTTCTCCATTTTTAGATCACCCAGCAGGCGATAGTATGTGCCGGATGTTTGTAGGTAGCCTATTAGTATTTCACACTTAAATGGTTAAACTTGTAATGAGATTATCATAAATGCCAACGTTTTTCGCTGCGAAAAGCGAATCGCCTTCCTCAGTTCGTATTTTGGCACTTGCATACGGGTTGTCATTTGCTTGTCCTTTGACATGTAAAATCGACTCTCCGTCTGTGATCTCATTCCCAATTTTTCCTTATGTTTACTTCTGCCCCTTAAGGCGAAAAATTTTATACTCCACGAAATTTAAGCATTCTTTTACAAATAATATAACCAACAGCAAAAGCATAAGAGCCTATGTTCATCTTGTCAGTAACTCCGACAGATTTTTGGAGTTTTATCAGTAGAATGATAACCTAGTGATTACACCATTACGCTTTCGATTTTTATTTATACCTCTTCTCTCAATTTCTTCCTTTTTAACTATGTTATTGTTCTACTTCATTTTCATTTATAAAAGGAGACATTCCAAAATAATTAGTCATAGTTTTTCTGAGAATTCTTCTATATTCCCTTATGTAGCCATATAGTCGCTTTAAAGATGCTACGTCATGTTCGAGATAATTCATCGGGAGAATTATGGAATAAGAGGGTGGGGTTCCTTTCTCTATAATAGAATCGACAAATCGTTTAACATATTTCCTAGCATGAAGCTCTTCTGACAGTTTTCCCCAAAGTTTTAGGCATTCATTTTTCTTAAAGCTTACTTTATGTTCAAATTCCTTAATATATTCATATTCCCTTTTCTTCTCTCCTTTTTCATTCTTTTCTTGCTCTAGCAAATTCAATTTGCTCTCAAAGAGTTTTTCATTTGAATATTTTAAGTCTGCCAAGTAACATTTTGCCAGTAATTCTGTCAGAAATCTTAAATCTCTGAAACAGCTCGGCAAGTTGCCAGCTAGAAGATTAATGAAAATTCCATAACTAGTAGGCATAAATCCATGCAAAATGTAAAATGCTGTTGCGTTCCTTTCAATAAATCTGGCTTTTTTATTTGTAAGCATAAGCGTAGCAACACAATCTATTGAATCATTTATTAGCTCAATAGCTTCCTTTATAATCCACTCACTTCTTTTTTCTAAAAACTCCATATTCTCCTTCATCGTATCACAAATAACCTTTACAATAGCCTCTCTATGGTTTTCACTCATAGCTCTTCCTCAACAACCACTTTAATATTACTTCAAATTAGATTTTTAATCGTAGCTAGCTTTTGCCCTTTGCTACCATCAACTCATATACACTGCTAAAGTCAGGTCTGACCTATTTTGAAATAACTCGATTTTTGTTATTTTCCCTACGTTGTCGCATAGCTCGGATTCCACAATTTTTCACTCCAATAATTAATCCATTTGTTGAAAGTCATGACAGGTAGGCT
>JAOZNA010000036.1 GCA_029934005.1 Candidatus Bathyarchaeota archaeon
TTGAAGATATAAGAAGGGAAGTTTTGGAAATCGCCGATAAGTATGAGCTTGAAGCAGCACGGAACACAAGCCCTATTTCGGGTGGAATCGAAGTTTTAAATCAACTGAAAAAAATGGGTCTAAAAATTGGATTATTTACAATAAACGGTTCTAAGGCAACAAGCCATATACTGCGAAGTTTTAGGCTTAAACGATTCTTCGATGCAATTGTAACACGTGAGGATGTCGGAAAAGTTAAACCTGACGCGGTGCATCTTGAAGCAGTATTAAACAAGCTTGGAGTTAAGCCAGAAAATACTCTTGTGGTCGGAGACAGCGTAGTAGATATGGAAAGCGCTAGAACTTTAGGAGCATTTGCAGTTGGTGTCATAACAGGACTTTCAAGTCCAGAAGAACTCATAAAGGCTGGGGCAATGTGTATAATAACCTCACTAACAGATTTGCCAAGGTTAATAACAGAACTCAACGAAAATAGTAACAGTTTTTAAACTTGTAAATGAAAATTTCATTTAGATTTAGATGAAGCTTAGGAAAAAGATTAAGGGTAAAAGAAATCCTTGGATTATTGATATTGTAACTGAAACCAGCTTCCTAGCTGATTTAAATTATGACCCAGAATTTTTGGTAGCGAAGGCTTCCAAGCGTGGATTATGTGTAGTATGCAAAGGCTCAAAATTTCTATGCGGAAAGACTCGTTGCCCAGTCATATTAAGGGCAAATTCACTTTTGAAAGCATTCCCACTGTT
The DNA here is from genome assembly GCA_029934005.1 of Candidatus Bathyarchaeota archaeon. GTDB lineage: Archaea > Thermoproteota > Bathyarchaeia > Bathyarchaeales > WUQV01 > JAOZNA01. The sequence continues at coordinate 747 of JAOZNA010000036.1, forward strand.
AAAGAACATGGATGTAGAAGGAGCATCTCCGCCTGGAGTCTTCGTTGGGAGAATAGGCTACCCATATGTTTATGCTGGTCCGCTTGTTCCGCCAGTTCATGAAGATACAAGTCTATATGACATTCCAGAGCTTTGGTTTGGAAAACCAATAGAGGAAATAGTGCGTTTTAGGTCAATGCTTATTCGAGGAAAACACCGTGTTCATGTGAAAAAGTTTGAAAAAGCTGGAGATGTAATCGAAAAAACTAGGGAGCTTGCGTTGGCTGTTAAGCCAGTTGACGTGGAACTTGAACTTAAAAAGAAGCCTAAAGGCTTCATTTTATTGGATGATGAAGTCCAGCCTTTTGGACCGTCAGCACCAATAAAGAGGTTACGTATTGGAAATGCACAATGGGATAATCAAATAGAAAAAGCCTATTACGATACGGATTTAAAAGCTACTGAGGCAGTTTTGGAATTATATAAAAAAGGCGTGTTTGTAACCAGAATTCAGAGAGCCTTCAGCATAGGTGCCTTTGGACTCGAAAAAAGGCGTAGACTTGTTCCCACCAGATGGAGCATAACAGCCGTAGACAGCATAATTTCGAAAGAGCTTATTGAGAAAATAAAGGACTTTCCAGAAATAGGAGAATTTCGAGTTTATGAGTCACGCTATCTTGACAACCGCTTTGAGGTTCTCATGATTCCTGGTGCTTGGAGTTATGAAGCCATAGAAGCTTGGTATCCTAGGACGCTTTGGAATCCTGACGGTAAAGGAATTGTGATGTTTTCTGATTGGGAAGGTTATGATGGAAGGACAACTTATGCTGCGATTGGCGGATGTTATTATGCGGCTAGATTGGCTGTTTGCGAGCATTTAATTAAGGAAAAACGGCAAGCAAAGGTTGTTGTTCTACGAGAAGCTCATCCAGGTTATATTATGCCAGTTGGAGTTTGGCAAGTTCGTGAAAATGTTAGAAATGCCCTAAGAAACCCTCCAGTTAGATTTAGTAGTTTGAATGAAGCTCTAAGTTATATAGCTGGTAGATTTGATATTCCAATTCAGTATTGGATTCGTAAAAGTAAGCTTATTCGTGAGGAGATGTTCCAAAAGAGGCTTACTGAGTTCCTAATTAAGTGAAACTCCTTATTTAAGGAGCGAAAATTCTTTAAGTAACTAATGTTTTTCAACTAGGGTTAGGCAATATAAATGAGTGAAATAATCGCTATTGCAATGGCAAGCACCATAATCATAGTTGGTTTCATATGCAATTACTTCTTTGAAAAAACTGGTTTTCCAGACATGCTTCTGCTCATAATACTTGGAATGGTGCTTGGTAAACTAATACCATTTGTCATGCCAGAATTCCAATTGGATAACATAAAGGCGCTAGCTCCTTACTTGGCTGCATTAGCCTTGGTCTTCATACTTTTCGACGGCGGAATAAAAATGAACATCTTCCAAGTTTTTGCCGAAAGCCCGAGGGCTGTGGTGCTTGCGGTTACAAACTTCATTCTAAGCGTGCTTGCAGTTACACTTTTCATGTATTACATTGTGGGACCATTTGTCGGAGGAATTGACATAATTAAATCAGCTCTTTTCGGCGCTATTTATGGTGGAAGCAGCTCCATCGCCATTGTATCGCTTGCTCAGAAAATTAAGATAAGTGAAAGATGCTCAACCATTTTAAGTTTGGAATCAGCCATAACGGATATTTTATGCATAGTTGTTACCTTAGCAATCATAGAGATAATTTTAGGCGGTAATCAAGCCGGTGCAGTTGACGTCGGGAGGAGTATAGCAGCCCGATTTTCCATAGGGGCCGTTGTTGGAGTTATTTTTGGAATTTTCTGGCTAAGCATACTGAGAAAAGTTGCAAAGCTTCCATACGCCTACATGTTAACTTTGGGCGTACTGCTCTTTGCTTATTCAATTTCAGAATATTTAGAAGGAAGCGGAGCGTTGTCTTGCTTACTTTTCGGCATTGTTTTGGGAAATGAACGGGAAATAAATCGCATGTTAAAACGTGAAAGACCGAGTTTAACTGTAGTTGATATTGGATTTAGGCGTTTCGAGGAAGAAATAGCGTTTTTGATAAGGTCTTTCTTCTTCGTTTACCTCGGATTAATCGTTGTCGGGTTAGAACTCAGCCTAGCTACAATTCTTTGGGGCATAACCCTATCATTCATACTCTTGTTCGTTAGGTATGCGGGAGTGGTACTTGCTGCAGCCAAAAGCGAGTTAGTCGCGGAAAAACCAGTAATGTGGGTTCTTTTAACAAGAGGTTTAGCAGCAGCCGTGCTTTCAACAATTCCCATGCAACATATAGATAAATTTGGCTCAGAACTATCCAATCTTTACATTCAAATAGCCGTTGTCATAATTCTTGTAACTGCAGTTATCTGCACTCTTGGAACCTACCTAATATCAAAAAAGAAGGGAACGCAGCTATAAAGTTGGGTGGAGATGGTTATTCAACTGTTAGAGAGTCTAAGTCGCGTGGATAATAAGTGATAACTTCGGCTCCGTCCTCCGTTATTAAAACCGTATCTGAATGCCTAAAACCAGCAAATCCTGGAATGTAGATTCCTGGCTCACAGCTTAAGACCATTCCGGGCTTAAGAACTGTTTGGTCGCCTATATCAAGCCATGGTGGTTCATGAGGTTCTAAGCCTAAGCCGTGACCAGTATGGTGTCGCATGAACTCTTCGACTCCAGCTTTTATGAAAACTTTTCTTGCTGCTTTGTCGACATCTGAGCATTTTGCTCCAGGTTTGAAAGCTTTTAATGCTGCTTCTTGGGCTTTAAGCATTATTTTGAAGTATTTCTTTTGCTTTGCTGATGGTTCTCCAACAATCATTGTTCTTTCAAGTTCGCAGCTGTATCCGCCTACGTCGGCGGTGGCTCCAGTTATTAGTACATCGCCAGTTTGTATGTTTCTGTTTGTTGCAATCGCGTGGGGAATAGCTGACATTGGGCCTACTTGGCCGCGGAAGCCAGCTGAGGCTGGGAAACGCCCATATCTTGTCGGCATATATTCTGGTCCTAGGGCTTTTTTCATCATTAAAGAAGCTTCATAGGAGGCGGTTATTGAGATTTCTACATCCCACATTCCAGCAGTTGTATACTCTTGAAGAAGTGTATGCGCTAGATTCGCCCATTTCGCACTTTCCTTTATAAGTTCGATTTCTTCCTCGGTTTTAACGAGCCTCATATTTTCAATTATGTCTTTTGCAAGAACAAACTTTGCTTTTGGAAGCTTATCCTTTATTGAAGGTCCCTTATATCCCCATATTCCAGCAGCGCCAGCTGGATTATCTATTCCAATTCGTTTGTTGTGAAGTTTCATTTCCTTTAGGAATTGAGCGAAGTGTTCTATTGGATGTTTTTCGCCTGGATAATCTGTGTAGGTTTTAATTTCCTCTATTAGTTTTGTTTTTAATGGAATGTGGTCTTTTTCTAGTAATGGGCCGAGGAATGTTATTTTTCCTTTTTTCGGGATTATTAGGGCGGCTGGGCGTTCTGTTGGGATGTAGCTGTAGCCGGTTAAATAGAAAAAGCTTGTTCCGCTTGTTAGGTATAAAGCGTCCAGTTTTCTTTTGGTTAGTTCTTTGCGGACAAGTTCTATTCTCCTTTCATATTCTTTTTGGCTTATGTAAATTTTCGGCAATCTATACGCACCTAGCTCTTTAATTATTCCATTTTGTTTATTTCATTTTTCATCCTTCGCTTTGTTATGGTCCTATATGCCCTATTTCGGTTTGAGCCAAAACCGTTTTTAAGCCAGTTTCTAAAAGGACTTTCCTTGCAGTTTTCATTTGATTTGGAGAGGGCCTTTTCATGTTTCGCCTTCTAAAGGTTGGAAAGTAATCTAGAAGGCAAACTTGAATCTCTAGGTCGAAACTCGCCAATTTTTCTCCAATTTCCCTTAATTCCTCTAGGCTCATAAGGTAAGGATTGTACGGAATGCCTATTCCGACAAAAATCTTTTCTGGATAGTAATTGTCAATCAAGTATTTTGTGATGTTCCATGCATTTTTCAGATATTTCTGAGCTAAGCCGTAATCGAAGATTCCGGTAATTCGCATAAAGGTCTCAGTCCTTAAGCCTTTCAAGTCTGGTCCAATGTCGGTTAATCCAGCTTCAATAAGTTCATCAACGTAGTCTGGCGTCAAAATGGTGGCGTTAGTGTCCAAGTGGAATCTAGCTTCCTTGTCCGGATTAAGTCTTTTAAGTTCCCTAAAGAATTCTATAAGCCATTTTCTGTTTAAAGTTGGTTCTCCACCAGAAATTGCCATTCTATCAACACCATACTTATTTCGGTAGGCAGTTAGAGTCGCTGCAGCTTCATGTGGAGTCATTGGTTTCGTGATGTTGTTGTATGTTATTGTGTAGTTTTGGCATTGGGGACAACGAAGGTTGCATCCATGGGCAAAACATGCAACTTCGATGTAATGATGATAGCTTCCCCTTTGTTTTATCCACCATGGTGTTCCAACTCCTCCCACTGGATGGGGTTGGAAGCCAGAAATTCTGCGTATTGGAACAAAATTGTCGGGCAGTTCAAGCTTTATCTCCATTCCATTATGCACGGGTGTTATACATGCTGGTTTTGGTTCACCATCAATTAAGAGAGCGCACGCAAAACATCCTCCAGTTTCGCATGGAGCAAAAATTTTGGCTTCGTTTGGAAATTTACCGAATTCTAAGCCGAGGAATTCTAAAGCCTTTTTAACCGTTATTCTTTCTGGAACAAGGAACTCCTTTCCATCAACCAGTATTTTGATTTCCCTTCTCGGGACAATATCAATTATACGTTGAACAGCTTCATACGGACATGCAGAAAAGCAAACTTGGCAGTCTATGCAAACGGTTTCATAACGCTCAATAGTAGCTTTACCCATTCCTGGACAAATGAAGTTTTCTAGACAGAAACCGCATTCTAAGCATTTGTCTGAGTTCCTTCTACAAACATAAAATTTATGCTTAGACTCAGCTTGCATTTAGAACTCCCTTGTTACATGCAAATACATGATTTTCACCTATTTTCTTATTTCTTGCGGGTTAAGCCAACTTTCGTTCAATTATAGGAATTCTTCCAGCTTCTTTATTTCTGGCTTCGACAATATTTCTGCGCATTTTTTCGGACTTAAAGCCTTAAATTCAAGTTTTAACGTTTCTAGAAGCCTTTGAACACCTTTCGCTATTGACGGAGCTACAAGGATTCCTCTAACTTCACGATTCACCATAGACTTAACCGATTCAACATATCTTGCGAGTTGAAGAACAGCTTCTTTTCCGGCTGTTTTCCTTTTTATTTCAACTACGACGAATCTTCCTTGGCTGTCTATTCCGTAAATGTCCATAAATCCTGGTTCAACCTTTTTTTCGTAGGTTACTGGTTTAAATCCTGGTTCTATTAGGGACGGCTCTGTTAATATTGCCTTTTGCATGTCCTCCTCGCTTGCGTGAAGAGCAAATTCCCCAAAATCTTCAAGGTCTAAAACAGATACGAGATATAACTTGTCGAAGTAAACAACGACTGTTTCTGCTGGTTTCCTTCTAATCGCCTTAACCTCTAAAACGTTCTCTTTCAGATTTGCTTCAAAAATACAGCCTGGAGGCTGCCAGTTTACTGGTTCGTAGCCAGTTGAACGGTGAACAAGCAAAGAGCCGTCCTCTTTCATTATGACTATTCTTTCGCCTGGAAACAATTTTGAGCCAGCTCTTCCATGATAGTCCACCCAGCAGTTTCCGATTAGAATTAGGGTTTTTCTGTGTGAAATTCCGTTCTTGATAATTTCTTTAGCCCTAACGATGCTTGGGTTTTGGAACACGTTTACTGGACTTTTTTCAGAAGGCATCTCTGACAAATCTTATTGGATAAACCGTTCATAAAGTTTCTGAAGCCTATGAAATTGAAAGATATGTGGGGAAAGAAAATTGATGTTATGCAACATTATGATAACTTAGCTGATATTTATGATGCTCAGTATGGTGGAGAACAAAGGGCTAAAATTGAAGCTGCTTTGGAAAAATTGGAATTTAAATCAAAAAGCCTTGTTTTGGATTTAGGTTGTGGAACGGGATTACTTTTTGAATATGTCTGTGGAAAAGCTGATTTTTTGATTGGAGTAGACATTTCGAAGAAGTTGTTAGGTAAAGCTAAGGAGAAGAAGGTAAATTATTGCCTAGGTAACGTCGAGCTTGTTCTTGCTGATGCTGATCACCTTCCATTTATTGAGAAGATTTTTAATTTTGTTTTTGCGGTTACACTTTTGCAGAATATGCCGTTTCCTTTGAGAACTATTGCTGAAATGAAAAGAGTTTCTAAAAAAGGCTGTTTTTTGGTGATTACTGGATTAAAAAAGAAGTTTGATGCTGAGGGGTTTATAAGCATGCTTAGGGCTTCTAAGCTGAGAACAGAGTTTTTTATTGATGAAGAGGAATTGAAGGATTATGTTGCTGTTTGCAGTGTTATTTGATGGTTATGTGTATTCTGTTAGGAGTTTTCGGCAGTATTTTGTTCCGTCACATATCGTAGTGTTTAATTCTGGAAAACCTTCTCTACATGAAGAAAAGTTTAAGCCATAATCTAGCACTATTTGCCTAACTTTCTCAATTATTTTTCGTCTTTTCTCAATGTTTAAGTATTTATAGCCAAGTATCCACTCGCCGTCACTGTAAATTTGGCTTAACTTTTTGTAAAGCGTTGAATCGAGCGTTTTTAGTGTTTGGAAAAATCCCCTAACTGGTTTAAAAGTTGAAGCAGTAACTTGCTTAACTCCTATTTCAGCAAGCTCTAAAACCAGCTCTCTAAACTCTGTCAAATCATCGTTGACAAAGGGAATTATCGGGTCTATTCTCGCGGTAGCTGGAATCCCAGCGTCAACTATCCTTTCCAAAGTTTTTAATCTTCGCGTTGGTGAAGGAGCGTTTGGCTCCCAAAAACGAGCTTTCTCTTCATTAAGCGTTGTGATGGTAATTGAGATAACGCTTGGAACTTGTTTGATTAGGTTTATATCCCTAACGACTAGATCGGATTTAGTGACAATAAGCAGAGGAAAATCATATTTAACTAGTGATTCTAAACATTTCCTTGTTATTTGATATTTCCTTTCCAACGGTTGGTAGGGATCTGTGCAGTCGCTTAACATTACTGGAAGCTTCAGTTTTGTATTTTTAGCCATGTCTTCTATTTGGTCGATAAGTTTAAGTCTTGGGATTGTTGGTCCGGTGAAGCTTGGAAATTTGACAGCATAGCAATAGATGCATTTGTGACCACATCTACCTAAGTAAGTGTTTAGGTTGTATTTTGGTAGGCATGTGCAGAAACCTCGCTTGGCAATGTTGAAGAGCGGAAGTTTCGTCAAGGTCTAAACCAATTGAAAATATCGGTTTATAGAATTTTTGTTTATCCCAAATTTTATGGTTAATACAAACGCTTTTATCTTACTGTTTCGAATTAAAATTCAAATTTAATTAGAAGGTGGAAGTAACGGAAGTATATTCACATGACGACCCTAACGCAAGTGATGTAATTGCTCAAGTCGCTAACTACGCCAACCATGCAAGGGCCATGGGACTACCTTTCTGGATTTTCGCCGAAGAGAGAAAACCAATCGGAATGGTCGTTTTCGGAAGGGAACCAATTCAGTTGCTAGCTCCTGTTGGAACGTTAATGTCATTTATACTTGTAGCCGACCCTCAAACTTCACGCGAGAAAATTCGAGAATTCGCTTCTGAAGCCTTAGACTTTGTGAAAAGAACAAAAGCTCAATATGCCTTAGCAGCTTTTCCGCATGAAAGGGAAGAGGCAATAGCTGAGTTTGAATCTTTAGGATTCAAGGAGATTGATGACTGTTACGAAATGATATATAAAATAGATGAACCATTTGAAGTTTCAGATAAAATCCAATTTAATAAGGTTGAAAGAAAAGAGATTCAAGACTTTGTACGTTTGGCAAAGGAGTTTTTAAGTGGAACACCAGATAGCATGCTTAATAATACATTAAAGTTTATACTGGAACTACCGGATGACTTTTTAGATGTGTACTATAAGATTGAAGACTTTTACTTCATTAAAGAAGGAGAAAAAACCGTTGGTATAGTAAACTTTGACCCGAGAACTGGAAGAATAAGCAATGTAGGTATAAGTCCAAAATATAGAAGGCAAGGATACGGTGAACAAGCAGTAAGATTCGCGTTAAATAAGCTTCTCCAAAATAATGTTAAGCAGGCATACTTGAGGGTTCACGTGAAAAATAAGGCGGCAATAAACCTCTACAAAAAGATTGGTTTTCTTCCAGAAACACGGATTAAAACTCTAATTTGGAGAAGAACCGCTGGCTAACCCTTTAATCTCTTTGCAATTTCAACTCCTAAATCAAATGCTTCAAGGTTTTCCCGTTCATACTTAGATGGAACGCTGTCTATCACTGCTTTCTTTAAGGATTCTTCGCTCACCAAATGAAGAATCTCAGATAAGAAGCCTAAAACGATAACGTTTGCAAAAATTTCATTTCCAAATTTTTCCTTTGCAATTTTACTAAAGGAAAAACTGTAAATCTTACCTTTAAAGCTTCTCGGAGCTTCTTTTATGTATCCGGAGTCCATAATGAGTACGCCGTTTTCTTTCAAATCTTCCACGTATTTATTCAATGCTTGCTGGCTCAAGGCAATGAGAACATCGCATTTCCTAACAAACGGAAACCAAACTTTTTTATCAGAGATTACGACTTCGCTTTTGGCTGCGCTTCCTCTGGCTTCAGCTCCATAGCTCTGGGTTTGAACAGCAAATAAACCATCAAAAACAGCTGCTTTTCCAAGGATTTGTCCAGCCAAAACCATGCCTTGTCCACCCAAACCAGCAAATCTAACTTCAACCTTCAATGGAAGTTTCCTCCTTCGCTTTTCTCATAACCTCCCGAATCATATCAGTTAACGTAGGTCTAGTCCGTCTAATAAATTCTCCAACCACAATTTTTCCACTTAATTCTTCTTCACTAATCCTTTCAGCTTCTTCAACTGAAATCGAGTTTTTTCGAAACCATTCAAGCATTTCGGTTACGTTCTTGAAGCCAGCTCTCCTTCCAAACATGGTTGGACATTGACTAACAATTTCAACAAAGCTGAATCCTCTGGTTAAAATAGCCTTTTTCATGGCTTCCCTCAATTCCTTCTGGTGAATCGTGGTCCATCTGGCAGCATAACATGCACCAGCTTCAACAACTAAATTCACAACGTCTATTGGATATTCAAAAGATGTGTATGGTGTGGAAGAAGTCTTCATATGTAACGGGGTGGTTGGTGCAACTTGCCCACCAGTCATTCCATAAACCATGTTATTTACCATGAAAACGGTGATGTCAACATTTCTTCTCGCAGCATGAATGAGATGACTCAAACCTATACCAGCGATGTCACCGTCCCCGCCAAAAACAACAACGTTTAGTTCTGGACGCATAAGCTTGACACCAGTAGCAACTGGGATGCTTCTGCCATGAGGTGTATGAATGGAATCCGCCAAGAAGTATGGTGAAGGAATCCAAGAAGAACAGCCAATTCCACTGCAAAAAACAAACTTGCTTAAATCCTTGTGTCCAAGCTCAAAAACAGCTCTTAAGAAGGCGTTTGCGATAGTAAAGTTTCCGCAACCAGAACAAAATGGATATTTTAAGCCTCTAAGATAATTCCTCATCGAAAACTTCTCACTCATCATGTTCTAACCTCCAAAATCTTCGCCAAAATTTCCTCTGGAGTAATGATTTCCCCGCCTCCAACCTTGTTTAACGGAAAAACCTTAGCTTCACAAGCTGCAACTCTTTGAACTTCATAGAAAACTTGTTTAAGGTTCATTTCTGGAACAACTATAAACTCGGCTTTTTCAGCCAAAATTTTAACAAACTTTTCCGGAAAAGGCCACAGTGTTTTCAGTCTGACAAATCCTACATTTATATCTTTATTCTTTGCCAGTTCAATTACTTCGTAGACCGACCTGGAAATGCATCCGTAGGCTACTATTCCAACATCGCAATTTTCTATCCCGTAAGTTTCAACATCAAATATTCTTTCCGCATCCAAACATATTTTCCCGACAAGCCTTTCTGCAAGCTTTCTGTGAACCTCTGGGTCGGCTGTAAAGCGAACTCCGAATTCGTTATGAGTCGAACCAGTAACAGCCACATTGAAGCCTTCACCAACAGAAGGCATAGGAGGAATAGTTTCACCGCCAAAAAACGGTTCGTTCTTTGACTTTGGCTTTTTACGTTCAAAAACCTCAATTTCGCAGGCTTTTGGAATAACTACTTTTTCTCTCATATGAGCCACAATTTCATCAGCCAACAAAACGACTGGAGTTCTATATTTCTCAGCTAAATTGAAAGCTCTAATTGTTAAATCAAACATTTCCTGAGGGGAGTTTGGTGAAAGAACTATTGGCATGTAATCTCCATGGGTGCCCCATCTGGCTTGCATTACATCACCCTGCGCAGCCTTGGTGGCTTGACCAGTGCTTGGACCTTGCCTTTGAATATTTGCTATTACAAGCGGAGTTTCCGTCATAAACGCGTAGCCTATAAATTCTTGCATTAAGCTGAAGCCCGGTCCAGACGTAGCTGTCATGGCTTTTGCTCCAGCCCAGCTTGCGCCTATGGCGGTTCCTATTGACGCCATCTCATCTTCCATTTGTATGCAAATTCGACCTAGCTGGGGCATTCTTTTTGCTAGGTGTTCAAGCACTTCGCTTGCTGGGGTTATTGGATATCCAGCGAAAAAGTTGCAGCCGGCAAATAAGGCTCCTTCAGCTAGGGCTTGGTTTCCTTGAAGGAAGTGTTCTCCTGGCTCTAAGAGCTTATTTTTAAGTGTCATTTATGTTCCCTGCTTGGTGTTTTAGTGTAGAGTAGAGGTTTAGCGGTTTCGTTAGATTTAAATATTTTCATATTATTTTATGAAAATAGTGATTTCCTTGACGGATAAAAAACTTAACGGGCATAAAATATGTGAGGCATTAAGTGACCCCACAAGAGTGAAAATTTTAAGGTTCCTCATAAGCAAGTATCCTAAAGCTCAGAAGATTTCGGAAATCGGAAAATTTTTGGATGGAAATTTCTCGCCGACAACGATTTCTTTTCATTTAAGGAAGTTACGTGAGGCTGGACTTGTTGAAACAAACGGTCATAAGAAGGGATTTAGGGCTGTTAGGAGGAATTTGAACATAAAGTTTAATGGCAATGGTTTTCACATAAAGGAGGAGAAATAGTTGAAAGAAGCTATGCTTTATGAACAGCTTTCTGATAGGAAGGTTCAATGCCACTTATGTGCAAGAAGGTGCGTAATCCCAGATGGTGCAAGAGGCTTTTGTTTGGTCAGAAAAAACGAGAATGGGAAGCTTTACTCCCTTGTCTACGGAAAAGCAATTTCAGCTTGCGTAGACCCTATTGGAAAAAAGCCTTTATCGCATTTCCATCCCGGCGCTTTAGTGATGTCTATAGCAACCATTGGATGTAATTTTAGATGTAAATTCTGTGATAATTGGATGATAAGTCAGCAAAAGGAGATAGCTGGAAGGGATTTTCCTCCGGATGAGGTTGTAAAAGCAACAAGGGATAATGGTTGTCAAGGGATAAGCTACACTTATACTGAACCAACCATATTCTTCGAGTATGCATATGAAACGGCTAAACTCGCCAAGAAAGTAGGATTCTTTAACACGTTTGTAACTAATGGGTATATGACTCCAGAAGCAGTAAAAACAATTGCTCCATACTTGGATGCCGCAACAGTTGACTTTAAAGGTGGTGGAGACCCAGAATTCTACAAGACTTTCTCCTCAGTTCCTTCAGTTGAGCCAATTTATGAGTCTTTGAAGGAAATGAAAAGGAACGGTATACATATAGAAATAACAAATCTAATAGTTCCGAAAATTGGAGATTCAATGGAAAGAGTACATGAACTCGCAGTTTGGATAAAGGAAAACCTTGGAAAAGACACGGCTTTTCACCTCTTAAGGTTTCATCCAGACTATCAACTCACCGACATCCCATCAACTCCTGTTTCAACCATGGAAAAAGCATACAAAACAGCAAAAGAAGCAGGTTTGAACTATGTTTATTTAGGTAATGTGCCAGGGCACCCCTACGAGAACACTTACTGCCCAAACTGCAATGAGCTTCTAATAAAACGATTCAGTTTCGAAATAACAAAGTGGAATTTAACAAAGGATATGCGATGTCCAAGTTGTGGTCAAAACATACCAATTAAGGGAAAACTGCATCCTTCAGGCTACTCTTACCCATATGCCTTATTCTAAGAAAAGTGTCAATTTATCGCCGAATTAGAAGGCAGCACCAAAGCAGACTTGTAAAGCATTCATCCAATAAACCGAAAGTTTAAACCTTTACTGAAGCATTTTCAAGATGAATAGAATTGTGGGCTGTTTGGCGTCCCGACGCAATTGCTGTCCTTAAGGATAAAAAGGCTAAAGCTAGCTTAGCCAGATACTTCGATGTCATGCAAAACAGCAAAATAGCAAAGTTTTTGATAGCCAAAAAGCTTCCAGCAGAATTTTCAGAAAAAAGCACTTTAGAAGAACTCTGGAAACTCCACGAAGAATTAACTCAAGAATATTACAAACTGGAAAGGAAAGTTGATTCGAAACAGGTGAGTTTTAAGCAACTAGAAACGCCAAAAAGGTCTTATTTTGACCTTAAAATTGAAATTGCGAAAAGAATTATGGAAAACTGCCATTTTTGTGCGAGGCGTTGCGGTGTTAATCGTTTAGCTGGAAAAGTGGGTTATTGCCGTTGCGGTTCTTCAATAAAGGTTTCAACAATATTTGAGCATATGGGCGAAGAACCAGAGCTCGTTCCTTCAGGAACAATTTTCACCCTTGGCTGTACCATGCGTTGTTTACATTGTCAAAACTGGTCGATTTCACAATGGTACGAGTCTGGAACAGAATATTCACCTGAAGATTTAGCTTTAGAAGTTGAAAGGCTCCGTAAAAGTGGATGCCGAAACGCTAATTTGGTTGGTGGAGAGCCAACACCTTGGCTTTGGTTATGGCTGGAAACTTTCAAACATGTAAACGTAAACATACCTGTCGTTTGGAACTCAAATTCATACTACAGCGAAGAAACAGCCAAACTGCTAGCTGGATTCGCAGATGTCTACTTGCTTGATTTTAAGTATGGTCCAGGAGAATGTTCCAAGAGGATTTCTGATGCTCCAAAATACTGGGAAGTTTGCACTAGAAATCATAAATTAGCTAAGGAATTTGGCGAATTAATAATTCGGGTTCTAGTTCTTCCAGAACATTTGGAATGCTGCGTAAGACCTATTTTAAATTGGATAGCAAATGAGCTTGGAGCTTCAACTCGGACAAACGTCATGTTTCAGTATCGTCCAGAATGGAGAGCCCACGAGATTCCAGAATTACGGAGAAGACTCACAAGAGCTGAAATGGAGAAAGCGATAGAAATTGCAAAAGAAGCTGGACTAACAAATTTCATAACTTAGTTATTCTAAGACCGAAACATTAGAAATTCAAGTTATGAGTAGATACGGAATAAAGTTAATTAAAACCATTATCCCCTTTTTATCTTGGGGAGGGCTTCCAGCAGGAGATATTCATGAATTTCCTTAAACTCTTACTAATGGAAAGCTTGCAGAATAAAAATCCGCTCCTAGACCTAAAAGGAGCTGATAGAAAGGTCCTCCAAGTAGCATATGAAGACTTGCTTAACTACCTTAAGGTTCACTGGAACTTGATAGCAGTGGAAAATTCCGATTTTGAACTAGCAGATAAAGCCTACAACTTTTTCAAGGAAAATCCAAAGGACTTTGAAGAATTTTTGAATGTTTGGGCAGGTTTATGGATGAAGAAATGGATTGAAAGGGTAAAACTT
>JAOZNA010000100.1 GCA_029934005.1 Candidatus Bathyarchaeota archaeon
AATGTTCATAGAAATGCGGATTTTGGTGATACTCGTTATGAGCATTTTTTGGCTTCTGCTGTTGCTTTGTACCCGCATTTTCGAAATGCCGCTGCAAGGGGGGTTGGCTTAGCTTCTGGTAGTACTCCTTTAGACAAGGTTGGCGTTGGCAATATTATTCGAGATGCTGTTGAAAGCATGCTTTGTTGGCAGAGGGGCGGTAATACCTTACTTGGAGCGATTATTTTGCTTTGTCCTTTGGCTGTGGCTGCTGGAAAAACTTTTTCTGAAGGAAAATTTTCGCTTAAGAGGCTAAGGGAAAATCTCGACCTAATTGTTAAGTCTACCACTGTTGAAGATGCGGTTGCAGTTTATGATGCAATAGAAATTGCTAAGCCAGGTGGTTTGGGGCATGCTCCAAGTCTTGATGTGAACAATCCTGATTCCAAAAGGGAAATTTTGGAAAAGGGCATTTCTCTTTACAATGTTTTTAAAATAGCTTCTGGTTACGACTTAATCTGTCGGGAATGGATTAAGAATTATCCGGTTACATTTGATTTTGGTTATCCATTCTTTGTTGAAGTGTTGGATGAAACAAGTGACGTTAACGTTGCGACTGTTCAGACTTTCTTGAAGATTCTCGCTGAGTTTCCAGATACTTTAATAGCTAGGAAGGTTGGAATTGAGAAAGCTAGGGAAGTTTCTGCTAGGGCTAAGGAGATTCTTAGAGTTGGAGGCTTAAAGACTTCTGAAGGAAGGAGAATGGTGTATGATTTTGATAGAGAGTTGCGGATGGAATCGAATCTTTTGAATCCTGGAACTACGGCGGATATTTTGTCGGCAGTCTTAGGTTTACACGTTTTAAGTGGTTATAGACCATAGCCTTTGTGAAAAAATTTATTTCCTTGACTTTATGCATTAAAGCAGACATTTAAATTGGAGGGAACATGATGCTTGTTATTGCTGTTGTAGGCAGTAAAAGCTCTGGAAAAACTAGAACAATAGAATTGTTGGTTAAGCACCTGTCTCAAAGAGGGTTTAAGATAGCAACTGTTAAGCATATTCCCGAAAAGGATTTTTCGATTGATACCAAGGGGAAGGACACTTGGAGACATTCCGAAGCAGGAGCGAAGACTGTTCTAAGTGTTGCACCAAGGGAAATAGCTGTAATTATGAAAATGAACACGGAAAATCTTGGTTTAAATCAGATTGTTGGATTCTGTGAAGATGCTGATGTAGTTATTCTTGAGGGTTTTAGAGACCTAGTGGCTGAAAATCCTTCCATTTATAAGATTGTGGCTGTGAAAGATTCTGGTGAAATTTTAGAGGCTTGTGGAAAATTTAAGTCGATTATAGCTTTTTCTGGCTTTGGAGAGAAAGAAATTCCAGAAGGCATCAATCAGCCATATTTTAATTTAATAAAGGACTCTGAGAAAATTGGTACTTTTATCGAGAAGATAGTTGAGGCTTCTAAAGGGAAAATTGAAGATTTGAGGCTTTATGTGCATGGAACCATTATTCAAGTTAATCCTTTTGTTCAAAGAATAATTAGTAAAGCTGTCTTGGCTATGGTTTCAACTCTGAAAAACGTAGAACTCTCTGGAGACGAGGTTGTTACGGTAAAAATTAAGAGGAGATAAAAGTTTGTCAGTTAATGGTGTTTGTTGAAGATAGGTTTTTGAGGGAGCTTTGTGTAGTTTGGAGAGGTGGCTAACAGGGAGAAGGGAGGGGCTAAAAATTAGCTTTGAGTAAACAAACCAGCTCTCCAAACCTTTCCACGCTCCCTATAATGCCTTAAATGCTTCAAACCACCTATTGTAAAGCGCAACCATCTCAACCGAAACGCTTGGTTTTCTCTCTTCAAGTATACGTCTAAAATCATCCATCTTTATTGGTCTAGGCTTAGCAAGCTTATTTTTCGCCAAACCAGACTCAAAGAACTCTCCGACAACCTTCAAATGCACCGACTGGCACGTGTCACGAATATCGCTTCCAGAGAAACCTTCAGAAAGCCTAGCAAGTTCATGGAGATCCACATCAGGCGATAATTCAAGATCACTCGTGTAAAGCTTAAACATCTGAAGCCGGGAATGGTAGTCTGGGAGCGGAACCAAAATTCTCTTTTGGAATCTTCTAATGAAGGGCCAGTCAAGATCCCACGGCTTATTTGTAGCCCCAATTACATATACATGAAGTTTCTTACCCTTATCTATTATTCCGTCCATTTCCTTTAGAAACTGGTTTCTCACCCTTGTTTCTCCACCCACCTCGTTTGAATGTTTACCCATCAACGAATCAAGCTCATCGATGAAAACTATGACTGGACGTCCATTACCCGCAACTTCCCTTGCGGAAGAAAACAAACGCGCAACATTCTGTTCTGCTTCACCTAACCATTTGGACATTATCGAGGCTGCATCAACCGAGATAAATGTGGCATCGATTTCCGTTGCGACAGCAGCTGCAAGTAGGGTTTTTCCGCATCCTGGCGGTCCGAAGAGTAGGATTCCGCGGGGCCACCCTAGTGGGAAAAGGTCTGGTCTTTGAACTGGATAGACTATTGCTTCTTTAATGGCTTTTTTGGCGTGTTCCAGTCCTACTACTTGATCCCATTTTACGTCGGGTTTTTCCTTTACGACTAAGTCGTCGAAGGTTGCTTTAACTCTTGATGGAGTGGTTAGCGTTTTTTGGGTTGGTTCCTTTCCTTCTTCTCTTCCTTCGGTTGGTTCAACTTCGATGGGAGGCATTCCACCTTGCAGAACCTTTATTCGTTCTTGATAAGCCATTGCTCTCTGTATGTAAACCTTGTTTAGTCCATAGTTTGGATACAACTGCACAAGCTTGAGCAGGGTTTCTATTGCCTTTTGGTACATGGCTATTGCCATTCCTCTGGCGCCTTGCTTGTCTAGTTTTACGGCTTCGCTTGCGTAATGTGTTGCAAGTTTTTCAAGTTCTTCTGAAGCGCTCATATTCATCACTTAACATAAATTCTGACTTTGCCCTTTTCTCCTAAATTTTTGAGAATTTCTTCGATTTCGCTTGATGGCACTTTGAGGTCTAATGCGCATTCTGTTAGGTCGAGTTGTCCATCCTTCCTTTTTATGTATTCAAGCACCATTTTCTCCAGTTCTTGCGTTGCGGGGTCTTTCTGAATTTTCATGGAGAGTTTCTGAAGTTCTACATCTTGATAAGAGGTTATTCTGCCAAATTTTTCAGTTTTTTCCTTTGCGGAGCTGGAACAAGCGATGGCAGTTAATGCTATCATCTCCCCAGTTTTAGTTTTAAGTTCAGGCTTTTTCTCAAGAGTAGGCGAGGCAGGCGGTTCAGGGAGCTTCTCAGCCACTTTCTCCTCAAGGAAAGCTGAGACTTCTTTAAGTATTTCTTCTCCGCCAGGAGTTTTCATTTGTAAGGGAACTAACGATTCAGGTGAACTCCTAAAGCTTGTTGTGGCTAAGGTTTCGGAAATGCTTTCGCTTACCGATTCAAGTTCGTAAGCAACATCAGGTAAAACTTGGGAAAGCTGATTTGTTACACTTTTAAGAACTTTTAATGCTGGCCTGAGCTCAACTACGATTTCGCTTAATTCCTTAATCGTTTCTAGTCGAAGTATTACACGTTCAAGAGCTAATTCAACTTGATTTAGAAATTTTATTAATTTTCTTACTTCTGCAATTTCGTTTGCGCAAATTACAGCTTTTTCTTTATCCTTATTCTTAACTGCGTTAATGCATGTTTTAAAGAGCATTTTATCTCTTTGTTGAAGTCTGAAAGTTACATGGCGGAGTTTAGCCTGCTGAACTTTCAATTTATGTATAGACTTAACCACTATTTGACTGAATTTTTCTCTGTTGAAGATTCCCTTGAAGATGTGCTTCTCCCTCCGCCTGCCTCTGCCATTTTAGTTGGTGGTTAGCTATGGGTTGGGGTTGAGTTTGTCTATATTCTT
>JAOZNA010000101.1 GCA_029934005.1 Candidatus Bathyarchaeota archaeon
ATCGGTTCACACCTAGAACTTACATTGCCCATGAGAAAATGGAGAGAAAGAAGCAAATGGGTAGCTTATGGAAGAAAAGAACTAAGCAGAAAGCCTATTCGTTTAGAATGGCTCAAACCTTAATTTTTCTTTCCAAATCAGTATTTTAGTCCAGACCTGACGGATTCAACTGCGAATTTGGCCGGAATCTCCGCGGATAAACTCCGCATTTTTCCTATGCAATATTAAGATTTCTATTCTTTTTCTTTAGTATAATTTCTAGATTTGATATACAAATCTTAACGTTGTAAATTTGACATAAAAATAGAAAAATGCATGTGGATATGCGAAAGGAAAAACAAAATTCTTCATGGATGCTTCTAAAGGTTATAGGTGTCTAGCTTGATCTATGATACCCGCCTTAGAATTATCGTTGTTATCCTTTTTAGGATTAACTTTCTTTCTTCTTGTTTTCCATTTTAGAATTCACCATTCCCTAGTTGTTATTGTAGATATTTAGAATTTTAATTCTAAGCTTGTTTTGCATGTAATGATCATGCTATAGCCTATAATGAGAGAGTATTAGATAGGATAGAGCTTATAGAAAGTAGATTTTGGGAAAAGAATGAGTTTTAGACTAGGAACATCCTATGGCATCGCACTACTACCGGAGGTTTTTAAGAGATTCCCAAATCTAAATGTTTACAGAGACTTAGATACTAAATTGAAATAACATTGTGTATAATAGATATTAAGGTTCATTATTACGATGAAAAATCATTGGAAAACTCTTAAAAGATGCGGAATTTAGAAATATACGCACCACCCTTCAACAAGTTCAAACACGATCTTGTTGAAGAGTTGAAGAATAAACCCCTGAGTAAATACCTAATTATCATTTAGTTAAACCACAAAGGTTAAATGAAGTTGCCATAAAATTTATAAGTTTAAGTTTTAGAATGACCTATTTTGGGGCCTTCAGTTCTTAATTGTCAGCCTTTTATCTCTATCAACTCAACTGATAAAGGCTGACAGTTAAGTTCTGAAGGATGATTTTAAAAAAGTAAGGGAGGGAGAAGGAGTTAAAATTGAAGAAAAAGACTTTTTTAATGGCTATTCTACTGATTGCCTTGGCATCAACGATGTTCAGTATTCTAATGTTAAGTGAACGGGTAGAAGCCTATGCTACAGATAACCATCCCTATATTTGTGTAGAGGCAGAAAAAGTATATTCCAACGCTGAAATTAAGCAACACTTAGATGATATAAAACGCGGAGCCACCCGTGAGGACGAGGTTGACATTGTATATGGCTATACAGGGCCTTTGACTACAATAACTCATTTTTGGGATGCCGATATGGGAGATGACGATAAGGTCAAAGCACCAATTACAGAAGTACCCACATATCCGAACGCCCTCCAAAAAGCGAGAAGGCTATGGGTCATGGCTATAGACGCATACACAAAATGTTATAAGGACAAGGCATACGAATACTTGGGACATATTTGCCATCTTCTTCAAGACATGAGTGTGCCAGCCCATGCACATGAGGATTTCCATCCTGGTGAACTAATACCAGGAGGAGATGACTGCTACGAGGATTGGATGGACACAAATGAAAACTATAAGAGGTGGGATGCGAACGACGCAAAAGCCGCTGGGGGGCTTATTAATATTCCTGCTTGTATGGATGATGGCCTGTACTATTTAATGTACACCACTAATCAATACGCGGATTACTTTGCTTCCGATGATTACGATGGAGACAAGAATGATAGGCAAGGGTGGATGGATTACACTGGCTGGCCTCAAACGCCGACAAAAAAAGATCATTTGAGTGACAATGATTCTGGTGATAATGATAATGATGGTGATTTAACGAGAATTGCTGAACGGTGCTTTGTTTATAGCATACGAGCAACTGCTACCCTCTACAAAGTTTTCTATGAAAGAGCGAGTAAGGTAGGAGCTACAGCAGATCCCAAAACAATAAGAATACAGATTCCAAAACCAGAGGAGCAGAAACGTAACACAGGCGCTTTTAATATAATACTCGCCAATCCAACTAATGAAAAAATCTCTGTAAGTATGGTTAGGTATCAATGGACTGGAGAAATTCCCCAAGATACTAAAGTAACTCTTTTAAAAGGAACTATAGAGATTAATCCCAAAAGCTTAAGAATTGTTACTGGTCCTACGTTTTCTGTGGGTCCGGGAGCTAAACCAGGTGAGTTTCCGATAAAAATCATTTGGAAGATAACAGGGACTGAAGTTGAATTTGCTACTGACCCGGCTGTTATGCTAATACCCCCCTCTGTTGGCGGCATTATTGTTCCGGTTGATAAGCTTGCTTTGTTGGCTCCCTACATTGGTTTAGCCTCAACGATTCTTATCGTCACCGCTGTAACGCTCATCTACGTTAAGCGTATTAAAAAGAGAGAACAAAACAATGGAAAGTATGCATCTACACCTTAAACTTCCCTCTTTTTTCTGAAATGTTGTAGGTGTCATGTATGAAAGCTAAGAAGAAGCGTTTAGGAACGAAAGCGAAAATAAGAGCTGAGAAAGAAAGGGAGAGAAAGATAGTCACAACCATATTTTTAGCTTTGATGCTGCTATTACTTGTTTTTTCAGCTTATTTTGGCTACACTTTTCTAAATCAGCCTCAAAGTCAAACAGTAAGTCCAGAACCTTCTGAATCGGAAACAAAATCTTCCAAATTGAAAGCGGCAATAGTTGACCAGTTAAGCTTAGCGTTTTCGAATCACACCTTTGTAGAAGTGGCCACAAATATCCTCAAACAAGCGGGTTATAGCATAGACTATTTTTCATGGGAAAGTGTTACAGTTCAATTCTACAGGAACTTAGCAGTGCATAACTACAAACTTATAATACTGCGAGTTCATTCAACATCCCACATGTCCTCCGAAAAAGGAGACATCATAACACCAGCAGTCTTTTTCACATCAGAACCCTATACAACAACAAAATATGTTAACGAGCAGCTAGCTGACGAAGTGTTTCAAGTAACATATGACACGCCAAATTCGAAAACATTCTTTGCCATAGGCCCAAAATTCGTACAATACAAAATGAAAGGAACTTTTAAGAACTCCACAATTATCATGATGGGATGTGAAAGCTTACTCAATGCCTACATGGCAGAAGCATTCATTCGTAAAGGAGCTAAAGCATACATCGGTTGGAACGGAGGAGTCTCGATACAGCACACAGACCAAGCAACCATACGACTACTACAACATTTAATATCAGATAAACAAACAATAAAACAAGCAATCATAAATACCATGAAGGAAATTGGGCCAGATCCTACATATAATAGTATACTACAATATTATCCTCCATCGTCAGCACAACAAACAATAGAAAGTATAATACATTAAAACATAATCTCAGCAAATTTTCCGAGGCATATAGGATTTTTCCGCATGCTTTCAAGATCGCCTGAAATAAGCCTAGAAAGTCATATTCAGCATTCGCAACGTATTCATCAAAATTCCACGCTTTACTCGATATATTTCGCCTTTCCATAACCAATTGATAGCTGTCGTATGTTTCCCTTTGCCTTTTATCATCAGCCATCAACAGCTCTTTAATCTTATCCAAACTTAAATGCTCAGGCCTTGTCTTCCATCTTCCCTTCGCCATTTTCAGAGCTTCCTTCTGCCTCGTTAAAAGCGTATGTTTAATGTCAACTCTAGTATCCAATTCGATTATGGTTCCATCAAAAAGTTTCAAATAATCCTCCGATGAATCGGGCAAATTTATCGAATCAATGGTGCGGCCACCGGGATTTGAACCCGGGTCGTCGGCTCGGGAGGCCGATGTCCTACCAGGCTAGA
>JAOZNA010000102.1 GCA_029934005.1 Candidatus Bathyarchaeota archaeon
TTCTTTCAAATCTGCAAAACCAACAATAGAAGCTCCCCATTCCAAAACCTTTCGCCTTAATATCTCCCATTTCATGCTGCTCCACACCCTAAAGCGCTAATAATTTACTGTTTTCAGAGTTCTGCTGGTAAGACTGATAACGTTGTCCAACATTTGAGAAAAGGAAGATTAGGACAACCCCTGTTAACGCAAGTGCTATACCCATTATTTGTGGGATTTCAAGGTTTTCTCCTAGGATTATCGTGGAGAATAGCGCCGCTGATAGGGGTTCTATTACTGAAAGTACGCTTCCTTTTGAAGATTTGACGTACTTTAAAGCGTGGGCATACAGTAAATAAGCTAAAAGAGATGGAACCCAAGCTATAGTGAAAACCAGTAGCCAAAGTTCTGTGGGAAATTGCAGTATGCGAGAAAACGAAAAAGAGAGAATTGGCGTTAAAGCCAGCGTCCCTATCCCGTCGCCGTAGAGGGTTAGTGTCCAGCTAGCATATCTCTTTCTGAGCTTTTTGGTTGCTATAAAATAGAAGACAAAAAGGAAACTTGAAAGTAACCCGAAGAATATCCCAACGCCATTCACATTTAACAAGGCCGTCTTATATACTTTTACAACAAGTGAAACTCCTAAAAACGTTAAACCAATTGTCAGCCATTCTCTAAAAGAGATTTTCTCTTTCAGAATGACAGAAGCAAAAAGCGTTACAAAAACAGGGTACGTGTAAAAAAGTATTGCTGCTACTGTAGCTGTTGTAAGGTCTACAGCATAAAAATAGGAAACCCTTTGAAGAGCAACGGCGAAAACTCCGAGAAATAAAAAGAGAAGGACATCAGCCTTATGAACTTTTAGTGATTTTCTGTCAAATAATAAAAGGAAAACCAATAATGTTGAAAAACTGATGGTAAGCCTTAAAGCAATTAAAGTTTCTGGAGAAATCCCGTATTCAAAAGATAATTTAGCAAGAATGCCCATAGTTCCCCACAGAACTGACGCTAAGACGATTAAAGTGCATCCATGTATATCCTTTAGGGATTTTACGCCAAATTTCATATTGTGAACTTCCATTGTTGTCTTATTCTGACTGCATTAAACATTGTTACAATTTGTTCGTTAGTTAGCGATTTTGGTTTGAAGAAGTGAATAGTTCTCCTAGTTCTAATGGTTTCTAGAACGTTCATGTGCCTACTCTCGGGAGAATCGCAGCAAAATGATATATGAATTTATGCCTATATATAGGCACATGGCATTCATTTCAAAGTTGGAATGTACACAATGTAATAGAACATACAATCCTAAAACCTATGTTAAAACTTGCCCTAACTGTAACGGCATTCTCCATATCACTTATGACTTAGACAAAATACGTGAAGAGATTAGTTTGAATGATTTGGAGCGTAGAACACCAGGAGTGTGGAAATATTTTGAGTTTCTACCAGTGTTTGATAAATCTAACATTGTTTCTTTAGGTGAAGGCGGAACTTTCTTGCATAAATGCGATAGATTAGCAAAAAGACTTGGTCTGCAAGAGCTTTACCTTAAAGATGAGACAACAAATCCTACAGGTGCTTTCATAGATCGTGGAACTACTGTAGAAATTTCGAAGGTAAAGGAGTTCGGAGTTGAATCTATTTACTGTGGATTAACCGCTAACTTGGTGGCTTCTGTTGTGGCTTATGCAGCACGCGCAGGACTGAAATGTAAAGTTTTTCTCGCGCAAAGAGTAGACATCGGCAAGTTCTATCAGACAATAGCCTATGGCACCGACGTAGAAATCGCCAAGGATGGTAAAGAAGCATGTTGGCAAGCATACGCTCTTGCAGTTCGGGACAGAGAACAAGGTATCTTCAGTCACTTTGTTATGCCTTATAACCTATATTTCCTAGAAGGGGAAAAAACAACAGTTTATGAAATATGTGAACAATTAAACTGGGCACCACCTGATCGAATAATAGTTCCAATGGGCAGTGGCGGTCATTTATCTATGATCTGGAAAGGAATAAACGAACTATACCAAGTAGGGTTTATCCGAAGTAAGAACGTAAAAATTGTTGGAACACAAGCAGAAGGATGTGCACCAATTGTTGAAACGTTCAAAAGAGGGGCTAATAAAATTATTTCAGTAGATAGCATTTCGACCATAGCTCTTGACATCAGCGTAAAAGAACCTCCTTGCGGGCTTCTGGCGTTAAATGCTATCCGAGAATCGAAAGGAACAGCAATATCTGTTTCAGATAAAGAGATCATTGAGGCGGTAGGTTACCTTGCTAAATTAGAGGGAATTTTCGCAGAGCCTGCATCAGCTACTACCATCGCGTGTTTAAAGAAACTTGTGGAAGCCGGAGAGATAGATTCCTCTGAAAAGATTGTCTGCATAATTACTGGTATGGGGCTAAAATATCCGGAAATTACAAGAAATCTTGTTAAGGGAAGCAAAAAATTAGAAGCGTTGCTTAGGCGTGTTGAAAAAAGAAAATATACAACAAGACTAGGTGAAACTAAACTGAATATTCTTCAAATATTATCAAGGAAGGAGTTATATGGCTATGAAATCTGGAAAGTTTTGAAGAAAAAGTTTAAAGTTAAACTTAAAATTCCAACAGTATATCAGCATCTCGCTGAACTTGAAAATATGGATCTGATTGTACGAAGCAGGTCTGAGCAAGTATTTGGAAAGATCAAAAGAAATTACTACAGACTTACAGAAAAGGGAAAAGCGGTTCTTGTTCAATTGAAGAAGCTAACGACTTAACTCAAAAGTAAACATTTCCATACCCAAAAGATTCTAAATAAGTTTAAGGTCAATTATCTTAAGAGTCTTATTTTGGAATTTTGCATGTTTCATAAACTCGTTTTCTATCTCAGATAATATTTCGGATGCCCAAAACTCTTTACGTAATACGAGTTTTCTCACTTTAAAAAATCGGGACTTCACTGACATATCTACTATGGCTTCACCAACCATCTGTCTACCATACAATATTGCAGCTCGCCATACTATTCCTTCAGCGAATTGCGGATACCTCCAATGGTAACCAAAATATTCCCTCAGCCGTCTATAATAGCCAAGTAATAAGGCATCATCGTTAAATAATATCCGAACAAAAGAATGTTCAGGGAGGCCTTTTCTAAGTGCATCTAGAAAGGGCAAGTCTTCCACTCTTACACAGTGAGGAATTAAAGAACCTTTTATTTTCACAATTGAGATTTTCTTCTTTTCTAACAGAATTTTTTGTGTTTCTTTTGTTTCAGTTATGTTCCACCCTGTCCAGTGAGCAATATCTTTTAAAGTGAAAGGACCATATGTGCTCAGACATTTTAAAAACAACCATTCTTTAGCTTCTTTTTCACTTATCTGGGTCATGTCTAGCTTGTAAGGTAGTTTCTCTATTGCATGATAGAGTGGCTTCTGATTCTTTCTTCCCATGCGAGCAATTTTTCCATAATTATATAGGTCATACAACAATCTCTTGGCCACATTTCTAAACTTCGGATATTTTTCGCAAAATCGCTCCTTAAATTCTGAAGGTGTAAAAGGTCCATACTTTTTTATAAAGTCAAAAGCAATAAGATGACTGTTAGTTAAGGAAGATGGGCATTTATGATATGTAGTTCTCCTACGAGCCACACTTCTTGTCGCCTTAAAATAATATGGGTATTCGTCAACGTTTACGATACGTAAGGCTCCACGTAACACGTGACCCTCAATTAACGTGTAATTTTCATACCAATAATCAAACCATTCAGGTTTGAAACTTTCAAAGCGATTAAGAAGCTCAATTTTGTGACCGCCATATTGAAGCCCACCGATGGCAC
>JAOZNA010000002.1:0-19526 GCA_029934005.1 Candidatus Bathyarchaeota archaeon
TGTTTTTCCTTTGATACTCCCACCGCGACTCCTTTTATGTTTGGAAGTCTTGCTATGTAATCTATTGCTTCTTCTGGCTTTAGATATCCAGCCGCCAGTATGCTTATTGCCAAAACATTTGGTTTGGGTAACCCGGTTAAAGTCTTTTCACATTCTTCTCTTGAAGGAACCATCTGGAAGCCAGCCTTATTGAAGGGCGCAGCTATGGTGACATCTTCTAGGTTTACGTTCCATTCTCTGAACTTCTTCACTAACAAGGTGAAGTTGCCGGTATTAAAGCCAGGAGCTATTCCAGCTTTCAACATGAACTTTATGTAAAATTTAAGTATGTGATCTAAGCCTAAGCCGAGGCATAAATCCGTTATTAGCTGATGAAGTAAAACGGATTCAAGCTTGGCTTTTCTGCCCGTTGAACGTTTGATTCTCGAAATTTCATAAAGCAAATAAGTTTTAATAAGTGAATTCAGATTCGATTTTAAAACTCCTTTTAGACTCGAGGCTATAGCGCGAATATTTCCAGAAAAAATAATTTCTTTCATTAATTTTTTGGCTAGACCTGGAACTCCTCCAGTCATATTTGCCAGCCTTACATATTCATAGGCGTAGGGCACTATGGCATACAATTTCAAATTATTATTTTTGTTGTTTTTTCGTAGAATATTCAAAATTGAGAGGGTTTTCCTGCTTACTGAGAACATGAATCCGTTAGCACCGTTTTCGACAGAAAGCTCTATCAGCTTAGCTGCGTATTCAGGATTTGTTGGAGTTTTTCCTCTGGTTCTGCTTCTTTTTTGTGAAAGATGGCTTATGCCATGAAATGGGTTGTCGCCAACAAGTAAAACTTTATCTTGACTCTTCAACTTAATCAGCCCTAGTTAAAACTTCATCAATTAGGTTGTCGATTTTGGCGGCTGTTTCAAAAGAAGGCTCGGCAGGTTTATTGAAAGCAACAGCCTTAACAAAGCATTCATCTTCGCGGTAATATTCGGGGCTCCCGAGCCAAAAGTCAACTTGGTCACCAAGGTCGTGTCTAAACCACTTTCGGCTCTTTCCATTTTTCAGGTTTAGTGTCAACTCGTCGTCGTTAACGCTTAAGCTACCTTCAGAACCCTCAATTATAAAGCCTACCTCAGGTATGCGGTATCCATCAACGCACCATGAAATGCTGAATTCTCCTAACGCGCCGCTGGAGGTTTCAATCTTAAAAAGGGCTGAGTCAATGGAGCTATCATTTACAATTGACTTAATATTCGCATTTTTAACCTTGAAATCTCCGAAAAACCATAGGGCTAGGTCGATTGCATGGCAGCCTAAGTCTCTAACGACTCCAACTTTTGGAGGATGAATCTTTGAATTTCCTTTAATTCCGAAAAAGTCGGATGAGTAGGCATAAGCTTTAAAGGAGATAGGTTCGCCAATAACTCCTTGACTGAGCAAATCCTTCGCTTTCATAAATGAAACAGAAAAACGCCTCATATAACCAACCATGTTAACGCCGCCAAACTTTTGTGCTAATTCACAAAGCTTCTTAGCTTCTTTAAAGCTTGAAGTAAGCGTTTTCTCAACAAAAAGGTTACAAGCGACTTTGTCTTCATAGAGACTCTTAACAACCGAAAAATGAGTGTTTATTGGTGTAGTTACGTAAACAGCATCTAAATCTATACTAGAAAGCTTTTTAACATCGTCAACTACCGAGACGTTCTTCAAAATTTTCCTTAAAAATTTTCTAATTAGTCGACTTTTTTCACATACAGCTACAAGTTCAGCTTGGGGCAAAGCGTTCAATATTCCTGCATGTAACATGCCCATCTTCCCGAAACCGACTACCGCAACCTTCAACTTTTCAGTGCTCAATTCAAAATATCCCACAAAATAGTTCATGAATACAATCAGCATTCAAAGTTTTAGGCAGATAATGTCATATTAAGCCATAATCCAACGAAACGGCCATGATACTTGAAGCTTTCAATGTTTTTGTCATATAACCAAAGTTCAAAGAAAAGGAAACCGTAGAAACCTTTTCTGGTGGAGTTCCATCCAATCACATAATTTGGTAGACTTATTGTGGCGTCGTTAAGCTTCATGCTTTGGATATTAACCTTTGTCAATTCTTCATTTGATACATAATTAATTGAGAAAGTTAACAGATGCTCTTCAACTTGCTCATCGGCAATGAAGAAGGTAAAATTATATAATGCTGGCAAGCTGCTTGGCAAACGTTCTTTTATTGGTCCGAAGCTTGTGGGTGCTGGCTGTGTTTCGTTTCTAAACTTCACTTGAACCATATAGTATGTGCAATGACCTAAGTGATTTGCTATGCCTAAATATATGCTGTAATTTTGGTTTTGTGAAATGTTAAACGGATAGTTTTCTGCTTTATGATTTGAGTCTAAAATCCACAGTTCTGTAAAGAACTCTGTACGTGGATAAACAAGTATATGGCTTAGGGCTGGTGAAGCCAAAATGAGGGCGGATACGAAAATTGCTGTTAAGAAAAGGATTTGGTAATCTTTAGGATTAACCTTCATCTTTCCATTGGAATATCTCCTTTTCAGCAAGGTCCAAACCACAAACCCAATACAAATAACGAGGACGGCACTTATACCAGTGCAAATGATGAATACGAGGTTCCAATACTGCTCTTCTGAAGCCCTATTTCGCATAATTTCAGCTTTATCAATGAAACCTCCAAGTTTGGTGTTGCATTTGTCGGTAAGCTGCAAAGCTAAATCATAATCTCCGTTTTTTAAAGCTAAAAGTGCCCTTGAAAAAGAATCTCCAACTTCATTCAGAATTTTTATTAATTCTGTAATATTTGCTCCGGCTTTTTCCGCTTCTAACGCAGCTTTGTAACAGTCGATAATGATTTGATGAGTTTCAGTTATAGCTTCCTCGGCTTCCTCTTTTGAATACGCATATGCTTTAGAAATCTGCGTGAAACTCGAAAAAACTATAAGAAGAATGATTATTGTAACAAATATTTGCTTAATTTTTATCATAATCACTCACTTGATTTATAGTTGTAGTCCTAGGGTGTCCCGCACATTTCCTCAAGTACTCGTTTTTCAAATTTTATTGTTTCTAATTCCTTACTAATTTTAGAGATTTTTTTAGAATATTTTTCATATTTTTCTAGAAAAACTTTCCCTTTTTCAGTAATCTCATATTTGCCTCCATTATTACGTAAAAGCCGTGCTTTTATCACCATAGTTAAGTATTTTTCAAGCAGGTGATAACTTAGGTTGGCGAGGTACATGATCCTGGTTTTATTTGAGCCATCACCAGTCGCTTTTAAAATGTCGGCTATAATTTTTAACTTATTTCTATATCTCATGACGAACACCAAAATTAGTATGAGATTGAAACACGTTACATTAGGTGAAGCCAGCCTCGGCCTCCCTTTTTGAGTTGCTGTTTCTTATTTTTTGTTTTCGCTGAGCTGGCTTCATTTTTCCTTTTATTTTGGGGGGCTCTCTTTTGTATAAAGACTCGAACGAATTTTCGCCATCCGCCAACTTTTGGATTTACGAGCACTTGGTTTTTGAGGTTTTCTGGGGCCCATGCTTTGAGAATCTCGGTGAAGTCTGGTGGTTTGGCATCTCTTGTTGCATAGACCACTGTTCCTCTTTCAACGAAGAGTAGAGGGTAGTTTCGGCGTGCTATACCTTCTGCTCTTATTTTGTCGTCTATTAGTTCATGCCACATTGAACTCCATTCTTGCTTGAGTTTTCTTCGAAATTCTATCCAGTCCATATATTTCACTCGGAAAATCCCTCCCTGATGGGAGCGGATGGGAATGTCTTTGAGTTGAACTTCCGGCCTCCCTTCTCTTCTCTTTCTAAGAAATGATCGATTATTTAAAGACTTAAGAATGTAAATTCTGTTCTAGTTGTCTAGAACAATTGTTCATTTTTTCTATTACATATTACGAAGTTTCTATATTCATCGTTCCTAAACTATAAAATAGGTGGAATACGTTATACAATGTTGAAGTCTTATGGATTTATTGGAGATAATAGAAAAGGAAGAGGGTTCTACTGTAGGAGTACTGGCTAGAAAGCTAAAAATTCCGAGAGAAAAGTTGGAGAAGATTATTAAAGAGCTGGAAAAACATGAGGTTTTAGAATGTGATAGGGAAACTGGGATGGTTCGTTTGGCTCCTTGGCTTATGAGAATTGCTTTGGAAATGAAGGAAATATACCCAGTTACAGCGACCATTATACTTCCAAAAAACCGGCAAACCAGAATAGGTGATTTAACACTTATGAATTTGACTGGTGCCGATTTGGAACTTAACTTACGTTTTAGAATTAAATCCAAGGAGATAGCTATAAGTAAAATTGCATAGTAGCCTTTTCTTTTTATGGTTCTCTAGGACGAGTTAATTTGAAATAGAAGGGGGAGGAGTCGGTATTGTTAGATTTCGATTCCTTCAGCGCCCATCTTAGCCTTTGCTACTACGGATCTGAATTTTTTGCCGCATGATGGACATTGGTACATTCCGAATATCGTTACGGTTATTCGCATTTTCTTGTCTGGAAATGGAGCTACAAGCTCCCATGTTTTGTAGGGTTCCTTCACTATTGTTCCGCATTCCGGACAAACTTTTTCTTTTGTAGCTTGTTTTTTCTTAGGCATTTCTAATAGCCTACACGCTTAGATTTTCTTTTTGCTTAGAACTGCTCTAAATGGTTTTTTGCATTTTGGACAGTCAAAAATTCCGATTTCAAGTTGCGTTCTTTTCCCTTTACTATCTGGTCTTCCAGCCATCTTCCACTTCTTTCGCGGCTTCGATACATTGGTTCCACAATTTGGACATTTAGCCATTACATTTCCTCCATATACATGAAAGCACATACCATGTTCAACAATAATGAATAAAAGATTTTCCATACATTCTTCCACATGAGACCGCAGTCAATGTCACACATCAATCTTCAGAACAAAAATACATGCAACATTAATTGGTTAATCTTCCCCCTTATTCTAATTCTGTGAACCACGAGTGTGTAGCATGTAAGATTTATAGGGATAATAACCATTTTAACGTTATCTACAGTAGGGTTTCAGCAGATGACCATCAGCGAAAACTGGCATTCCATGAAAGTTTCCGAAGTGTTACGTAAACTGAACACTAGTCCAGAGGGGCTTAGCCATAAAGAAGTTGAAGAACGGCTCAGAAAATATGGATACAACGAACTCGAGAGAGCCAAAAAAGAATCACCGCTTAAAATTCTCCTCAGACAATTCACAGACATCCTAATAATAATACTTCTAATCGCAACTGCTATCTCCTTTATTGTGGAAGAAGTCCTTGACGCCACATTAATTTTAGTCATAGTTTTCGCTTCAGCCCTACTTGGTTTCACTCAAGAATATAAAGCTGAAAAAGCCCTTGAAGCCCTCAAAAAAATGCTCAGCCCGATGGCTACGGTTCTAAGAGAAGGCAAAATGGAGGAAGTAGCAACAAAAGAAATAGTTCCAGGCGATATTCTTATTCTTAAAGAAGGCGATAGAATTGCTGCGGATGCGCGTTTAATAGAAGTGATAAATCTTAAAGTTAATGAGGCGCCGCTAACTGGCGAATCAATTCCTGTTGAGAAAAAAGTTGAACCTTTGCCTTCTGAAGCTTCCCTGCCTGAGAGACGTAACATGGTTTATTCGGGAACTGAAGTAACCTATGGAAAAGGTAAAGCTGTTGTTGTTGCTACTGGCATGAACACTGAGTTTGGGAAAATAGCTAAAGAAGTAGCAGCTGTGGTTAAAGAGGAGACTCCGCTTGAGAAAAGAACTAAAGAAATTGGCAAGTGGCTTGGCATACTATCGCTTGGAGTCTGTTTGGCAGTTGTACTTGTAAGCCTGCTAAGGGCGTTTATTATTCAAGGAGTAATCACCGCAACGTTTGCCTTAGACATGATTCTTTTTGGCATAGCATTAGCTGTTGCTGCAGTTCCAGAAGCCCTACCAGCAGTTGTCACTGGAAGTCTCGCTATAGGAATGTATAGAATGGCGAGGAGAAACGCCCTCGTAAGAAAAATGTCTGCTGTCGAAACCCTTGGATGCACAACTGTCATATGTTCAGATAAGACCGGAACCCTTACAAAAGGCGAAATGACCGTTAGAGAAATTTACCTAGCCAGAAAAACAATAGAAGTCACCGGAGTTGGCTACGAACCCAAAGGCGAATTTAAAACAAAGGACAAGAAAGAACTCTTTAATAATGAAGCATTCGAACTATTCATGAAAGGCTGCATCCTCTGCAACGACTCCGAACTGATTCAAGAAAACGGAACTTGGAAAATCAGGGGAGACCCCACCGAAGCTGCGCTAGTTGTTGTGGCCGAAAAAGCAGGATATAAGACGCATGAAGTGAGAAAACAACACCCGAGAATAGGCGAAATCCCATTTAGCTCCGAAAGAAAAAGAATGACAACCGTTCATGTTTTTCCATCCAAAGAAAAAGTAGTCTTTATGAAAGGAGCCCCCGAACTGGTTTTAGAAAGATGCGCATTCATCCGAGACTCAAAAGGAATCAGAAAACTAACAGAAAAAGATAGAAAGGAGATTCTGAAGAAAAATGCTGAAATGGCTGAAAAAGCCCTAAGAGTCTTAGCAGTTGCTTATAAGAAAGAACAAGAAATCAAAAGTTTTGATGAAAAAAGCTTAGAAAAAGAGCTTGTCTTCCTTGGTCTGGCTGGAATGATCGATCCGCCAAGAGAAGAGGCTATAGAAGCAATAAAAGTTTGTAAACGCGTCGGAATAAAACCAGTAATGATTACGGGAGACCACATGCTTACTGCCCTTGCAATAGCAAAGGAAATGGGAATTTACCATGAAGGTGACATGGCGCTTACAGGCGAAGACCTCGAAAAAATGAGTCAAGAAGACTTAGAGAGAATAGTTGAGAAAGTTACTGTTTACGCGCGGGTTTCTCCAATCCATAAACTCAAAATTGTTGAGGCTTGGAAGAAAAAAGGCCATGTTGTAGCCATGACTGGTGACGGTGTTAACGATGCTCCAGCCTTAAAAAGAGCCGATATTGGGGTAGCTATGGGTATTACTGGAACTGAAGTCAGCAAGGAAGCGTCCGATCTCGTTTTGGCTGATGATAACTTTGCGACAATAGTTAAGGCGATAGAGTTAGGAAGATGGATTTACGATAACATAAAGAAATATTTGGCATATCTTCTACGTGCAAACCTTATCGAAATAATAGTTCTCTCTGTAACAGTTTTAATTGGTTATCCTCTTCCCCTTTTACCAGTCCAGATTCTTTACATAAACCTTGTCACGGATGGTTTTCCAGCAATCGCGCTGGGGGTTAGCCCACCAGACCCTGACATAATGCAAAGACCGCCTAGAAGCCCAAAGGAAAGCATATTCTCAAAGGATGTAAAACTATTTTATTTGATAACAGTGTTCATTCAATGCCCAATTTTCCTCTACGTATTTATGACACAAGCTCCGCTTGGAATAAGCCCAGAAGACCCGGCTTTCATATCGGCACGTGCCACTCTATTCTTAATTTTCATCTTCTGCGAATTAGCATTAGCCCTAACATGCAGATCCCTAAAATACACTGTATGGGAAGCAAAACCCCACAAGCTATTGTGGGCATCAATCATAGGAAACACCGTCCTCACAGTCATTCTGCTAAATATCCCACAGGTAACCCAAGCCTTCGAAGTCCCCCCAATAGGCTGGGAGGTCGTTGAAATAATAGTCATCATTTGCATAATTGCTTTTGCAAGCATAGAAATCATCAAGTATTTGTTAAGGAGAACTAAATGGCTAGTTTAGATTGTTTCGGGGTGTATTCGAATCAACCCCGGAACTGAATCATATGATTTGTCGAATGAGATTATTTTTCTGTCAATTTTTAGTGCTGTTGCAGCGTAGTGGGAGTCGAAGAACGTTAGGTTTGATGTTTGTCTTAGGTAAACGCTTGTAACGGCTATGTCTGGAGTTAGTGCAATATAATTTACATTTGGAAGGACGGCTAGGGCTGCTAAATGCTCTAAGAGTTTCTCTTCAATTTTTTCGCTTTTATAGATTAACTCCATTTCAATTAGGCTGACACTTGAAATTTCCACTTTAATTTCGCCGTTTTTTAGCTTTTGGAAAATTCTCTCGGCAATATGATGATGTTTATCATATTCGTTTAAATATGCAAAAATAACGTCATTTTCAAGCAAAGGCATTTAAGCACCTCGTTTTTCAGTTTCTTTTTTGGCTATTTCCTCAGCTTCTTGCCTTAATTCCCTAAAAGTTTTCTTAATTTTAAGGCATCCGTGAAGAACTTCGAATGGATCGGAAGGTAACGGAATAAGTTTTACGTGGTCTCCAACATCGATAATTAGCACTTTCTTTCCGAATGCCTTCCTAATTCTCTTAGGAAGAGTCAGTCTTCCTTTACTGTCAAGTTCTACTATTGACATTTTTCCCACAATTAATTCTATAAAAAAATTGTGGGATTTAAATCTTTATAATAATATAATGTGGGACTATTTTCTCCCGAATAGAATAAGAGGGTCGGCTGTTATTTTTATTCCTTTTTGCGTTCTGTATTTTTTTCGAACTCTTTAAGTTTCGATATGTCTTTTTCAGGGTTGAAATCTTTTACTATTGGATTAAAGGTTAGTTCTTTGATGATTTGCCTTAGGGTATAGTATTTTTGAATTAAGAAGAACATTTCGTAAACATCCCTAAATCCATGCTGTTTAAGTCTTTCTAAACGACTGAAAGGAGTTTTCCACCATTCGGCTGTGGCAAAAGGAAGAGCCCTCTTACCAAATATTTCGTGGGCTTCTTTCCAGCAATTGTATGGTCCGCATGCTCTGAAAATATACCATCCGTTTTTCTTCAAAACTCTGTATGCCTCTTTTATGCTATGAGGTGCTAAACGTGAAGTAACCAGCCAAAATGCTTCATTTTTAAATGGAAGACACCGACCATCTGCTATTAACAAATGAATATTAACATCCTTAACATTTGAAACATTGTCCTTGGCCATCCTTATAGAAGCAGACGACAAATCTAACGCAACTATTTCAACATTTAAAGTTCTTTTAGCTATTTTAATCGTAAAATAAGCTGTTCCAGCTCCAATATCCAAAATTACTCCATTAGCACGACTTCTTTTTACAATTTCGGTAATATAGGTTTCATCTGCGTCTATTCCTTCAATTTTAATTTTTTCGGAATTCTCTTTAAGGAACTTATTTCTTAAAACAGCTTGTTTCTCGTTGTCAACTATGCTCATTGCGTTTCACAAGTTTAGATTATTTCTGAAATTTAAAGAAGTTATTGAAGGGTAATGTTTTTACACTGCAACCTTCTTCTATTTTTTGGACTCTTGAGGCTCGGTCTAGCATGAAGCAAATTGCCCAAAACGCTTTTGATTTGCTCACTAAACCTGTTCGGAGACTAATTGAGCAGAGGGGATTCTCGACTCCGACCGAGCCTCAGGAAAAGGTTATACCTAAAATTTTGGAAGGGAAAAATGTTCTTTTAATTTCTCCGACTGCTACTGGAAAGACTGAAGCAGCCTTTCTTCCAGTTTTAAGCATGCTTATTGAAATGCCGGAGCGCCCACTTGGAATAAAGGTTTTGTATATAACGCCTTTAAGAGCTTTGAATCGTGACTTGCTTGAGAGGCTTCAATGGTGGTGTAATAACCTCGATATTAAGCTTGCTGTTAGGCATGGCGACACGGAAACCCGTGAACGTACAAGACAAGCCAGAAGTCCACCAGACATACTGATTACGACTCCGGAAACTTTGCAGGCTATTTTGCCGGGTTGGATTATGCGTCAACATCTACGCGGAATAAGATGGGTGATAATTGATGAAGTTCATGAGATGGCTGATAGTAAACGTGGAAGCCAACTAAGCTTAGCGTTGGAGAGGCTTAGGCTAATAGTGGGAAGGGACTTTCAAATTATAGGGTTGTCAGCTACGATAGGAACTCCCGAAAAGGTTGCTAAGTTTTTAGTTGGAAATGACCGTGAAGTTGAAATTGTCCGCGTTCCAGTCGCAAGGCATATGAAGTTAAAGGTTATGTTCCCACAGCCAACAAGCATAGATAACGAACTTGCTTCTAGGCTTTACACCCATCCAGAAGTTGCAGCAAGACTTAGAATAATAAGGGAACTCATAGAAAAACATCAATCCATTCTGCTTTTTACAAATACACGTGCAATTTCGGAAGTTTTAGCCAGCAGATTCAAGGTTTGGGATGTGGACTTTCCGGTTTCCATACATCACGGTTCACTTGCAAAAACTTCCAGAATAGCAGCTGAACGCGGCTTAAAAGATGGAGCGCTTAAAGGTCTTGTCTGCACAAGTTCACTTGAACTCGGCATAGATATAGGTCGAATAGACCTAGTTGTCCAGTATATGAGTCCCCGTCAAGTAACGCGTTTAATTCAGCGTGTTGGAAGAAGTGGCCATAGAATAGGCAGAATAGCCAAAGGAGTAATAATTACTATGGATTCTGACGATACGCTTGAAGCTATGGTGATTGCCCGCAGAGCCCTAAAGGAGGAACTTGAACCAGTTATAGTTCCCCACAAACCATACGACGCCCTAGCTCACCAAATTGCTGGTTTAATGCTTAAAAAGAGAAGGCTCTACTTCTACGAAATCTACGATATTTTCCGAAAAGCCTATCCGTATGCGGATTTAACAATTGAG
Source organism: Candidatus Bathyarchaeota archaeon (assembly GCA_029934005.1). Classification (GTDB taxonomy): domain Archaea; phylum Thermoproteota; class Bathyarchaeia; order Bathyarchaeales; family WUQV01; genus JAOZNA01. The sequence goes on from JAOZNA010000002.1 coordinate 10,696, forward strand.
GACATAGAGAAAGTTTTGCGTTACATGCATGAACGTTTTCCAAGGCTTGCCTGGGTTTCATTCGAAGATATGGTGGCATTAAAACCAAGGAGAACGAAGGCTTTGTTCGAATACTACTTCGGAAACCTTTCGATGATACCGGATGAGAAACAATACTTAGTTGTGGACGAAACAAGCGATTCACCAGTTGGCATACTTGACGAAGCATTCATGGCAGAATACGGCAAACCAGGAACAAAATTCATCATTCGCGGAAGCCCGTGGAAAATAATCCATGTCTACGGAGAAAAAGTCTACGTGAAGCCAGTGGACGACCCAACAGGGGCAATACCAAGCTGGATAGGTGAGGAAATACCCGTTCCCTTTGAAGTAGCACGTGAAGTAGGCTGGATAAGAAGCGTAGTCGAAGAAAAAATGAAGCAAGGGAAAAAGCCTGAGGAAATCGCTTTAGAACTAGCCCATGAGTATCCAGCAGACAAAGAAGATATTTTAAGGTCGCTGAACGAGACAATTGAACAAATAAGCAGAAAACAGCCGGTTCCAACAGACAAAAGAATCACGGTTGAAGACTGGGAAGACTTTGTAATTATCCACGCACATTTTGGCTCTTTAACTAATCGCGCTTTAGCTCAGCTTATTGGGCATGTTCTCTCCGAACAAACTGGCTACACAGTGGCTGTTCAACACGATCCGTATAGAATTTTCGTTCAAACAATGGGAATAACAACTTCTAAAGAGATGATTGAACTTTTAAACAAGCTTGCTGGAATGCCGGAAATTACCATTCGCGAAACGCTTACGCGTGCCACAGTTAAGACTGGACTTTTCAAACGTAGACTAATACATGTAGCAAGAAGGTTTGGAGCAATTAAGAAGTGGGTGGACTTTAACAGTGTAAGCCTAAGAAGCCTCGTAAAAAGCTTTGAAGGAACGGTAATCTATGATGAAGCCCTAAAAGAAACATTCACCAAGGACTTAGATGTCGAGCATGTTCTCCAAGTTTTAAATGAAATTCGAAAGGGAGAAATCGAAATAGTTAAGGTTGAAACCGAAGGGATGGCAACTCCAATTGCAAGGGTTGGAATCGAAAGGGTAAGCATGAAAACCGACATAATTCCACCCGAAAGGATGCGGTTGATCCTCATAGAATCAGCAAAAGCTAGGCTCCTAAACGAAGTACGTTCCTTCATATGCACAAACTGCTGGGAATACCTAGAAATGGTAAGAATAAAGGATTTACCAGACAAGCCTAAATGTCCCATATGTGGAGCAACCTCCTTAGGAGTTCTAGAAGAGGAAGAAGACAAGCTTCTTAGCCTAATCGAAAAGAAAGGTGAAAAACTTACGCGAAGTGAACGTAAACTGAGGGATAAAGCTGTTGAAACGGCAAAACTTTTATCGAAGTATGGAAAGCCAGCGGCAATTGCCTTGGCTGGTAGAAAACTTAAAGTTAAGGATGTGAAGGAAATTTTGAAGCATGAGGCTAAGGCTACGGATAAATTCTACGAACTTGTGCTGGAAGCCGAGAAAAAAGCTTTACAAAGAAGATTCTGGTAGTTCAAATACCTATTACCGATTCATAAAAGTATAAAAGTGTGGAAACTGTCAACTATATAGAATTTGGGAGATAATCGCATTGGAAGTTACCCGTAGAAAACTTAGAGAAGAAGTTCTTAAAAGGTTCAAATACATCCGAACATGCGTTCTAGCCCGCGAACTCTGCTTACTTATAAGAAGCAACCGTGCAGTCTTAGATCCAAAAGATGTTCATGAATGTTGCCTTTTTATTTCAAATCTCTGTAAAGAAGCTGGATGCGTTGAACCAAGCGAACTTTGCAGAAAAGCAGCAGAAGCCGTGTTAACAGATGAAGAAAAATACCTTGAACTTTGCAAGCAAAGTTGCATGAAATGTGGTGAGGCAAGAAGACCCCTACCGAAAAGACAAACATACGTGGCTTAATAAGCGAGCAGTTGAAGTTAGAAATATTTAAAATACTAAACGTCGTTATCAAATGAAGACCGAGGTGACCCCAAAAGTTGTTCATAGCACCGTTTGTCGCCAGTCCGTTACCAGTTGTTAGAAGGATGTTGGAATTAGCTGAACTTAAACCTAATGAAATTCTTTACGATTTAGGTGCGGGGGATGGAAGAACTGTTATTACTGCAGCGAAAGAGTTTGGAGCAAGAGCGGTAGGTATAGAACTCAGAGAGGATTTAGCCAAGAAAGCTCTAGAGACTGTCTACCAGCTTGGTTTACAAGACAGAGTCACAATACTGCACAGCAACATGTTTGAAGTTGACATAAGTCCCGCCGATGTTGTATTTCTATATCTCACAACAAGTGCCAATGAAAAAATCAAGCCAAAACTTGAAGCCGAACTTAAACCCGGTGCACGTGTGGTTTCACATGATTATGAAATATCAGGATGGAAACCAGTTAAAGTGGAAGAATTCTGCGAAAACCCAAAAATAGGCTATCCATGCCATACGCTCTATCTATACAAACGAGTCTAATCTGGCGGAAGAGATAAAATGAAAAATAATGGCTTCAAATTGAAGAATTTTTTTAAAAAAGAAAACATAAAAACAATAATTCTAATACTCATCCTAATTGCCTTCTTCTTATTTTTGGTATTTGGCTTAAAATTTCTGTTAGGAACGGAACATCCTCTCCTAGTGGTTTCAACAGAAAGTATGTGTACCGCAACATACAGGTGTGATGGTTTTTCATGTATAATGGAACCGACCTTACATATAGGCGATATAATAATTGTTCAAGGCGTAAGAAATATTTCAGAAATTAAAACTGGAAATTTCAATTCTTCAAACCCTTGGGGAAATGGGGACATAATAGTTTTCTACAATCCTCGGGGGATTCTGATTGTTCATAGAGCTATCTCGCGGGAATACGACCCTATCAAACATGAATGGTATATTATAACAAAAGGTGATGGTAACTCGGCAGCTGATACCTGGCATATTTATGAGGATAAAATTGTTGGGAAAGTTATATTTAGAATACCGTTAATTGGGCATGTTGCTCTTTTCATGCAAACTTTAACGGGAAAGGTAGTATTCATCCTAATAGTAATTGCCTTAGTTATTTGGAGTCTATTTCCATCCTCACAAGAGAAGAAAACGAAGCTTGAAGAAAGTGCTAGTGTTGAAGGCTGAAGGGAAGATAAGTTATATTAAATTATTTATATGATAAGGAAGCATTAATCTAAACGTCACAAGGTGTTTATAAATGCCTAAGCATAAAGCCGTCATCAATATAGAGAACGTTGTTGCATCCGCAACTTTAAAACAGAAAGTGGATTTAAACGCAATTGTTAAAAGTTATCCAGGAGTAGAGTACCGACCAGAACAGTTTCCAGGACTAGTTTTTAGGCTTAAAAGACCAAAAACAGCAACATTGATTTTTAACTCTGGAAAAATGGTTTGCACTGGTGCTAAATCTGAAAAGGAAGCGAAAAGAGCTGTGATGAAAATAGTTAAAGAGCTTAAAAAGGGCGGAATAATAATCATCGGTAAGCCTGAGCTTAAAATACAGAATATTGTAGCATCTGCCAGCCTCGGTGGAACCATAGATTTGGAAAGAGCAACTTACGAGCTTGGAAAAACAATGTATGAACCCGAACAGTTTCCTGGGCTAATTTATAGAATGGACGATCCAAAAGTTGTAATATTATTATTCGCAAGCGGAAAACTGGTTTGCACTGGTGCTAAAAAGGAACAAGATGTTTATGATGCTGTAGAGCGACTTCATAGGATTCTTGAAGAAAAAGAACTCATCTATTACGAATAGACTTCATTCTTACCTTTTTATTTGTTTCAATATGATTTTATACTGGTTCTCGTCTATTGCACCAATTTCGTACAGTTCAGTTGCGGCTTCGCTAGCTTTCATCAATGCATGGAGCTTTAATCCTTCTTTTTCCAATCTTTCCATGCCTCCCTCTTCTCTGTCTAAAAGCACAACAGCATCATTTACTACTCCACCTTCTGCGCGTATTGCCTTCGCAGTTGTTATCAACGATTTTCCAGTAGTCACTAAGTCATCTAGAAGTAGAATTCTATCCCCCGGCATAATTATTCCTTCAATTCTTCTTTGTCTCCCGTGAAGCTTTGCTTCCTTTCTAACGTAAAAGAATGGTTTTTTGAGTTGATAAGAAACTACCGAAGCAAAGGAGATTCCAGCTGTTGGAATTCCGGCTATTCTATCAAAGTTTTTTCTTCCAATTTCTGTTTCTATAAGTTTCACGTAAAGGTCGCATGCTTTTTGGAATGCATCTGGAAAGCTTGGAATTATTCTTAGATCAATGTAGTAGGGGCTTACTTTACCGCTTGTAAGTTTGAAAATTCCGAACTCTATTGCCCCAATTTTATTTAGTATGCGGCAAAAATCTGTTTTCATTGCCTTCCTTTCTTTGTCAACCGTCAATCCTACACCTCATGGGAAAGTGTAAGTTTTCCCTTGCTCAATAACCAAACATTTAACATTTGAAGCTTCTTTGGCGAGTATTTCAGCAAATTTTTCTAAATCCCGTCTTGAAGCAGTATGATATGGAACAGCAACTTTAGGTTGAAGATACTTAGCTATTTCAACTCCCTTTTCTGGAGATGCTCCCGGTGCAATTCCAACTGTACAGAAAACTACGTCTGGTTTAAACTCCTCACCTATTCTTTTCATATCCTCAAACGGGAGACTATCAGCTGTATGATAGATTTTTATTCCATCCTCACTTGTTATTAAGAAGGTTACTGGTGTTGAAGCCGGGGGATGATTGCAGTCTTCCACTTTTATTTTCACGTTTTCTAACTCAATTTCGTCTCCTATGTTAGCTTCTTTTAGGTGGTCCGGATCAACCACGCTTCTAAGTCTTCTAATGGAAGTAGGATCAGCTATCACAACACATCTCGTTCTTTGATATATGTTTCGAACAACCGCGTGGTCTAAATGGTCATAATGCTCATGGGTTATTAAAATAGCGTCAACAGCATCGAATTTTTTAGGATCTACATCGGCTGGATCTATAACTAAGGTTTTGTTAGGCGTCCTTATGGTTATGCCTGCGTAGTTGTTAAACCATAGAAAGGCTACCTTACCTTTTTCCGGGGAAACTGGTATTGCCATCTTTAACCCTCCAATCTTTATTATCTAATGAAGTTTAAAGAGCTTATGCCTAAATAATCGGCATGCTTAAATTTGAACAAAACTTAGTCCATAACTCTGAGATGAACACCGATGGTGGACGTTTGGCTTCCATATGGAAAAACTGAAGTATGCGCTAGAATACCTACCAGAAATTTTCTGGGAACAATTAAGCCGAAGGAAAAGCCTAGAACAGAAGATCCTATTGCTGAGATAAAGAGAGCCTTAAGCCAGCCGATTGGAACTAAAAGATTGAGTGAAATAGCTAAGGAAGGTGATAAAGTAGCAATAGTTGTAGATGACGTGACTAGACCGGCTCCAAGCCATTTAATGGTTCCACCTATCCTTGAAGAATTGAATATGGCTGGAGTTAAAGATGAAGACGTAACTGTCATTTTTGGCTGTGGCACCCATCGTGCAGTTACAGATGAAGAGGCAAAGCGGCTTCTAGGAGAAGAAGTCATCAGTAGAGTTAGGGTTGTAAACCACGATTGCAAGTCAAGTGAATGCGTTTACATTGGAACCACAAAAACTCATGGAAACAAAATCTACATAAACAAAATATTCGCAGAGGCAGATGTCAAAATCTTAACTGGCGATATTGGGCTTCATTATTATGCTGGTTATGGAGGTGGAAGAAAAAGCGTTTTGCCTGGAGTTTCAAGTTTCGAGACCATTCAGAAAAACCATGCGATGCTTTTACATAAAAATTCCAGAATGGGAAATTTGGAAGGTAACCCCGTGCATGAGGATATGATGGAGGCCGCAAAGCTTGCTAAAGTAGATTTTATTTTAAATGTTGTTTTGAACAGTAGGGGCGAAATTGTTAAGGCTTTTGCTGGTGATTTAGAACAGGCTTTTTATGAAGGCGTTAAACTTGTTGATGAAATGTATAAGGTTCCAGTTGAACGTAGAGCTGACATAGTTATCGTTAGCTGTGGAGGCTACCCGTTTGACGTTAATCTTTTCCAAGCGTACAAAGCGATAGATGGAGCATTGAACGTTTTAAAAAGAAAGGGTGTTGTTGTTTGGGTTGCTGAATGCTCAGAAGGTCATGGAAACGATGTATTCTACGAATGGATGAAGAAGTATAGCTCAGTGAGGGAAGCTGAAAGAGCCATCAAAAGAAACTTCAAGCTTGGTGGACACAAAGCCTACTACTTAATGAAGGCATTGGAAAGGTCCAAAATCATTCTTGTTTCCACCATGCCGGATTATTACGCAGTAAACGTTTTTAGACTTAAAACAGCTTCTTCAGTTAATGAAGCCGTAGAAGAAGCCTTTAGAATTGCTGGTAAGGACGCAAAAGTTTGGGCTATTCCATACGGAAATATCACTTTACCCATTTTGAAAAAAGAAACCTTTTAAATTTCCATTTTAAATGTTGTTCTAGGCGAGTCAACGTGCAAAAAACTTTCACTTTGAGAAACTTCGAACCTTCAGACCTTGAGCAAGTGATGCAAATAAACCGCCTATGCCTACCAGAAAACTACACAAGTTTCTTTTTTCTAGACCTTTACCAAAAATATCCGCTTACATTCATTGTTGCAGAAGAAAAAAACAAAATTGCAGGTTACATTATGTGCAGAATAGAAGTTGGATTGCCCAACCTTGGTCGTCTAGGCCTAACTCGGAAAGGACACGTAGTTTCAATAGCAGTTTTGCCTCAATACCGAAGAAAAGGAATAGGTCAAGCCCTCATGGTCCAAGCTTTAAAAAACATGGAAAAATACAAAGCAAAGGAATGTTTCCTAGAAGTCAGAGTCTCAAATACGCCAGCAATAAACCTATACAAAAAGCTTGGCTTCACTGTTGTGAGAACAATACATAGTTATTATGTTGATGGAGAAGACGCTTATGTTATGGCGAGAAAACTTCCATTAGAGACTTTTTGGGAGAATAAACTGTTTGAATCCTAATCGAACAATTATTGAGTTAAAAGCTAGAGTTGAAAACTTAGATTTAATTAGAAAGGAACTATTAAAGATTGGAGCTAAATTTGTTGCTAAGATTCGACAAGTTGACACCTACTATGAAGTACCAAAAGGTAGGCTTAAACTCAGAGAAGCCTTTGGGGAAAGCCCCTATACTCGGCTAATATATTACGAAAGAGAAAACATTGCCGACATCAAAGAAAGCCAAATATTCATCCTAGAACTAAAAAATCATCAAAAATTTAAGGAACTCGCCCAAAGAATCCTCAAAATCAGATGCGTTGTGGATAAAATTCGTGAAATATACCGTTTTAAAAACGTGCAAATTCACTTGGATAACGTTAAGGATTTGGGAACATTTCTTGAATTCGAAAAACCCAAAAAAGACACAGAATTAGACAGAAAATTCTTAGAAAATTTGATGCGACAAATTGGAATAAAACATGAAAATCTAGAAGCGTTATCGTATTGTGAGTTGATTTTGAAGAAACCGGAATAGAATTTTCAAGATTTGGCAATAGTCAACTCTTTTTCAAATTTGGTATTTAAAAAATCTATGGCTCCAAGAATGTCCTTAGCTATGCTTATGAGACTTATCAAAATAACAATGAATAAAATAGTTGTTATATCAATTGTCAACAATATGTTTTCCACGGAAAATTTTATCATTCCAAATTCCGACATAACAATCGGATACACCATTATTGTTAGGTCTCTCGCAAACGCAAAGAAATAATGAAGTATAGTTTTTGAAAAGAACTCCGCAAGAACCGTGAGTATGATAAATATCACTAGAAAACTGTTAATTAAAACGTTGAATTTGCCGAGAAAACGTTCAAAAGGCTGAATTAAAACAAAGAAAATGAAAAATACTATGTAAACTAGAAAACCCTTTAAGGCAGCCTTTACGCTTCTAAATACAAGTTCCTTCTTAGAAATATCAAGCAGTTTCATATTCAAACACCAGTGGGCCGAAATCAAACATGGAAGTCTGAAAGCTAAGCTGAATCGTTCCAGAAGGAGTAACTTTTGTTGAGTCTACTAAAATGCTTAAATGTTTATAATAAACCGAATTAGATTGGACATCAATTAATTCAACGCTTTCTCCAATTTTCTCATGGTTTCCATTGTAAATTTCTATTTTAATGGTGCCTGAAACAGCTAGGTATGGTGAATGGTTTTCAAAACTTAACGGAAAAGATAATTCACAGCTTGTTTCATTTACGTCACGAAACATTATTTTCCCTATTGAAAAGTTGTAGAGTGGTGCTCCCCAATTAAACGTCGTATTATATTTAGCGTGAAATGAAACCATATGCTCAAAACTAATAGATACAAAGGTAACCAAAGTGAGGTTTAAATCCTCAAACATATATTTTTCACTCTTCGAAATCAAATTTTCCATATGAAAACTTATGTTATGAACCGCTTTTTCCTCCTTTCCTTCCGGCACTAAAGGTATCATGGTCTGCCCTCTAATCACTTCATCACCGTTCGGTTCGTACAGAACAGTAGTTAAATTCACATCAACCACCTTGTAATACCCATAGTTTTTTATGACAAAAGGAAAATGAATAACCAAACTTTTGTCATGAACATCCATAACTGGGTCATCTATGTCTATACCCATTTTTGAAGCAGAATGAACTATGGTCACAACTAGTATGCCAAGGCTCAACCAAAGTATTATCATTGCTATTGTAAGAGCCCTTAAGACTTGTTTCATGGCTGTTCCAAGCCTA
>JAOZNA010000002.1:19626-35493 GCA_029934005.1 Candidatus Bathyarchaeota archaeon
GCTTGAACTTGTTTTATTTGTGTTTTTTGAGGAACAACATTTGGTTTTGCTTGAATTTTCTTCGGTACAGCTGTAATCTGAGGTTTCGGACGAGTTAGGAGGGTTATGCCCCTTAAGGTTAGCATGGAACCTATCCATGTCATTATTCCAAGGTACATTATTCGTATGCATGTGGCTATGAGTGGAGCCAAGGCTTCTCCAAACACTGCTGTTAAATTTGTGCCTGCAGTTATGCCTGTTTGTTGTATTAGAAACCAGTATGCGCTCAAGAACGTGAAGATGAGAAGGGCTACTCCTATAAAGAGCAGTATTAATCCTACGGTTTCGGTCTTATTCTTCATTTTTATTCCCTTAGGTTTTGGAAGGATAAACATTAAAAAACTTCTGTATTATCAAACATTATTCAAAGTCATTAATGAGTTTCTTCTTTAGCATTTGAATAATCTCGCTTGCTTCACGAGGAGAAGAAACATTAGCTATTTTTCTTGCTTTTTCCACAAGAATTCTTTTTTGACAATAAGGACAAACTCTTGTTCTCTGTTCAGCTTTCACAAGAACCAATTTTCCGCAACCATAGCACATGATGACAAGATACAAACGTTCACCTTCCATTTCTACAGAAAAGCTTTTCTTTATAATATAAGTTTAAAAGCTTACCAGCAAGGGAATCACTATGACTTCTCTTAAAGAACTCGTAATCAAATATTTTCGAGAAAAAGGCTATAAAATTGAGCAAAATATTACTCTAGAAGGGAATTCGGGGCTCTTAAGAGACTTCGATCTAATTATTCAGCGTGGAAATGACCGAAGGGTGGTTTGGATAAAAGACTGGAAAAGAACCGTTGGAGTGAACATGGTTATAAACATAGATAAAGCATCATCAGATGTAGGCTTATCCAGACCCATTCTTGTGTCTGATAAGTTTAGCGGTCATGCAAAGGCTTACGCAAACAGAAGGAGAATCACCTTGCTAACAAAGAGAGAAATCTTGCGGGCACTAAGATAAGTTAAAACTCGTTTTTAAGGTAATCTTTCAAAGTTCCTTCCTTTTCAAGCTCACCAAGCCAATCAACAATTCCAGTACGACAAACACGCTTATTCTCTAAGACTTCTACTATTTCTTTTACAACCTCATGAAAATTTTTGTTAGTTGTGTCTATTTCACAAACTTTCTTAACTCCACAAATTGAAACTGCATCACTGAGGCAAACATCTAGGATTTCTGCTGCGAGGTTTTCCCACAATTTTCTTCCAGAATATCCACGTTTCTCCATTTCAATCCTCAATTTTTTAGGATTCTTCCTCAAAACGAAGATGTAATTAACATTTTCTGGTGAAACAACATGCATGGCGTAATGTCCATCAATTATGACAGTTTTATCCGTTTCTTCCACGATTTCCTCTATTCTCTTTGAAAGTTTCTCCATGTCAGCTACTAAGGTACCCCTTTCAGAATCCATCTCAACATATAACCCTTCATTCTTCACAATTTCAGCCAAATCTATATGCACTGCGTTAAGCTTGGATGCTAACATTCTGGAAACAGAGGTCTTGCCAACACATGGAGTGCCAGTCACCAGAACCACGAGTTTTCGCTTCATCTTCAGATCAACTTCAATATTCACTAGCATAGTTATATAAGCAGTTTTGCAACTTTAATGTAGAATGCTGACGAAAACTTTTGAATTTGAAATAGAACCCGTAAGCCCATACAACTTCAACTTAACAATTAACAAACATGTTAAACAAGGCGGCATAAACTGGTATTTTATCACTCCGTATGAAGTCAGAAAAACCAATGAGGTTTGGACAGGGTTCATGCTAAATGAAAAATATTATGGAGTAAAATTGAAATTTATTGGGCGTGTTGAGAATCCGAAAATTGTTTGCAGCGTTTTTTCGAAGGAAAGAATTTCAAACATGGAAGAAAAGGATTTAGAAAATATTATTCGTTGCTGTTTAGGAACCGAAATTAACATAAACGATTTTTATCAATTGGCAAACGAATATCCCTCTTTGAAAGAGGCTGTTCAAGCTTTTTATGGGATGCGTTCCACAGCCTTCCCTGACATATTTAGCGGAGCTATTCTTGCAATCATGCTTCAAAGAGCATCTTATGGAAGAACAGAAAAAATGCTGGAGAAATTTTATCTGAATTATGGTCAAAAAATTGTTTTTGATAACAAAAGTGTAATTGCATGTCCAAACCCTCGAAAAATTCTGGAAACCAGCCATGAAGAGTTGAAAGCTAAATGTAAGGTTGGCTACAGAGCCTACACCTTGAAAGCTTTTGCTGAAGCCCTAAATTCAAAGAAAGCTCCTAAGTGTTTAGCTAAAATTGAAAATTTTAGGGAAGTTGAGGATTTCTTACTAAATATTAAGGGTATAGGAAAATACTCAGTTGAAGTAATCCTTTTCGGAGTTTTCCCTTGTTTTCCAATAGACAATTGGAGTTCCCAAATTTTCAGTAAAGCTCTCAAATTAGAAGCAAAAGATTCAGATTCGATAAAAAATTTTGTAGTTAGGAATTTTGGAGCATGGCAAACATACGTTTATGATTATTTAGTCAACTACTACGCTCAAAATTAGTCTTTAATCAGATTTTTCAAACGGAATTTTGAAAGAGACATTAATAAATTTTAAATATTGAATATGTACAAAATTTTGGTTCGTGATGTAATATGCCTTGCAAATCAAGTAGTAAAAAGAAAACTACAAAAAGAAAAACTGGGAAGACCACAAAAAGAAAAACCACTTCAAAGAAGAAAAAGTAATCATAAATAACTCTACCGCTCACCTTCAATTTCGTAGGAACTCTTTCCTCTCATTTTTCAGTTTCATCCCTTCCTTACTAAGAACTGGTAAATATGGCTCTTGGCTAACCCTTTTTATTTTCAAAGCACCTTAGCAAGGCTTTCTAGGTTAAAACTTGTATTTGCACAACCATTTTTAATAAGTGGAACAGCTTGCCCAACAACATTGAATTCCTCCAGAATTTTTAAGCCAAGCTTTATTTCTTCACCACATGCAACACCAATAACACCATCATATTTTCCCTTTTGCAAAATTTTAGTAATGCATGAACCACCCGGCAAAATGTAAACATCATAGTTTCTTTCCTCGCCAAGTAATGTTGCCTTATGTATTAGACAATCTTCTGAGCAATGCTGACAGTAATAGGATGGAATTTCTGGGTCAAAACTTGCCTTACAACGGTTATCCATGTATTTCCTGGCGCAATGGGGTAAAAGTAAAGCTCTCTTTCTGGTTTTATCAAACTTTTCTTTGAAAACCATGTTGCGAACTTGTATGTCTACGAAGTCTTCAAGGAGAGTAAGGGCATCCGAAAGGTTTAATCCAGTTATTTCTTGCAATCTAAATTTATCAAGCAATTTTTTTGATGTCTTACCCATTTTTTTGTGAACTTGCTTTTGGTGAGCTATACGTGCAAGTTCTTTGAAGAAATAACGTGGAACCTTAGTTAAGTCGAAGTTGAATCTATATGGCATAAGCCAAATGTAGTTATAACATCCATTTAAGGTTTCGTTTTTAAAAGCATCGAAAAGATTTAATTTGGTGCCTAGCAAACTAGACTTACTAAGAGGAGGAATAAAACTTGGGTTTACTTGACAGATTCCGTAAGAAAAAGGAGGAAGTTAGAATAATAGAAAGCCCAAAAGAGGAAACCGAATTCGATAAATTCTTTTCAAAAGACCCCGACGTCTACGATGCGCTAAAGGATTTTATGTTTCTTGATCCCAGAAAAATCGATATTGACCTTAAGGAAGCTGAAAAAAGGGCTAGAGAATTCGATAAAGCTGGAGACAAGATTAGAGCAAGGGTTTGGTACAAGATAGCTGGACAGCTTGCAATTTATGAAGGAAACATTTCTAAAGTGAAGAAGCTTTTCAAGAAATACCAAGAACTTAATCCAAATGTTAAGCTAAAGATATTGGAGATTCCAGATAAAGCAGTGAAGATGGCTCAGGAGTATTACAGTAGATTTTTAGGCTCTGAGAAAACATAACAGAATATTCTTACCCTCTTTTCTTAAGTGCAGCCACCACAGCAATAACTCCTATAACAATTAATACTAATGCAAACGCAACTATTGGAGTCAAAGCTTGACGTATACTCAAAATCCAGCTGGTTCCAGCGATTAAAATTAAAATCCCCCACGCAAATGTACTGAATGGACTCCTTTCATATTTTGACGGATTTGCTGCTCTAATTCCAGCCAGCACTATTAACCAAGCACCAAATAAGGCTATTATTAATGGTAATACTTCTTTTAGTACGATGTACGCGTAGGAAAATAGAATTAAAGTTATTGCTACAATAATTATGAATGCTCCGAGTGTGAGCAGTCCCTTACCAGGCATTTTACATCTACTCTAGTTTATTTCCGCATTCTGGACAGAACTTCGCTGTTGCTGGCACACTAGCTCCACATTTTGGGCATTTCTTCATTTGCGCTGGAGATTCTGGAAGTTTTGTTCCGCATTGAGGACAATACTTGCTTGTTGCGGGTATATGCGCATTACATTTTGGACATATAATTAATGGGGCTGCTGGAGCTTGAGCTGGACCGGAAGGGGTCATGACTTGCGGAATTAGCACCATTCCAGCACCTAAAGCTGCGCCAGGCGATTTTCCAAGTTCTTTTGCTGCTTCTTTGACTGTTTCCATTCTTAATACTTGTTCTGGGGTTGCCCTTCCAGTTCTAAGCCAGAAGAGACGTTCGCGATATTCGGGAGTCGTATCTATTCCTTCAAATTTTAGGTCTACAAGTTCTAAGCCAATTCTTCTGAAATAGTCTAAAATTGCGTTTTTCACCGCAATTGAAGTTTCGTCAAGTCTTGTAAAAACTGTTAGTAAATCGTATCTTGAGAGTTCATCTATTAATTTTTCGTTTATGAATCCTCTCAGATAATTGTTTACATCCTCTGTTGTGTAGGCGTTTTGTCCACCAATAACTTCCATTACGAAAAGTTGAGGGTTTTCAACTTTGAACCAGAAAGTTCCATGCACTTGTAAAGGCGCTAGTTCCGTTGTTTGGGCTCTAGTTCCGTATTTTCCCTGAAAAACCCTTGTTGAAACAAATACTACCGTTGCCTTAAATGGTTTTTCTCCAAATCCAGCTATTCTTGAAAGTATTCCGGTTAGTAGGGGCAAGTTTAAGGTTGTTATTGTGTGTCTGCCAGGTCCGAAAACATCGTAGGCTTTGCCGTCTCTGAAGAAAACGGCAACTTCATACTCATGAACAATTAATTGTGAGCCCCAGCTAATTTCCTCATTTGGGTAACGCCAAACAATTTCTTCTGGTTTCGGGTTCTCCCATTCTATAACTTGTGGCATGTTACTTCACACCTAAAATTACCTCTGTTCTTTCATTAAACGTTTTTTCTAAAAGGCTAAGCGAACTGCCCAATTTCTCCATATGCTTTTTTGTTTCATCAAATTTTAGGGCATCAATGTCAACTTTAAAGTCTGAAACCGCCTTTACAACATTGTTTACCTGTTCTAGCATTTTAGAATCGAATTCTATCATTCTATCAAGGTCTGCCTCATCTATTTTTATGGCGTCGAAAAAGCCAGTATATCCGTAAGATGCATGGTTTATTCTTTCGGCTACACGGTCAAAAACTGCGACAAGTCTATCCATTTCGGTAAGGTATTCATAACGTCTATAGTCAGAAAGTTTTTGGAAAATTTTCTTTAACTCAGATTTTGCTTCACTTAACTTTCTGTATAAATGATTTCTCAGTAGCTTATCTGATTCTCGACGTAGTTCCTTCTCCTTATAGCCTCTGAATCCTGGAAGCTCCGCCAAAATTCGATCTGATAAACGCATTTCTCCCTTAGCTTTCTCATAAACCCTCTCTTTTTCTTCACTCAATTTTCATTCTCCATACAGTTCTGCTAAGTTATTTATTTATGTCTTAACGCTTTTAAATTTGTTTGATAACTTGATAATCAAATTAGTAATAGTTGAAGCGCCTAGATACTTAGCAAATGAATTATTGCAAATAGTTATTAGATCAATGATAAAAAATATATAGTACTAATTATAATTTTTTATTTTGATGAAAAAATTATGAAAAATAAAATTTTTCTTACATTGCTATTGGTTTTAGCAGTAATACTATTGCCTTTAGCAATAAAATTTTTTCAAGCATCAGCCCAACAAACTGCCGCGGGATACTGTGTTTTCATAGATCCAAAAAAGGATTTAATCTGCTTTGAGACACAAGATCCAGTTCCTCCAGAGACTTGTGAAACCCTAGCTTACGTTGATATTATCGAATCACAAGCTTGGCTTAACAACTTAACATTGGATTTCGAGGTAAAACTGAACGGAATCCTAAACATTAGTTCGTTCTATACTTTATGGACAATCATGATTGATAGAAACAACAATCCATACGATAATTGCCCTGACTATCCAACAGAAGATGTTGACACAATGTACTCCGTAATTTACAATTCATCAACTATGGAGTGGAGGATGGAAAAAGCTGTATATGGGCCGTCAGGCTGGCAGGTGAATCAAACTACAGAAGCAACATACCAGATAGAAGCAAATGTTATACAAATTATGATACCAATTTGGGAACTAGAACCTCTACCTAAGAAACTTCCGTGGAAAGTTAAAACAGAATTGTTAGTCACCATCCCATTCTTAATAGTAATTGGCGATATTGCGCCGAATGAAAGACGTTATTATTGGCCACCTACTGAGTTAGAAGAATACATGGTTGATTCATGGCCGCAGTTCCGCCGAAACTGGGCGCATACAGCCTTCATAAATTTTTTTGAAAATAATCCACCACTAGACAATAAAACTACGTTTGTACGTTCAATTCCGTTTGCCAATGAAGATAACACCTTAGCTTCATCGCCGATAGTGGGTGACGGAATGGTCTTTGTAGCTACAACAAATGGAATGATATATGCTTATGATGCTGTAACAGGGGCAACAAGGTGGAGTTTTCAAATTGAGCATGGTACATTTTCAACACCAGCATTATCCTCCGGTCTATTATATGTGGCGGGATATGACAACAAAACTTACGTTCTAGATGCAGAAACAGGAAGCTTAGTTAGAACTCACCCATTTGACGATATAATTGTTTCCTCAATCACTTATCAATGCGGAGAAATATTTTTTGTCTCTTCACTTTATGGAAACCTTAACGCTTTTACTCCAGGATTAGAAGAACTTCTGTGGAAACGCTATATAGACGGAGGCACAACTTCCACACCAGCAGTTGGCGCAGGCCTAATTTTTGTAGGGTCACTAAACAACCAGACCTATGCCTTAGATAAAAGCGACGGGTCTATGGTGTGGAACTGTTCAACTAATGGACCAATATACTCCTCACCTACTTACTACAATGGCACCGTGTTTGTTGGTTCCTTTGATGAGCATTTATATGCCTTAAATGCGAGTATAGGAAGCCCGGAATGGAGTTTTAAAACAGGAGGCCCAATAGTATCTTCACCAGCGACAGCTTCAAAACAGGATCTAAACTGGACAAGCGACTTAGTTTTTGTGGGGTCGGGAGACGGAAAAATTTACAGTATATTCGCTGAAAATGGAACTTTGAACTGGGCATTTCAGACTCAAGGCAATATATCTTTCTCTTCTCCAGCACTTGCATCTTATTGGCAAACACCAACAAATAAGCGCACTATACTCTATATAGGTTCAATGGACAGATATGTTTATGCTTTAGATGCCATAACTGGAAATTTGGTCTGGAAATATGAAACTGGCGGAGAAGTAGTATCGTCGCCAGCTATAGCTTACGATAGAGTATATATTAACTCTCTGGATGGTTGTCTTTACGTTTTCGGTCCACCAGATCCAATTGAGGATCACCGTTCTGCAAACGTAACACAAGGATACGAATTGACTACAATTGTAGCTATCATTTCAATAGCTGTGGCGGTTTTAATCCTTAGATACGGCTTTAAGAAGAAACCTTCAATCATTACTGGCATCTTGTTAGTGATAATAATTACTGAAGCTGGGTTTTCTGCGATGCTTGTACCGAAGGCTTATGCAGATTTGCGCAAGGTTCAAACTGTAACCCCTATATTATTCCATGAGGGAGTGGAGGCAAGCGTTGGAGAAGACTATGGAAGCAGAAAATCAGTATACCTGTCTTGGGAAGGAAGAGCGGAAGCTGGCATAAACATGGAATCAAGCTTTATAAGTAGATTTAATGCTTACTGGGGAAGAACCGATCAGAATTCTCTACAGCAGGACTGGCCAAATCAAACAACTTCATTAGTGTTAGAGTTTAAGCCAGAAACACCATACTTATACGCTGGAATATACTTTGAAAGCGATTTCAAAGTTAAGGATCATGAACTTTTCGATGTGGAATGGTCTAAAACGTGGAATTACACCCTAAAGGGGTTAATAGGAGAATACGACTATAAACTTATAGAAGGAAAGCTGACAGAGCTAGAATTCTCTCTCTGGATTATAGGCGTTAAAATTTCAGTCCCTTACAAGTTATTTATATCGACAGGAGGAGTAATGACTGGAGAAATATCTACTGATGGACCGTACATTCCTGATAATATAAGTTGTAATCCTCAACATCTGACATGGAATGATCAAGAGAATCTAAATCAAACAGTAACTTTAGGACCAGTTTATGGGCCAGTCCCCATACCCGACTTTGATGGTGAAGTTTACTTGAATTTAGCGGATGGAATTGAAATAAACAAGCTTAAACTTAAACTTGAGATATGGGTCAAAATAAAACTTTGCTTTGTTGAATTAATAAAGGCGGATGTTAAAACATTTAAGCTTTGCACAATTTCCTTAGACTTCTTAGATTTACTTGGAGTAGACTCAATTCTGATACCTGCAAGTTGCACAAGGTTCGTGGTAGCTGAGTATCCTTTCCTTACTGGGGGTGGCCCACCCATCCCTGGGGAAAAGATTAAAGGCGCAGGGAAGTATCACACTTTCCTACTAAAATAATAGAAAAGTTACTTATTTAACCCACCACCTTTTTTTAAAAAAGGTAATTGTAAAGATTCAAGGATAACTTATAATATTCCAAAATCTGTTGGTGGTATATCTCCCTTAACAACTTCTCCAGTGGCACCATCCAAGAAAATTACGTAGTTTTCCCTTTTATATTCGTATTTTATTATCCATATTGGAGCATGCAAATAAACAGCGTCACCAAATTCAAATTCTGTTTTCTGTTCGATTATTTTATCAACTTCTTGTTCGGCTAAAAATTTGTGGTGTTCTTCAATTTGTTGCTTTGCTATCTCTATTGCCTCCCTTTCGTCTATTTCGCTGTTTAAAACTTTAGCGTAGGGTTCTATTCTTCTGAAGTCAAATGGAATCTTACCCTCCAGTGGTACGTCGTACTCCTTTGTTGGGAACTCTGAAGCCTTTCTGGCTAATACAACCCATTCATATTTTTTCTCTATTTTCCCCTCTTTAACTATAGGCGGAGAAATTCTTTCAAATATTCCTTTGTAAGTTGTAGTTGCTTCCACTGGTATTAGCCAGAAAGGAATGTAAAAAAGATTTTTTTCAGTTATTTTTGATTTTTTTGCTAAGTCCTTAGGTTTAAGAAAGCCAGAATTCATCCATTGCTTTATCAGTTTTTCAACCTTACTTTCATCACATTCGTTTAAAAACATTGAATGTTCAAATACGAAAGCCTCTCCAGTCTCGATTACAACCGTGTAACCACAATACTGGCATGTTGCGACTATTTCCCCTGGATTAAATTTTATTGGCGCCCCGCAATGTGGACAGCGAATTTCCTTCACTATGGACATTTTGATTCAGCATCTTTCTTATATTTGAATTCGCTAAATATAATTCTTCGGTGAATATGGTTGGTAAATGGTAAATGTCCGAGATGTGGTGCTGAATCTGTTGAAATAGGCACTCCAACAATTATGGTGGGTAAAACTAGGCAGATGCGAGTTAGAGTTAGGGAATGCCCAAAATGCTTGTTAGTCTTCTATGAAGGAATGATTCAGTCTGAAAAATAAAGCGAGGCTAAATTATTGGCGAGACTGGCAAAACTGAAGATTTCCATGATGATTTCCATTTTCCTAGTAGCCCTAATATTTGCACTTTTTCTAGCTGCAATAATCTACTTTCTAAATCTTCCTCTAATTTTTGCAGTTATAGGCGCATTAATCTTCATACTTATAGAGTATTTAATTGGACCTGAAATCGTAAAGGCGTCGATGAGGTTACGTTATGTTAAGCCTGGAGAACAGCCGTGGCTTGAATCAACCGTGAAGGAGCTTGCTCAAAAAAGCGGTGTTCCAGTGCCTAAAATTGCAATTGTTCCGGATGAAACGCCTAATGCCTTCGTTTTCGGCAGAACTTCAAGAGATGCTACTTTAGCTGTGCATGAAGGTTTGCTTTTGAAGCTTAACAAATATGAAGTTCGCGGAGTGCTTGGTCATGAGCTTGGTCACATAAAACATAAAGATTACTTAGTAATGACCATGCTTTCAGCTGTGCCCTTACTCGCCTACCTAGTTGCTCGTTTATCCTTTGAAGCTGTGAGATTTGCGCCAAAAAGTGAAAAGAAAGGGAAAGGAGCCGCTGCCATTTATGCCGCTTTAATCGCTGTAGCTGTAATAGGCTACATAGTTTATATCGTAAGCTTGCTTTGCGTTATGAGAACAAGCCGTCTACGTGAACATTATGCAGATGCCTATTCTGCCTATTTAACGCAAAATCCTAGAGGTTTAGCAAGCGCATTAGCCAAAATCTCTTATGGATTATCCCTTTCTCCTAAACCACCTCATGGGGCACGAACCCTATACATTAGTGATCCGGCTTTGGCTAAGCAGGAATGCCAAACTATTATTCGGAAAAAGGATGAGTATGACTTAGATAGGGACGGTGTTTTAGACGAGAAGGAGCTTGAGCTTGCGATGGAGAGGGAAGCCAAGTCAACTTGGACTAGAATAAATACTTGGTTTTCAACTCATCCACCAACATTTCAGCGGATACTGCTTTTACGAGAAATTGAGAAGGAAATGGAGAGCGGAAGGTTTACGGCGAAAAACATTTACGCCCATATTTAACTCCATGGCAAAAACTAAAAGGAACAATTAACTAAATAGTTGAAGAGGAATCCTGTATGGTTCTTAAAGCTTTACGATTATACTGGTTCGATTTTGTTCTCCAAGTTTTAGCATTTATTTCCTACTGGCTGCCATTTACAAGAAATTTTATCAATAAAATTTATAGGATGAAAGGAATAAAGCTGGAAAAAAGTTGCAAGGGTTCCTAAAAACATGCATTTACATCCTTTAAGAACCGTTCAACATCATCTACTTCGGGATTAAAACAATAGTATGAGTCAATCCAGCTTTTACCCAATTTAAGTAAGGTTTCGTCAATTTCTCTTTTCAGATAGACCAGAAAACATTTTGTTTCTGGAAAAGAATTTTTAATTAAAACAAACGATGCAAGCGTGGTTTTAAACCTTGAAGCATCTAATTCAATTTTTGCATCAACAACAAGCTTGGGCTTAATAAATTCATTGATTTTCGTTCCAACAGCCACGTCAACTTCCATCCCATATTTTTCAGCATTTTCATCTAAAATCAAACATTTCTCTCCCCAATAAACATCAAGGTTTCGAGGAATTTTCACTTTTCTTTGTAGTATGCAAAAAATGTATTCTTCCAGAGAGTAGGCTCTGAATTTCCCAAAGAACTGAGCCAAACCTATAAACGCTTTATTCTTTTCTATTGTTTCAACAAATTCCATAAAATCCGTCAATAGTAGTGTTTTCTTCCATCTTTTATAAAGTTCATGCAGTTTTCTCCCTAATTTTTCTGTTTTAGGATTTAAAATCAAGCCATTTATGTAGTCTATTGGCTTCTTTTTCCTTGCCATGTTTTGGCCCCTCTGTTTCAGTAGATATTTATATGTAGTGCTCTTTAAAGTGAGAAGGTGCTGGTGAAAAATATGAAGGTTAAGCTTTTAAGGTACACGCCTGACCCAGAAATTTTATGCGCTGCTGCAGCCCTCACTTCTTCTAGGCGTGAAGGAGCATCAAAAACAATTGAAGAGTTGACTTTAGAAAGGGCTAGACAGATTATCAAGCGGGTTATTAGTTATGGACATTACTCTGTGATTGAACATGCCTCTTTCACTTTCAGTTTAGAAGGAGTTTCAAGAGCCCTAACCCATCAGCTTGTTAGGCACAGACTTGC
Source organism: Candidatus Bathyarchaeota archaeon (assembly GCA_029934005.1). Classification (GTDB taxonomy): domain Archaea; phylum Thermoproteota; class Bathyarchaeia; order Bathyarchaeales; family WUQV01; genus JAOZNA01. The sequence goes on from JAOZNA010000002.1 coordinate 31,867, forward strand.
ATCCTACACTCAGCAAAGCCAACGTTATGTAGCATACAATACGTTAGAGCATTATGTAGTTCCGAAGACTATTCAACAAAATGAAGAAACGAGGAAAATTTTTGAAGATGCTCTTGAAAAAGCAAGTGAGGCTTATCAGAAGCTCTTAGAGATGGAAATTCCTAAGGAAGATGCTAGATTTGTGCTTCCGCACGCGGCTAAAACCAACATTGTTGTAACTATGAATGCTAGAGAGCTTAGGCACTTCTTTAATTTACGGTGTTGTGAACGTTCACAATGGGAAATACGTGAAGTAGCCGTCGAAATGCTTAAACAAGTCAAAAGGGTTGCTCCAGCCCTTTTCGAAAATGCTGGGCCGTTCTGTGTTGAATATGGCTATTGTCCAGAAGGAAAGATGAAACCAGCCACGTGCAACATTCAAGAACTAAAGAGAAGGTTCAGTGAGCTTTAATATAATTGCAATTGCATAAGGTAGAAGATGAAATATAAATAGGAGTTTGGTATTTTGTTGGAGCAAGTGAGGGATAAGGAACTTGCCAGCAGTTGAAGTTGGGAGAATCTGTGTAAAAATTGCTGGGCGTGAAGCCGGAAGAAAATGCGTTGTAATAGACGTAATCGACAAAAACTTCGCGTTGATTACTGGTCCTAAACAGCTAACTGGCGTTAGAAGAAGAAGAGTGAACGTTAATCACATTGAACCTACCGCTGATAAAATTGAAATAAAACGTGGAGCTTCAGACGAAGAAGTTATGAAAGCGTTGGAAGCCGCTGGAAAACTTGAGGCAATGAAAGAAATTGTAAAGCCTTCATTAGCCATGGCTTGACCTAACCCTTTTAATTTTCCAGTTAATAAATGCATTTAACGGAGGAAGTTTATGCCGAAACATGTTGCTCCATGGCAGTTAACCCGCAAACTCATAGTGAAAGCCGAGGCTGAAACCGACCCGCGTTACGGCTACAAACCACAGGAAAGACCAGTAAAAGAATATGTGCGTTTCGGACTAATCAACTTAGATAAGCCTCCTGGACCTTCAAGTCATGAGGTTACTGCTTGGGTTAAGAAAATAGTTGAGGTTGGAAGGGCTGGTCACGGGGGAACCCTAGAAGCCTAAAGGGCTGGGGAAATCCCAAAGTGACCGGAGTTCTACCAGTAGCCTTAGAGGAAGCCACAAAAACAATTCAAGCTTTACAGTTGGCTGGGAAAGAGTACGTATGCGTTATGAGGCTCCATAGGGAAGTTTCTGAAGAAAAGCTGAAAGAGGTTTTCGAGGAGTTCCAAGGCACCATTTATCAACGCCCACCCGTTAGGGCTTCTGTTAAAAGGAGGCTTAGAACTAAGAAAATTTATTATCTAGACTTGCTTGAAGTCGAGGATAGGAACGTTCTTTTTAGGGTTGGATGCGAAGGTGGAACTTACATCCGGAAGCTTTGTTACGATATCGGAGAAGTGTTAGGCGTTGGAGCCCATATGCGGGAACTACGTAGAACAAGGGCTGGACCCTTAACCGAGGATAGAAAATGTGTGACGCTTCATGAAGTACTATATTATTATTCGTTATGGAAGGAGTCTGGAGATGAAAAATACTTGAAAGAGCTTATTTTGCCCATGGAAACCGCTTTTGAACTTCTTCCAAAAATATATATTCGTGATTCAGCTGTTGATGCAGTTTGCCACGGAGCCCATCTAGCAGCTCCGGGAGTTGTATCCCTGGAAACCAATATTAAGCCGAATGATTTAGTGGCTATTTTCACTTTAAAAGGCGAAGTTGTTGCCTTAGCTAAGGCTTTAGTTTCAACCGAGCAAATTTTAAGTATGAGCCACGGTTTTGTTGCAAAGGTTCAGAGGGTGCTAATGCCCAGAGGAGTTTATCCAAAAGCTTGGAAAAAGAGTGTTTAAATGAAGGGAAAAAAGAATAAGGGTGTTTCAAGCCATTATTTCGCTAAGAAACCAGCTGTTAAGCCAAAATATGGACTGATAAGAACCTATCTTAGAGGCAGATACTTTGAATTTTTAACCTCTTCAGGAGTTTTTTCTCCTAAAAAAATTGATTTAGGAACCAAACTGCTTATAGAATCCGCAATAATTCCAGAAGAAGGGTCAGTTTTAGATTTAGGGTGTGGATACGGCCCAGTAGGCATAACGGTTGCAGCTTTTAATCCAAAACTCCACGTGGTAATGGTTGACATAAACGAGTTAGCCATAAAACTTGCGAGGAAAAATGCTGAAAGAAACTATGTGAAAAACGTTGAAATAAAGCATGGCTACCTATACGAGCCAGTTAAAAACAGAAAATTCAACGCAATTTTATGTAATCCGCCAATAAGCGCAGGTAAAAAGGTTGTTCACCCAGTAATAACCGAAGCTCCAGAACACCTAACAGAAAACGGATCACTACAAATAGTTGTAAGATCAAAAATAGGCGGTAAGGCGCTGTCTAAACTTATGAAAGAAACATTTGGAAACGTAGAAGTACTAGCGAGAAAAAGCGGTTACCGCATTTTGATGTCACGAAAACCTTAATGAGAAAAACCAGAATATTAAGTAAGTTGAAGAAGCGCCGGGGTCTCCTAGAACAGGCAGTTCCAGACTGCCTGTGGGAAATCAGGTAGGGAGCGGGCCTGGAGAGCAAAAGCAGAGAAAAGCCTTGCCAGCCCGTGGCCCACTCGGGCCGCGTGGGTTCAAATCCCACCCCCGGCGCCACCAACATTATTCAAACAAACCAGACCCCTTCATAAATAGGGTACACACACTTTGGCAATACGCTAAGCTTGAAAGAACTGCCAAACAATTGCTTCAAAAGGCGAAGGAATGTATCGAGAAACTACAAAAAATTGAACTTAAAAAGGAGAGGAAAATATTCTGAGTTTAAAGACTTGCTAAAATAGTTTAAAGGTAAATGATAGTGCGGTAGTGTTTTGTTGATGAGGTAAGCCTTATTTAGTAGGGGTACGGGTACATAGTAGGGGTGCCCTTACTTGTACTTTGATCCTCGACCGAAGACTAGGAAGGAAGACCTATTTGATAGGGAAGAAGAGCTTAAATTGTTCTCTGAGGCTCTAGATTACGCTTCACTTATCGTTATAACTGGTTTGAGAAGGACAGGAAAGACATCTTTCATGAATGTGGCCCTTGCAGAATCGAACTGTCCATATATTAGCTTAGATTTGCGGGGGCTACCCTATAATCCTTCACGTGCTGAAATTGTTCGAAGATTAGAGACTGCATTTAACAGAATCGACAGAAAATGGCTTTCTAGCTTTTTAGACGCTCTCAGACATGTAAAAGGCGTTAACATCCTCGGCAACGCAGTTAGCCTAGATTGGAGCAGACGAGGTATAGACTTGGCAGACTTATTTGATAGGGTTGATGTTTGGGCTCAGAAACAAGATAGGCAATTTCTTGTAGCCTTCGATGAGATACAGCTTATTCGTGGAGAAAAAAGCATTCCACGCCTATTCGCTCACCTAATAGATGTTAACCAGAACATAACTTTAATTGTGACAGGCTCAGAAATTGGACTTCTTTTCGAGTTTTTAGGTTTTGACAATCCAGAGTCTCCATTATATGGAAGGCACTACACCGAAATTAAGATGCGAAATTTTGAACCTGACGAAGCTCGAGCTTTC
>JAOZNA010000002.1:35593-40155 GCA_029934005.1 Candidatus Bathyarchaeota archaeon
AACTTCCTAGCAAAAGTAGGAACAGCAAGCTGGACACAAATAAAAGCCACATTAGAAGCACATGAACATCATTCACTACCAAACCCAACGGTCACAGACATACTAAATAAACTGATTAAGACCAGCCTCATTTTAAAGAGGAATAATAAATATGCTATTGCAGACCCGCTTCTTTCGTATGGAATTTTGCAAGAACCACTACCAATCGAATAGGTACCCCTACCCCTACTTTGTAGAGGAGGGGGTACCAGATCAAATCCGCCTTTTAATTTTTTTGATTTTTTATTACAGTCAGAGTTGAAGGAAGTAAGCGTGTAAGGTAAAGTCTATAAGGTTTTGATTCATATTTTAGGTGCCGTGGAGAACATGAAGGCTAAACAGATAGTCTTCCTAATGTTTCTGTTGTGGATGACAACTGTATCTCTTGTTAAAGCTGATGTAAATGTAAACGTTTTTGCACGGGAAGATGGAAAAGTTAACGTTCAGTTTCAATTTTTAAATTTAAACTCAACCGTTTATAACTCATTAAATAGAAGCCAGATTGCAGAGAACATTTCTAAAACAATAAGATCTAGGTTTGAAAATTTAGAATATAGTGTTGATTTGGTTAGTTTCGATGATAACACTAGCTCGGTTTATTTGAATTATACTTTCTGGGGGGATATTTTAACAGTTGAGCTGGATAAGGATAAAATGAGGAAAATTTACACTCTTGAAACTTTCTGGAGGAAAACCGAGTTTAGGTTAACTGAAAATTTCACATTAAACCTAGAAGATTACTTTGGTAAACCACCATCTGAATGGAATAAAACCGAATCTGGATATGTTATTAACGCTGAAGATGGAAGTTCAAAATTTGTCATAATTGGACCTCAAGGCTTTCTCGACCATTATTTACGGGAAAATACGGATGCTGTGATTTTTGAGGGAAAAGCTCCAACTTCGGAATATATTCTTAACAGTCCAATTTTCGTATTAATTTCTGTCTTGGTAGTTGTTCTAATTGCGGTTGTTTACCGAAAAATCAGATATGGCTAGTCTGCAGATTGCGGACTAGCTTCTTTCCCGAGAATCAAATCTACCAAGGTTTTTTGATTTATTTCGGCTTTTGTTCTCCAATCTAAGTATAAGAAGCCCTTTTCATCCTGAGTAATGTAGCCGGCTCGGATGTATCTATCTATGTTGGCTTCAGCCCTCCAGCCCGGAAGCTTTTCCTTAAGGATTTTTTCAACTTCCTTTCGCTCAACTTTTCCCTTTCTGGAAATTATGTAGGAGATGGTTATTGCTAACCCCGCAATGTCGTCTATTCTCCACCCCATCATTTTTGCTTCTGTAGGTGTTAAGTCTCCTCTTAAAGTTATGTAAAACCTTGCCTTGTCAAGTTGTTCTGGCTTCATTTTCTCGATTGGTTCTTCTTGGACTTGTTCTCCCTCCTCAAAAACTACATTAACCTTCAAATCAAGCCTTGCCAAATAATTATCCAACAGTTTAAGCACCTTAGGATAGTCTGCACCAAGTTTTTTCCTTAACTCCCACCCTTTAACGCCGGGCTTACGGTGTCTTCTAAAGAAAAGCAAGTGTGCAGCTCTTTTAACCTTCCTTGAATAATAGGCTTTTTTGCTTAGTCCCCTCTTTGCTGACGCCATTTCTTCCACTCTTCAAAACTTATTGAGAAAGGTACTGAAATAACATTTCTTTTCTTAGAAAGTGGAACCGGCTTCTCATTCGGCTTAATATAAACCTTATTCTCAAAAGGATAAATTTCAAGGGATGCATATCCATACGTAACCAAGAAGCTTGTGAAGTAAGCCCTCCACATGGTTTCTTCAAAGGTTTCAGCTCCGATAAAATCCCAGTATAACATTTTTTCATCTTTTCCAACACGATTCTTCAGTTCTTCCCATAAAGCTTCCAACCTTTCAGCAAAAGTCTTCTCGTCAAGAAACCTTTCTTTAATAAGATCGGAGCGACTCACTGCTCCAGCTTTAAACTCGCTAACTTCTGGCATTCGCCACCTTTCCTCAAGAGGCAAGAGTTGGCTCCAATATTTTACTGCTTCAAGAAAACTGTGAGGTGAAATCTGTTCCAACTCAACTATGGGACGCCAAACTTTAAGGAAAATTTCAACCAAACTTTCATTATCTAATTTCTGAATTTTCTCTCCTAGCAGAAAAGGGTCTGTATAAAGCGATGTTGACCTATGCCTAACCCATTCTCCTTGAAGCTTAATAACTGAGGCTAAACGGTTTATTGCTTCAGCATCCAAGCATAGTTCCTCTGGTTTTTTCCAAAATGGGAAAAATTCTTTGACAATTCTAATAATGTCGTCAACATCCACTAGAAATGGGTCTAAACCACGCTCTTCAACCGAACTGCATAGGTCTATTATTCTTTGAAGCTGTTCTAAGCCAAGCTTTTTGGTTTTAGTTTTGGACAACTAAACAACCTCTCTTATTATGGATGTGCCCTCCACGTTTTGAACAGTAATTATGTGAACATCTTCTGGGAAAACCACGGTTCTCGGAGTTATTACTACGTACTGAACACCTAGGTTTCTAACGGATGAAACCAATACTTGAGCGATTAATTCGCGGTTTTTTGCGTCCATGTGTATGTCGTATTCGTCTACTGCTCTGAATGGTGAACGAACATGTTGTTGGAGAGCTAATAGAAAGCTCATTATTGCGGTGCTTCTTTCACCACCAGACTGTGTGTAAGCATCTAAAGGAACAAGGTTTGCTCCTTTAAAACCAACGAATATTTCTATTCCAGCCGCTTCAATATCGTTTTCATTCACAAACCTAACTTCGCCTACTGCTTGCAACTGCGATAAAATGGTTTGGAATTGAACGTTAACTCTGTCCAAAAGCTTACTTATCACAGTTCTCCAAGCTTCCATCCTAGTTTTAACTTCTTCTAAAGCTTTTTCCCTATTTTCAGCCACCAACTTAGCCTTTTCCTTCAGTTCAAGGTAAAGCTTTGAATAACGTTCATACATTCTTTCAATATCTTCTGAAACATCAGCCAATGCAGCTAAATGACCATCCGTAACCCTTATTTCATCAAGTATTTCACCAATGCTCTTTGTCGGAACAATTCTTGGAGCAAAACTTTCCGCGTTCCTTAAGGCTTCCCTTAACTCAGCCTCAGCAGAACGTAAACTTTTCTCCAGCTCCTTAAGTTTTCTGGATAAATCTTCCTCTTTATAATTAAGAATGGCAGATTCAATCTTTAAATCAACAATTTTTTGGTTTTCATTTTCAATCTGCTTATACAAACTGTCGATTGCTGTTTGAACCTCAGCAATTCTCTTTTTAAGTTTTTCAAACTCCATGCTTGAATTTTCTGCCACCTTACGATAACTTTCACTTTTAAGAGATAGTTGTTGCTTCCACATCTCCTCAAGGTTTCTATGAACCTTCTCTATTTCCCCTATCCAACTAACGATTTTACTGTTCGTTTTTGGTAGTTCAGATTGGAACGATGATTCAAATTGTTCAATTTGTTTCAGACAAGCCCTAATTTGTTGTTGGCTTAATTCAATTAAGGAACGCAATTCACTCATTGTTTGATTAGCAAATTGAATGTTTAACTCGTGTTTTGCAAACTCTCTTTCAAGCTTAAGCCTTTCTTCAACCGACTTTTTCCATTCATCCTTCAAGCTTCTAAGAGCGGACTCTACATTTGTGATTTCCTCAGATGTTTTTTCCAGCTGGTTTCTAATCTGGTTAAGTTCCATCTTGACTTCACGAAGCTGCCTCTTTAAATCCTCAACTACTTCTTCTCTCTTAACAACTTTAGCCCAAGCTAATTCTCTTTCCAGAAAGTTCCTTCTCATTTGAAGCTGCTTCTTTTCTTGATAACGGTCATACTGTTCTCTCCAATAATTCAACGTTTGCTCAGCTGATTCCAAAAGCTTGTTTAAAGACTCTTCCTGACTTAGAATTCTGCTAAGCTTTTTACGAGCCTCAACCACGTTTCTTCGGTATGGCTCCAACCCAACAGCAGCTTCAACCATCCTAAGCTTTTCCTGAGGGGAAAGCATAGCAAACTGCTCAACCATATTCTGATGCATAATCACCAACATGTTATCGGGGTCCACACCTAACTTTCCAAGTAAACGCCTAACTTCAGCTTTACTCGCAGCTCTGTTCTCAAGTTCAAACCAGTATTTCCCATCCTTTCTTAAAACACGAGTCAAAAAAATCTCATCTTTGTTAAAACGGCGGACAGGACGCTTACCACCCCTCTTAGAATTATCCAACACAAGCGTAATCCTAGCCTGATTCTGCCCCCACCTAATAAGGTCACTTAACTTTTTAGACCTCTCAGTATAAGACTGCCCCAAAGCAACAGAAATACCAAGCAGAATGGAAGATTTTCCAGCACCATTAGGACCACAAATAACATTAACACCTGGTTTAAACGGTATTCTAGCATATTCGTAGCTCATGAAGTTTTCGAGTATGACTTCCTTTATTAGCATGGTTAAGTTTTTCCTCTGATGCGTAGTAGTAAAGGTAAAATCCATTATTAAGGAATTATGTTAACCTCAGCTATAC
>JAOZNA010000037.1:0-9888 GCA_029934005.1 Candidatus Bathyarchaeota archaeon
GGATTTCTTTTTGTTCTGCATCCTTTGCATTTCTTTGTAATATAAAGTTTACAGGCGGTGCAAGAAATCCCACATGGAGCAGCTAATTCAGTCAAATCAGATTCAACCTCCTCAAAAACCAGCGAATAAAACAATATAAATTTAAGTCTATATATAGGTAACAGTTTAAATTTTCTTTTTCTCCATCAGTTTAAACCGAATAAAGCTGAGTGAAATTAATGAGTCCTGTGCGTTTCATGGTGAATATGAAACTAAATCTTTTTTGCCATTTTATGATTTGCACGGATCTTCATCCATATCTCAAGAATAGATATTACAAGCAAGAAAATTATACTCTCTTCAGTGAAGAGTCGTATAACTTCTTCAGAAAAGAACTTCCTGTTTACTGCCTTGAGCTTTTGCTAAAGGTTGTTTCAGATTATCCTCAAATAGATATGGAATGTTTGAAAGAAAGTTTGAATTCACATTTACTCAAATTATTGAACGTGGAAGCTAAAGAATATTTGGCGTATTGGAGGGGGCGCAAAAGCGATCTTATGGCACTGAAACAACTTTTGGATAGCGAATGGCCGCCTATAGAAGAGAAACTACAACTTGCAATTGAAGAAATAACGAAAGAGAAAAGCGTCTTAGACGATTTGCGAATCTTCTTAGTTGATGCTTTTTATGCAAGAAAGGGAGGTGAAGGTGTAACCAGTATCGCTGAGCTTAACATGATAGATAAAAATCTACTTTTAATATGCGCATGCGAACCTGAGCATTATCGTTTTATTTTTAGGATAATTGTTCACGAAATTATCCATAGACATTTAGATAGAATAATTGAGCAATTACGCTACGAACTCAAACTTAACACTGATGAAGAAACGATTGTAAATGAGACCTTTGCTAGGTTGATCGAAAAAGAGGTGTGTAGTAGGATAGACATCCCGGCAATGACAGAAGAGGAAATTCAGAGAAATATCGAAAGATTCGGTTTTCTCGATTTCTATCTTCAAACCGCCTCTGCTTGGCAAAGTTACATTAAAAATGCAACTCGCCTTCCTCTTAAGACATTCATAAAGTCGCAAATCAAACAGAGCAGAGAAATACTTAGAAAATGTAAGTATTCATCTTCATTCCTTTGAATAAATATCAAGATCTTAAACAGATAGACCGAAACTTCAGTTTCTTGCGTCTATATATGAACTTAGCGGAAAGGAACGAGGCAGAAGCGACATCATCATTACCGACGAACTATTCCCGATTTTCGAAACAGAAAAGCAGTTTCAGACTCAAAACAACAAACAAAAAACCAAAATGAGTCCAAAAAGAAAATGGGATTTTGCGGTGATATCTCCACTGTGGGTGGGGGGCTGAAATTTCAGCACAAAAATATCAGTAAAAATCCTTCAATCACTTCAAATTTGAAGTAGTTACTAATGCCTCACCAAATAGTTGAAAATATAAAACTTCAAAATTCATGTCTCGTCAAGAGGCAATAAAAGAAACAAGCAGGTGGTTAAGATATCTTTAGCAGCCCGGTTTACGTTCAAATTATTGGTTTAAATTATCGGATTGCCTATTTTCTCTTCCTAGGCTCTCGAATTTCCATAACACATGTACATGCAGGGTTGTTGGTGAAAAGACTTAGCACTGGAGATCCAAAGTTTCAGCCATGTTAGAGGGCGTCATAATTCTTGTTTTCTTTATGTATGAAGGGATAATTATAAATAGACACAATTTGGATACACCTGTTGACGGAATTCTTCCTGTATCTGGAGGACTGAACGTGAATAGCCCAACAAAGAAATTTCCGCTCTGGCAGATATTCCTCATTCTTTTAGGCGCCCCCGCACTCTATGTGTTTATATTTGTGATTAGTGGGGTTAGTTTCGAAACTTTCTCCAATTACGCCTTTCTTGCAGGTATGGTGGTTGAGTATATTTTCTTCGGCATAGTACTATGGTTTCTGCGCCGAGCGGGAAAGCATCTATCGGATATCGGTCTTGTAATGGACAAATGGCCGCGAGAAGTTTTGCTCGGCTTAGGTTTGGGTGTGGCGCTGTTTATGTTGTCCGGTATACTGATTGCTATCATGGAAAGTTTCTTACCTTATGCCCTATCCCGAGAGCCGAGACCTTTGTGGGCTTCTCTTCTCTTTGGTTTTGCTTTAGTCACTGCTTTCGCGCCCATCGAAGAGATCATCTGGCGCGGTTATGCTGTCACATTCCTGCGTCAGCATCTCAACGTTTGGCTTGCGGTAATTATAGCATCTGCAACCTTCGGGCTAATGCACTGGTGGGGCGGAGTAGCACTTATGGTCGAAACCTCAATAGTTGGGGTTCTTCTCTCCGGACTATACCTGTGGCGTAAAAACCTCGTCGCCAACATTGCCTGCCATTTCATGTCGGACTTTCCGTTGTTTCTCTTCATGCTATTTGCAGCGTAACCTCGGCATATCCAACCTCATGAAGCGGCTTGAGGTGATAGAGCAGGGATCCGTGACCGTAGCTCAGGGGCAGAGAGCAGTAGAGGCCTTCCTCTACACGCTGATCAAGCTGTTGCGTAAAGATTTAGATTCACGGTTTTCAGGGAGGGAGACGAAGTGTTGAGCGGAAGGCCAGCCAGCACGGTCAACACCAAAAAACCGTTGACAATCAACATCAGTGATGGACAAGTTTGGCTACACCCAAACACAGGTAACCGAGAAGTTCAAGAAAACCCAAGCATGGGTCAGCTATCGACTACGCCTAGCTGAGAGGCTTTCTCCCCAAACAAAGGAGGCGTTCATAACACGCGTTATAAAAACTTCTCACGCAAGGGAACTCGCCGAGCTACCTGTTGACGATCAGCCCCAAACCCATCAACGAGCTTACACCCTACCCAAAGATATTCAAGAATTTGAGAAGGAGCATGGGCCGGAGCAGCCGAAGTTCGAGGTCGGCAAATGCCCACGATGCAGAGCGGTTTTACAGCGAGAAAAAAGGGAGAAGAATCCCAAATACTGTTCAAGCTGCGCGAAAGACATTACACAGTTAAATAAACTGAAATGGTATCATAAAATAAACTCCGATATAAGCTTTCTAGAATGGATATTTACAGGCTTGCAATTCAAAGGAGAACTTCTTAACCCTCTTTTTCGCCAATTATTCTAACCGAATTTTTGAAAAATAGGGCTCTAAAAAAGGAATTTTTCCGGTTTTATTTTGGAAAAGAAGCCTAGGAAAACAGTTTTTGATTTTTTCCAAAATAAAAGTAAAAAATTCTAGATCAGAGGAGGAAACTTTTACGCCTAACGATGTGAGGGCTGACGCAGTGTTTATGGCGTTTCCGATGTGTAGATAACATTTTTTCATAAAGTATTTTAGCAGGTCTAAACTAGTAACGTGTAGTTTCAAAAGCTAAAAGTTTGTGTTTAAAGGGGAGAATGTTTGAAATTTAAAGTTGAGCTTTCCTTGCTGCTCTCTGCGATCGTCCTATACCTTGTTAGTGCATTTTGTTACTCTTATGAAGCTTCAAGCCAAAACATGCTTCCCATCATAAATTATCCCTATAGAGAATTTGCCCTGCCACTAGTTGGCGTCGCTTCGCTTCTAATGATAATTGCTGCAGTTCTATACTCAAAACGGAAATAAAATGGTTGAACAAAATTGCCAAACAAGCTAAAATTCTTTACTTCATTCACCACATTGGGTTTTATTCTAAAAATCCTTTCAGATTTCTTGCACGAAGTTTGTGGACACGGCTTTTTTGTGCTAATTTTTGGAGGAAAAATAACTGGCGTGCATATCAGTTTGTTGTGGCCTTACGAGCTTTCGCGTATATCGTGGAGCTTTATGGGTGATGTTAGCCCAGCGCAGTTGACATGGATTTATTTTGGTGGGATACTTGTATGCTTGTTTGCATCATTTGCTGCTCAAGCATTTTTGTTTTTAAGAAAGAAAGTTTCGTGGCATTGGGCTCTTGCAATCTTTTGGCTTGCCTTTTGGGCTCTTGTAAATTCTACTGGATACCTTATAATTGGAGGGTTGGCGCCTTTTGGAGATGTTGAAGAACTGATTGGTTTAGGCGTTTTGACGAGGCAGCTTTCCCTTTTTATGGGTGTTTTCTTTTTTGCTCTGGGTTTTATTGGTTCATCTTGGATTCTGAGAAAATTGTTTATGGAAATTTATCCCCTTAAAAAGGCAAGTCTCGGTGTAAGCCTTTTCTGGCTTATAATTCCCGTGCTTGTTCTTGTGATGATTCTTAATCCAGAACGTGATTTGGCATGGAGTTATATTCCTTTAGCTTTTATCCCATCTTTGTTATCATTTGCTCTAGAAAACTTTCTATTTTCTAAATAGAAAGCTTACAAGCATCTAGACGAAATCTCCAAAACTAATGCTGTGATTAAGCCTGCGGTTATGAAAATTAGCGTTGGTAGTCTTGGGTTTGCCCAAACTTTGTTCGGTTAGTGGTGTTTAAACGAAATGTATGTTGTAGTTCTTTAAAGTTGTGGCTTTAGTGTTTTAGGATTAAATTCAAATATGTCTCGTTTTTAGAGATAAAATGTGTTGGTGGAGGTTTGTATGCCTGTTGAGGTTTGTTTGGAGATGTATGCGGAGAAAAGTGTGGTTTTGCCTTCTTTTTCTGGTTATGTTTCGCGTGGTTTGCTTCTTCATATTTTGCGTGGGGTTGATCCTTGTTTGGCGGGTGATTTGCATAGGGCTGATGTGCCGAAGCCTTATTCTGTTACGCCTTTACGATTTAAAAGTGCGAAGAAAACTGAGCGTGGTTATGTGGTTGATGCTAGTTTTCCTGTTAGGGTTTGGTTTAGGTTTTTACGGGAGGATTTAGCCAATAAGTTTTTGAAATATTTCTATAGCCATGAAAGTGTTTTAATTTATGATGCGGTTTTCAATGTTGCTTCTTTATCTGTAAAGAATAAGGGTTATGAGGACTTATGGAAAAGTGTTAAGGAGCCAGTTGAGGCTTTTAGGCTTTATTTCAGGACACCTACCTATTTGTCGACTTTGGGAACTAATTATCATTATTTGTTTCCTGATCATGTTAGGATTTTTTCTGGTTTGATGCGTTTGTGGAATTTATTTTCCAATTTTAGGCGTTTTAGCAAGGAGGAGTTTTTGGAGTATAAAGATTGGCTTTTAAGGAATGTCGGAGTTTCTCAGCATAAGCTAAGGACTTGTTTGGTTTTTATGGGTAAGAAGAAGGCTAGTGGATTTGTTGGTTGGGCAACCTATGAGTTTGGCGATTTGGATAGTGGGTGGAATAGGGTTACGCAGGTTTTGGCAAGGTTTGCTGAATACTCGAATGTTGGCGGGAACCGGACGGGAGGATTCGGAGTAACAAAACACAAAACAAAACCACAAGATGGGAGTGAGAATGATGAAAGGTGATGTTGAGTTTAAATTAGAAGAGGTTTTTATTCGTGTGTGCGGTAGTAATCCCTACAAGCATCAGTTGGCTGCTGCAGAAAAAATTTTAGAAGGAAAATCCGTCGTCATTAGGGCGCCTTGTGGTTCAGGAAAGACTGAGGCATGTTTTGTTCCATTTCTGTTGGCTGAGAAGAGCGAGTTTCCAAATAGACTGATTTATTCCTTGCCTACACGAGCTCTAGTTGAGGATATTACTGATAGACTTAGAAGGGAGACAAGAAGATTAAACGCTTCTCTTTCTGTTTCATGCCAGCATGGCGCGAATCCTAAAGATCCATTCTTTAGGGAAGATGTTATCGTGGCTACTATTGATCAGACTATAGGTGCGTATTGTTGCACTCCACTTAGTCTACCCGCCTATTTGGGTAATATTCCTGCTGGAGCGGTTACTACTGCTTTTCTCTGTTTTGATGAAGTGCATACTTACGATCATCGTTTGGGTTTACAGAGTATGCTTGCTTTGATTGAGCAGGGGCATGAGAGGCTTGGGCTTCCCTTTGTGGTAATGTCTGCGACTTTGCCAGATTCCTTTATTGAGTGGTTTGAAAGTAGGGGTGTTAAAGTTGTTGAAGGTAGGGATGAGTATGTACCTTCTAGGAAAAATCGTAGGGTGCATATTCACTGGGTTCCTAGATTTCTAAGTGAAAAGGATGTTTTGAATGCGGTCTCGAATAACGTTAGGGTTATGGTTGTTTGTAATACTATTTTCAAGGCTCAGGAAATTTATCGAAAAGTTGCTGGTAAATTAAGTAAGAAGGGAATACCTGCCTTCATTCTTCATTCCCGTTTTCTTCCAGAGGATAGGAGTGAAATTGAGAGTAAAATGAAAGCTATTTTTAAGAATGGGAGATGTGGCTGTTTGGTAACGACTCAAGTTTGTGAGGTTGGTCTTGATGTTTCTTGTGATGTTATGCTTACGGAGATTGCGCCTCCAGATTCGTTGGTTCAGAGAATTGGACGGTGCGCACGGAGAGGCGGAGAAGGCCAAGTTTACATATATGACGTTAAATCGCCAGCGCCTTATAATAGGGATAAAGAGGAAAAGTTACTTGAAAAGACTAAGCAATACGTTGCAAAGAATCTTGATGGGAAAATTTTGGGATGGAAAGAGGAATTAGAGTTTGTGAATGCGCTACTAAACGATAGATTCAAAAAGATAATGAAGGATGAAAGGCGTAGGCTGGCAATCCTCAAGAATCTTGGGGACGCTGCGTTTAAGGGTGATAAACGGCAAATAGAGGAAAATATACGGCAAGTTTTGAATGCAAATGTAACAATTCACGAAAATCCAGAGTTATTAAATATTTATGAAATTTTAGGAATGCCATGGATAAGCGTTAATGTTAACGTCTTAAAAAGCCAACTTTCCAAACTCAACGCCAAATATTGGCGAATAAAATTTTTCGATGATGAAAGGGGAGATTTTGCATTTAAAGCTGAACGGAATGGCACAGTTTGGCCGCATGAGTATTATGTCGTCAGTCCAGAGTTCATCAATTACTCTCCTAACGTTGGACTAATTTTTGGAGATAGAGGAGAATCGCTTAAGCCATCTCCGCGTACTGATGAATGTAAAGTCAAAGAAAGGAGGTACTTGAAAGAATCTTGGTTAGAACACGCTGAGAAATGCTTAACTAAATTTGAAGAATTAGTCAATCGAGAAAAAAGCGCATTAGCCCTTTTTACTCGCATATTACCACTTAACTCCTCGAAAACAGCGCAAGGATTAGTCGCTCTTTGTGTCGCTTTACATGACCTCGGAAAGCTTAATGAAGAGTGGCAAAAGTCAATAGGCGCCACTGATACTCCACTGGCTCATGCTCCAATGTTACGCGGAAGACTTCTACCCCCACATGCTACAATTTCTGGATTCGCTCTTTTGGATGCATTAATTGAACTTGTACAGAACAAAAGGTTAGGCTGTAGCATGGCCTTGGCTATTGCACATCATCACCACACAAGGGCAATTGACGTAACAAAATATCGGCTACAATACTTGGAAGATGTCGGAGTTATCCTGAAGCGTTTAGAGGAAAAATACGGGGTTTCCATTAGCCTAAACGATATTAAGGAAAAAAATGAGAGTAAAACGCAACTTCCTGCTAGAATGATAAGTATCGAAAAAACTAAATGTTATACTGTTTATACTATTGTTTCCAGGTTCATTCGTTTAAGCGATAGAGCATCTCTTGAGGAGAATTAACAATGAAGACTATGTCAGATTTTAATGTAAAAGAACAATTCTACGTAAATAAAACTGGATTGGAACTTTTTGATGCAATCAGAGCCTACGGATTAGGGATTATGATAAGTGGTATTCGTTACGAGGAACCAGAAGTCACAATAAGAGATATGGGATATGCATATATATTAGAAGTTGAGGGGGAGCTACCCAAAGAACCCGACGAAGAATTATTTACAGGAGATGAAATTAAATGGAGACAAATTTTCAGAACATTCAAAGTAAGAAAGGATGCTAAAAAGAGGCATCCTAAGGACGACTTAGAAGAAATAATTTCTCAAAATTTCGAAAAAATCTTAGAAGCACATAAACGGGCGGATTTCATTCCAGAAATTGGCAAAAGAGTAAAAGAAGGAAGAACTTTATATCAAACACTCGATGTATCCGCGGCTAAAGGTTTCCGTGAAGAAAAAAGAGGCACAACGTATCACGAAGGAAGCCAACTACAGGTCGACAAATACTCTTGGGCCATTGCCGTTTTAGGTGCAATACATTTTGTTTCATGGAGAGAAAGTACAAATTTTATGACAATTTTAATTCCTAACCCGCTTGACATATACCTTTTAGAGCATAGGGAAATTTATGATGAACTAGAAAAGGAAGGAGTATGCAGAATATCAGCTACTACTACATTAGCACATTATTCAATTAAACTGGCCATACAAATAGCGAAGAGAGGAAAAGCACCCTTAGTGAAATACGATTCAGTAATATTTAACGTGATGCAAAAAACCGGGCAACAGCCGAAACCAGGTGGAGGGGGAAAATACAGTCTGGATTTTCTTGAAAAACTTGCAAAAAGTCCTCAGGGGTTGGAAACACTAGAAAAATTAAATCGTCTATTTCCTATTTCAAGACAAGTAAAAGGAATACGTCAAGATGTCGCTTTGGCGACTGCGGAGTTTTTGATTAGGCCGAGCTTTGAAAACTTTAGGAGATGGGAGAGCTTATATATTCGTGGCTATATAAACGAAAAGTTGCCTTTATGGGATAAATCTCTGTTGGAGGAGATCATAAAGAATGTCGGAACTACATGAACTTTTCTCCAACCCGGCAGTAGAAAGCTTCGGAACCGCATTAAGGTTCGCCATAGGAAAAAGGGAATATGGTGGCGGAGAAGATTATGCATCGCTAATTGAATTTGAATATGCCGAAAATATGGCTCAATTTATAGACGCTTTAAAAAAGTTTTTACGACGATATGATGCCTACGCAAGAAGATACGAACGCGAGAACCCAGGAAAAACAGCATTCAGACCAAACGAAAAAGACCTTGATGAATTGGTAAAACTTGCTAATGAACATGGAGTTAAAAATGTTTGCGCCGCAATTATATCTCATGCTTTAGTTCGACCCCATAAGGAGGAGTAAATTTGAGTGAGAGAATATATGAGATAGGTATAGTTGGAAGAATAAGAATAGATGCCCATTCTCTAAATAACGAGGGAACAGTAGGCAATGTAACTGAACCGCGAACAATAGTTCTGGCCGATGGGAGAAAAACAGATGGAATTAGTGGGGAAATGCTAAAGCATATGCACACAGAGGCTTTCTGGCAATTAGCAAAAGAACGAAATATAACCTTATGTCAAGCATGCCAAACACTAAGACCAGAAAAAGCAAACAAAAATCCTAATGTGACAAAAATTAACGAGGTAGAGGAAGCATTAAACGAAGCATTAAAATGTGCAATATGCGACATCCATGGATTCTTAGTAGAAAAACCAACTCTAAGCCGTAAATCTACAGTGGAGTTCGGATGGGCGATTGCCATACCCGAACAATTCTACAGGGATATCCATGTTCACGCGCGAGTAGCGCCTGGAGAAAAAGAAAGGGAAAAAGAAGCTAAAACCGAACAAATGATATACAACAGACCTACTCGCTCAGGAATATATGCATTCGTATCAATTTTCCAACCGTGGAGAATAGGGCTTAACGAGATAAATTACAGCTATATATTAGACGATAAGGAACGTAAAAGACGGTATGACCTAGTAATAGATTCCTACAAAGCCATGCTAAGTCGACTTGAGGGCGCCATGACAACGACAAGGCTACCACATACAGGCGAAATTGATGGACTAATAATAAAAACAACAAATGCCATGCCAGTTCCGCTAGTAAGCCCTCTTAGAGACGACTATAAAGAACAACTCGAAAAAATAATCAAACCAGAAAACATTCAAGAGTTTGATTCATTACCTAACGCCTTAGAAAAACTAGACG
>JAOZNA010000037.1:9988-13983 GCA_029934005.1 Candidatus Bathyarchaeota archaeon
TACCAGAAAAAATATCAATTTTCAAAGTTTTCCTAAAAAGATTGAAAAAGAAAAGACAAGAACAAGCTTTTGAACCTACATTTGGAATAAGAGAATATGCAATCTATAACGGACCACTAAAAATATATCTGAACGTTCCTGAAGGCTCTTCTGAAGCAATCATAGAGGCTCTCAGAAACATCCAATTCCTAGGCACATCGGACTCAATCTGCACATGCACCCACATAGCTAAAGTAGCCCAACCACCCCCCAAATGTGCGAAGCCGCACTCAACTACAAAAGATAAAACAAACGGAATAATCTTCCTACTTACAGACTTCACCAATAAAGCTACATTCGACGCAGTAAATCCCTACGCAAAGAAAAAACTAAGAAAAAACGAAGATATAATTTTAAGACCCTATATTTTTCCCATAAAAGTAATAAAGAAAGACAAAAACTGTACAGTGTACGCCAGTCTATAATCGCTGACATATGTGTTTGTATCCGCATCCTCCTGTGCATTTATGCTTTGCAACCCTTATCGGCGGAAGCTTCTCCTCCCTAATTATCCGCTTAATATGCCCCAAAACCCGCTTAACATGAACCTTCATAGAAGGCACAATATCCACTTTGATAACAAGCTTTTCCGGAATATAATTAATAAAGCCACGCTTAACGCATCCTCCAAACTGACCTTCTATCAGCAAAGCGTAAGCAACAAGCTGATACTTATGATCCATCCACACTCTACCTCCATCCGACTCCATCATTTTATAGTCGACCGGAACGTACTCGCCTTGCCTAGTCTTAATCAGCAAATCTAATACTCCCTGCAACTCTAATCTAGCGGAGCTTAAAGGAACAAAAAGCATTTTAGTAGCACCTACAAAATCCGACGAATAATAAATGGCATCTCTACGCCTCAACTCCTTCCTCACATACTCTTCATGCTTTTCTTGACTGTCCTCTTGCTGACTTCCAAGCACAGGCTTAGCATGCAATACACGCTCAAAATACACAATGCGCGGACAATAAAAATAATGTTTAATATCAGTTACTGAAATGAAGCTTTCAGCCACATCAGAAATAGGCGGCTTTAGGCCTTTTTCCTTCCTCAACCTCATACTTTTTGGGTTTACCAATCATCTTATACCCCCTGAAGCATGTTTCACATAAAGGATAAATCTGAACATTTTCTACAGCATCACCTATAAGCTTGCGTAAATCAACAATTAGGCTATTAAGTTCATTGCGTTTCAAGCTTCCGAGAAAAGCACTGTATTGAATTCTGTGAAGGCCATAATCCTTTAGGGTTTCAGCCACCAAACTGCGCAAATTGTCATCCGTAATATCATAAATTACTAAGTACCGCATTTTAGCCTCCTCACCATCCAAGGATGAAAGGCGAATATTCCGCTGAATCACCAATTAAAAATCGTGTAACGGCTCTAGCCTGCGAGTAAACGAAGCTTTTCAGCGGACCACGCCTACTACCAAACATGACAGTAGCCTCAAGTCGTTCCAGAAGACCCTCAATAAGCTTTTCAGTCGCCCTTTTACTAAGCAATCTACCCTTAGCTTCGCTCTCCCTAGCCATAATCTCCCCGGGCTTAATCATTTTCTTCGAAATCATTCCAATAATTGTTCTATCGACTAATTGCTGCCTGAATTCTTCCATTAAATCAAGCACTAGCGAAGGCTTGCCAGGTCTATCCGCGTGCAGAAAGCCAGCATACGGATCAAGCCCAGCATAACAAATGGCTTTCCAAACCTCAGGGAAAAGAATGGCTTGATATCCAAAATTTAACATAACATTGAACGGATCAGTTGCGCCTCTTGTAATTCTTCCCTCAAAGTTAAGCTCTGCGGGTAAAACATGCTTGATCGCATCCCAGTAGATTCTGGCTGCCTCTGCCTCAAGATTCATTAGCCTCTGACGGCCATCACCAATACTTAAGGCTTTTTCACGCCAAACTCTCTCTACAACTTCATCTATAGATTTTCCAGCTTTATAAAGGGTTTCAGCGACAGTGGGGTTTACGTCCTTTCGATTTTTAGCCATTAGCTTAAGCAGATTAGCTTGATTCTTTAGTTTGCCTCTTACAAATCCCTTTGCAAGCACAAAGCCACGAGCATCATTGTACGCTAAGAATTGTTCTCTTCTAGCTCTAACGGATCCAGTTAATGTAGTTGGCATTAGTACGGCGTAGGGCCATCCACTATACCTTGCGAAGACAACCTGAATATTGTTCTTAGCAGCTAGGCTGAGGGCACTAGAGGAAATCGCTACACCGGAGCTTGTACATATTATGCTTTCAACCTCATCAGCCACAAACTCTTTTTTCTTCCCTTTCTTTTTAACTAGGAATCTGTTGCGTTTTCTGCCTAGAAAAATTCCGAAATCATCCAGGAAAATTCTTGTCATAATGTTTCACCCGGCATAATCTAACCATAACAAGTTTGATAATAGACACAGTCTTTAGGACATTGAGCCGCATTCGGCTTTCCGGGATCTTTTCTTTCCGCAACTATCTCAAGTTTTCTATCCCTTTCTTCAATCCACCAATTTCTTAACTCATCGCTTGCGAAGAATAAGTCCTTCTTTACAGTAACGCGGCCGTTAACAACATCCAAGTATACGATGCAACAGATGTCAATTGGAATTTCGTGAACGCTCTCGAAGACAAGCGCGTAGCCTACTGGAGCTAGTCTATGCCACTCTTGAGGTTCAGCAGCAACCTTCAAATCGTACATTATTGCGTGCAAGTAATCATAACAGTCGACGCTTAAGAGTCCACTTAGACCTAAAAGTTCTCCTGAAATTTTATGCTCTATTAAAAATGGAAGGGTTGAGGCAATTAGATCTTGTTCGGAGGCGTATGGCTGTCTAGCTTCAATCTCAGCATATCTCGCCTCACATTGTTTAGTGAGATATTCCCAAACCTTCCTTGCTAAGGGCAAGACTTCTTCTGGCTTGGCCGAAATTTCATTCCACCTAATCTTTTTACACCAATCTTCAAAGCTGAGCTTTTTACGCTGAATAAAGGCTTGTAAACAGTCGCTGACAACTCCATGGAGCATCTTACCCAAAGCTATCTTAAAGTTCAAAGTTCTTCTAGCTTTCTCAACAAATCCCAAATAGATATCCCTATCAGTCGGACAGTACTTAGAGCAGACAGCATACATCGGCAACTTCACATCATCATAATACGGCTTAAGCGGAGCCCTATGCCAATTCCAACCCCTAAGATCAGAACTAACACCAACCTCCCTAGCCAAAGAAAGAAGCCTATGAATCAAATACTTACGCTCAATCTCCGAAAGAAAATACATCCCAAGCCATCCAATAAAATTCGAGCCAAAACAAAATATAAACCTATAGAAGCAAAAATCATAATTTCGATTATCCTTATAAACCAAAACACAATTACATAATAATCGAAAGCCATCTTCCAACGGAACATAAAGAACACGTAAAACAACCCAAACTCCCAAAAACGACCACGGTTTCAAAGGAAAATCCCATTAAAAGGGAATTGAAAGTTTGTGTCTATTACCAAGCCGAATTTATAGCCTTTTGAGTTTCAAAGGAAAATCCCATTAAAAGGGAATTGAAAGTGTATTATTTGTTGCTTTTTTTGTAGCATTACTTCTTAATGTTTCAAAGGAAAATCCCATTAAAAGGGAATTGAAAGACTTGTTCCGCAGTTGCCCCAGAGCCTCCCAAAGAGGTGTTTCAAAGGAAAATCCCATTAAAAGGGAATTGAAAGGTTCTCTTAGTCTATTGGGCTTTCCTCACGCTAAACTGTTTCAAAGGAAAATCCCATTAAAAGGGAATTGAAAGAGAAAAGGTTTATCTTGTTTGGTGTAAGCATTGGGAGGAAGGTTTCAAAGGAAAATCCCATTAAAAGGGAATTGAAAGTTTTATTAATTTAGCTTGCTGTGGTCACTTCTATGCTTCGTTTCAAAGGAAAATCCCATTAAAAGGGAATTGAAAGCATATTAACGTTTTA
>JAOZNA010000038.1 GCA_029934005.1 Candidatus Bathyarchaeota archaeon
ACACGGGAAATATGGCGAGGAATAGAAATCCACAGACCTATTCACATAGATGTTTCTGATTCTCTACCAGATGTAGTCGCAGAAGACGTGAAAAAATGGGGGAGAGGAATAAAATTCTTCTCCAAAGTTTTAATCTACAACTATCTAAGCGCCGCAAAACTCGTAAATGAGCTGGTAAGAAAGGATGAGTTCAAATTTGACATAGTTATTGCGCATGATTGGCTTTCAGTAATTGCTGGAATTACAATAAAAAGGGAACTCGGTATACCCCTAATTTTTCACGTTCACTCTACAGAAAAAGGACGAACTTTAGGCAACGGTTCAGAAGTAATAAACACTCTTGAACTTAGAGGTGGAATGGAAGCCGACATGGTAATAACTGTTTCAAACGCCATGAAACAAGAATTAATCGAACTTGGATTTCCAGCAGAAAAAATTCAAGTCTGCTATAATGGAGTAGACCCAGAAAAATACAATCCAGAAAGAGTAAGCAAAGAAAAAATAGCTGAAATAAGGCAAAGTTACGGCTTAAAAGAAGAAGACCTAATGATATTTTTCATCGGCAGACTTGTTTGGGTCAAAGGTGTAGATAAACTTGTTATGGCTATGCCCCATGTTTTAAAGGAAATACCAAATGCAAAACTCGTAATTGTAGGATTAGGAGACATGAAAGATTATCTAGAAAAACTAGCTACGGAACTTAAGCTTCAAGACAACGTGAAATTCCATTTCGAATTCATTCCAGAAGAAGAACGCATAGCACATTACGCAGCCTGCGACGTAGCAGTCTTCCCAAGCCTTTACGAACCATTCGGAATAGTAACCCTAGAAGCCATGAGCATGGAAAAACCAGTTGTAGTAGGAGCTACTGGAACAAGCGGAATGAGAGAAATAGTAATCCCTTCAGGTGAAAACCAATGTGGATTTCACATAAACCCGAATGATCCACACGACATAGCATGGGGAATAATAAACGCAATAAAAGACCCCGTTAAAAAGGAATTTTATGGAAAAAACGGTAGAAAAAGAGTCCTAGAAAACTTCACATGGGACGTAATAGCCAAAAAAACAGCTGAACTCTACAAACAAGTTTTAAAGAAATACAAAGCTCAAACCAAAATCTAGAAAGGTAAAAACATAGCATATATAAATGAGCATTACAATTAACAGATTCCTCGTTAAGAGGAGGAAAAAGCTCTGTCAACCATCGAAATGCCAAAATGCAACTCATGCCACCGCGTAATTCAACCCAACACCCAAGCAGTCAAATTTAATTGTCCAAACTGCGGCGAAATAATCATCTGGCGATGCCAAAAATGCCGAAAATTCGGAAGAGAATACAAATGTCCAAAATGCGGATTTATCGGACCATAATCTTATACATAATAATTTTATCTCTCTCATGACAATTAAATTATTAAGAGGACATAAAATTTGAGTTTGAAATTCAAGAAAATATTACTTACTGTAATTATTTCTACCATTCCTTTTCTTTACTTTATTAGCTACATGAATACAACGACAAAAGCTCTTTCTACAAACGGTTGTATAGAAATTCCATTTTCAACCAGAACACCTACCATTGACGGGAAATGGACACAGCAGAATGAATGGAGCGATGCCAAAGAAATTACATTGAAAAGAGAAGAGCAAAACCATACGGTTTACATCTTTATTAAACACAACACTACACATCTGTTTGTTTTAATAGATTTTTTAACAGATTTTACTCAGTCATCTTATGATAAAGCGGGAATATGCCTTGATACAAATGAGAATGGAGGACAGCTTCCCGAACCCGATGATTACCTTTTTAGCCTTTGTGGAACCGTTTATGGCGTGCCCCTACCTCCCGAAATATATCGCGGAACAGGACACGGAGAAAACCTTGAAGATGCGTGGATTCCTCACCAAATTTATAATTGCCAAGGAAAAATAGGATTCACTGGCGAAAATGACCCGTATGAGAATGAAAAACACAGAATTTACGAATTTCAAATTAATCTCAAATTTTTCCCAGAAACAAATCATTACGGGGTCTATATTTTCGTTTGTGATTATCACACAAATTATTCATTGCTGGAATGGCCAGAAAACGCTGGAGGAAAATGGGAAAAACCTTCAAACCCTGACCCTAAACAGATTCCTCCGCCACCAGATAATTGGGGAAGCATAAAAGATCATTTTATAGGTGAAAAATTCGACATTGCTTGCTTTATGTTAACCGCAGGAGCATTAACATTCTTAATATCTAGATTTCGTCGAAATATTGCGAAAGCATAGCCTATATAAGGGAGATTGAAAATTAGTGAAACAAGTTGCTGGGAAAGAAGATGGCTAAAATAGTTGTTTCATACAAGATTTTTCCAACCGACGCAGAAGTGGATCTTGAGAAGCTTAAAGAAACTATTAAGGAAAGTTTACCATCGGGAGCCGAAGTTTACGGTTACAACATTGAACCTATTGCTTTCGGTTTGAATGCTTTGATAGCACACATCATTCTACCTGAAGATCAATCTGGGTTGCTTGAACAGTTAGAGAAAAGCTTGGAAGGAATTTCGGAAATAAGCCAAATTCAAACTTTAATGGTTAGAAGAACACATTAGGCTATTGAATATTTCAAATTTGTAAAGCTTATATGCTTCAAATGTTTCAGAGAAGATGAAAAGCGATGGATGAAAAAAGTCCAGTTGAAGTTCAGCTTAGAGTTGTAGATGCAAGACAGCGAGATGTAGGAAGAGGAATTGCCCGTATAGACCATCGTACAATGGAAAAACTCGGCATAACAGCTGGAGACGTAATCGAAATTATTGGAAAACGAAGCACCTCAGCCATTGCATGGCCAGCATACTCTGAAGATCAAAACCGTGAGATAATTAGGATAGACGGCTTCATAAGGAAAAATGCTGGTGTATCAATAAATGAGTACGTGACTATCAGACCCGCAAAAGTTAAGGATGCAATAAACGTGACACTTGCGCCCGTTGATATGCGATTAAACGTTGATGAAGATTTCACAAATTTTGTGAAAAATAGGCTTATGGAACGAACCTTTACGGAAGGAGACACAACCCTCGTGATGATGCTTGGACACGCTATTCCATTCACGGTAGTGAAGACAAGACCTCATGGAATAGTGCGAATAACAAACGAAACCCACATTACAATTCTCACAGAGCCAGCACCAGAAGCAAGAGGAGTTCCACGTACAACATATGAGGACATAGGCGGATTACATGAAGAAATCCAGAGAATTCGTGAAATGGTCGAGCTTCCACTTAGGCATCCAGAACTTTTCCAAAGGCTTGGAATAGACCCTCCAAAAGGAGTATTATTGCATGGCCCGCCTGGATGCGGAAAAACCTTGTTGGCAAGAGCCGTGGCAAATGAGAGCGAAGCTAACTTCTTCTCAATCAATGGTCCTGAAATAATGAGCAAGTTTTATGGAGAATCAGAGGCTAGGTTGAGGGAAATATTCCAGCAAGCGCAGCAGAATGCACCTAGCATAATATTTATCGATGAAATCGACGCTATAGCTCCTAAAAGAGAGGAAGTTACTGGTGAAGTTGAACGTCGAGTTGTTGCTCAGCTTTTGGCGTTAATGGATGGTTTAACAACTCGTGGAAACGTTATAGTTATTGGTGCAACTAACCGTCCTGAAGCATTAGATCCCGCATTACGAAGACCGGGAAGGTTTGACCGGGAAATTGAAATTGGTGTTCCAGATAAACAAGCTAGGTATGAGATTTTACAGATTCATACACGTGGGATGCCGCTTGCAGAAGATGTTGACTTAAAAAAGCTTGCTGAAATGACTCATGGCTATACTGGTGCAGACCTAGCAGCTTTATGTAGAGAAACCGCCATGAAAGCATTAAGGCGTTATCTGCCCGAAATAAATCTTGAAGAGGAACGAATTCCGCCTAGCGTTCTTGAAAAAATGGAAGTCAAAATGGAAGATTTCTTAAATGCCTACAAGGAAATAACGCCAACTGCAATGCGTGAAGTTTACATTGAAATACCGACGGTTAAGTGGGAGGATATAGGCGGATTAGAAGATGTTAAAAATGAATTGAAAGAGGCTGTTGAGTGGCCTATTAAGAATCCTGAAATGTTTAAGCGTTTTGGAATAAGACCGCCGAAAGGAATACTTCTTTTCGGCCCGCCTGGATGCGGAAAAACCTTGTTGGCAAGGGCGGTGGCAACGGAAAGTGAAGCTAACTTTATCACTATTAAGGGACCAGAAGTTTTTTCAAAGTGGGTTGGCGAGTCGGAGAAGGCGATACGTGAAGTTTTTAGGAAAGCGAGAATGGCTTCTCCAGCTATAATCTTCTTCGACGAGTTTGATGCTCTGGTGCCAAGAAGAGGAATGGGAATTGGCGATTCAGGCGTGACTGAACGTGTGATAAGTCAACTTTTAACGGAAATGGATGGAATCATGAGGTTAGAAGATGTCGTAGTTATTGGTGCAACTAACCGCCCCGATATAATTGATCCAGCAGTGCTTAGACCTGGAAGATTTGATAGGTTAATTTATGTTCCTCCTCCAGATGAGAAGGCAAGGCTTGAAATATTCAAGATTTATACTAGAGAAATGCCTTTAGCCAAAAACGTCAATTTGGAAGAATTAGCGAAGTCGACTAAAGGTTACAGTGGAGCGGACATTGAGGCGCTTTGCCGGGAAGCTGCATTAAATGCTCTTAGGAGAGATATTAATTCAAAAGAGGTTACCAAAGAAGATTTTGATAAGGCTATGGAGAAGATCGGTCCAAGCATAATTCCAGAGATTGAAAACTGGTATAGGAACTTTGTTAGGCAGATAAGACGTGTACAAAAACCAGCTCCTCTTGTTGCATAATTTAAAAAATGGTGAGTTGCTTGGGAATCAAGAATGTTTGGCGTCCACATCCACTTACAACACTTGTTGTAGAACTACTTCAGAAGAAAGGCGGAACAACAACCGACCAAGAACTACTTGAAATGTTAAAAGAAGTGGCAGGCGAAGGCGTAGGATTCAGAGATTTAAATCGTATACTACTAAAATTGGAAATTGCAGGAATAATTTTCGTGTCTGGAATGGTAAGAGGAAAAAGAAGAATAGAACTCAAGAAAAAGGATTAGTTACACAATTTTGTCCTAAATCTGAAGTTTAACCATATTCAATTTGTCTTTTCTTTTCCGCTTTAGGAGTAACCACGATACTTCATATTGACGTTAAGGCGCTGTTCATGGAAGAACCGAAAAGTAAGGAGGAATAACAATCTTATTTGTAAATTCTAATGGGGCTTCCCAAAACTTCTTGGCGGAAAGTTGAGATTCCAAGCCCTATTTTTTCTGGAATCATCCTTTTTGAATTCTTAAGTCCGACTCCACCTCTTTTAACTAGTTTTGTGCGTAGCATAAGGTCGGAGTCTAGGTCGGCGTATTCGATGTTTTTTAATGCTGCTGCTAAATGGGTTGCGGCGGATATTCCAAGCCTTGATTCGCCCATACATCCAACCATGCACGGGATTTTTGCTGCTTCGGCTATGGCAACTATCTTCTTTGCTTTAGAAATTCCGCCGCTTTTCATTAATTTAACATTAATTAGGTCTGCTGCTTCAGCTTGGATTATTTTTATGGCGTCTGCTGGAGAATGAACGCTTTCATCCGCCATTATGGGAATTGGGCTTTCCTTTTTCACATAGGCTAAGCCTTTTATGTCATCTGCCTTAACGGGCTGTTCAACAAATTCTATGTCTAAACCTTCAATCTTATTTATCACCTCAATTGCCTCCTTTGGTTTCCATCCTTGATTTGCATCAATCCTTATCTTTACCTCAGCTCCTACAGCTTCTCTTACACTTTTTATTCTCTGCACATCTTCTTTTGGGTTTACTCCAACCTTCAATTTTAAAGCTTTAAAACCCTTTTTCACGGCTTTTAAAGCAGCTTTAGCCATTTCTTTAGGGGGTTTTATGCCTATTGTTATGTCGGTTAAAACCTCAGTTCTATAGCCTCCCATAAGCATGTAAAGCGGTTTCTTGCATTTTTTCCCGATTATGTCATGTAAAGCCGTATCAATTGCTGCTTTTGCACTTGTATTTCCATCAACAAGTTTATCCATTAACTCAATGGTTTGCTCCACACAAAAAGGGCATGTTCCAATAAGTTTTGGACAGATTTTTTCAAAAGCAGCTAAAACGGTTTCTTGCGTTTCATTTGTTATTCTAAAGGATGGTGAAGCCTCACCCCATCCCACAATTTTAAAGTCTGTAACTACCTTAACAACAACGTTATTGCTGGTTGTGCTAGTTCCAAGCGCTATAGTAAACGGTTCATAATATTGAAGTGAAACGCTATAAACTTCAATCCTTTCAATTCCCAAATTCACACCTCTTAAACTATACCCTAACTCAGCTTTAAGACAATTTCTCCTTAAACTTTTCTTGAGAATTATAAATTATTAATCATTAGTAAAATTTTAAAATAAAATGAGAAAATACCAATAATAATTCACAGAAGACTTAAAGAGAAAGTCAGAGTGAGTAAGCTATGCATAAAAGGATTGCCATAAAAACAACAGTATTATGGAGCTTTCTCCTAGCGGTAAAGCAGTAATTATCAATGTAGACGGCCGGAATATTATACAAGCAAGAAACTTGTCAGCAGGTTGATACTCGGAGAGATAAAGAAGCTCAAACTGAAAAGAGATAGGTTATTCGATGTTTCATGTCACGTTGAGAGAGCTTCAATAAACTTTTTGAATGACTCGGATTTTTCTATGGCTTTTCCGACATCCGTTTCTTTAGCTAGTTTCCTTAACGTTTCAACGCTTTTAATATAGCGTTTACCTTTCCTCTGCATTAGTTCTTTAAGTTTTTCTTCAGGGTCAGGAATTTCTTCGGCGTTTCTTACGCATAAGCCTGCTAGAATCCATGATTCAATGCTTCTTTTGACTATGATTAACTGTGATTCTATCCCTTCATTTTTAAGTTGAATGATTACGTTTTTAAATCTGTTTATTAGTGAGGTTACGTCTCTGCTGGCTCTATGGAGGTCTTTTAGAATTATCGCCTTGCCTATGTTTCTAAAATAGGATTTTGCGATCCGGGCTGCTTTTTCCGGTCTGTTTCCTCTCATAAGTTTGACTTTGCATTTAATTCCAACTTTTTCGGTTATGCCTTCAATAAAGCCTTTGTCACTTGGGCCTTCAACGATTATTAACTGGTTGTCAAAACGTTCCACCAATGAGTCCGGAATGCCACGCTTCACCTAACGTGCCACCTTCCTCAAGGAATTTCCTAACGGCTGCCATGTCGTCTGACTTGGAGAGTTTTTTAACTTTGGTTTCTAGATCCATCTTTTCTACGACGTAAACTTCTTCTGGTTTGACATGGTCCAGCAGGTATGGTGAGTGTGTCGTTATAATGACTTGGGGAGGAGAGTCTCTAGCTAATTGCATTAGTGTTTCAAGTAAGTATGGATGTATACAATTTTCTGGTTCTTCTAAAACTACAAGGCTAAAGCCGCCGTAGAGAGCAGTAATCACGGCGAGAAGCCGTAAAGTTCCATCGGAAATGTTATAGGGCTTCAAAGGTTCGTTCAAGTCTTTAACTTTAATCCATATTTCAACGCTGGTTCCTTCTATGTGTGGTATAATCTCCTCAATTTCTGGTATCATGCTACGCAAGGTTTCCTCAATGCGCCAGAAATCCTTTCTTTTTTCAGTATACAGGTAAAGTAAGTGACGAGCTAAATTATCGCCGTGATATTTAAGCGATGGGCTTTCATCTACCGAATTTTTAGATCTAAGTCTGTCTGGAGTGAATGAATGAACGGAGATATTTCTTAGATTAGAGGCTAAATGATGAATATTCGCGTCTATATCTGAGGGTAAAGCTGTTAAAACACTGGGCCAGATGCCTCTGCTAAAATAACCTAGCTTCCTAGAAACACGCAATAAACCATGAATCTTACGATCTTTAGTTCTTACAACATTTCTACTGCCTTCATGTTCTAAAATTATTTCATTGGATAAGATTATTTTTTCAATGTAATGTTCATTTGTTAATTGAAGAATCCATCCATATTTGGCTTTTCCTATGAGAATCCTTAATGAAAGAAATATGTCTACTTTTGGGTTAAAGCCAAAAGATAGCTCCCTTAAGTTTTTATAACCATCTAAGATAGGAAATCCTTCTCTGGCATGTTTTGCTATCAATTGGAAAGCTTTGGCAATGTTACTCTTACCACTAGCGTTGGGACCTATAAAGACGTTTACTTTTCCTAGTTCTACATCAACATTTTTGAGACTTAGAAAGTTTTCAACATGTAGCTGTGTAAACATCTCTACAAATCCTCTTAAGCGTTTAACTTTAACCTTGCTTTAATTTAAATACCTTACTAAGTCCCCATCGCGAACTCCCTATTTTATGTGTATATGTGTGAATGTGTTTTTTTTCTTTTTCATGTTTTAAAATGATTTGAGGATTCTCACTTAGAAGATATGCGCTTGGAATTGGCTTGTGTTTTTGTGTAGAAATATGGGTGAAAATGTTGTTAAGGCAAGGCTTGAAGGTGAGACGGCGAAGAAATTTCTGAAGGAGCTTTTTGGGATCGTGAATAATACTGAGGCCCACCAAGAAAGAAGTCGATCAGCTCATAGCAGGAGTCAGCAGACGATATGCAGCATACCGCAAGATAACTCCGAGAAGGGAAGAAACTCTAGAATCTTCAAGATTTCAAACAAACTTCTAGCAATGCTCTCAAGTCTCCCAAAGAAAGGAGAAACAGAATACGTCTGTAAAGTCGCTAGAACTGTGAAACAAGCCAAAATGTTAATTGAAGCTGGGTTCGAGTTTGTATGTGAAATTGGCGGTGCAAAACTGTTTAGAAAGCCAAAATAAGGCTTCTTGAGGCTTAGATGAGCATTCCAAATTACGGGGGGTTCGTCTGTGGTGCGGGGGGTGGGATTTGAACCCACGCAGCCCTACGGCAGCAGGTCCTAAGCCTGCCTCCTTT
Organism: Candidatus Bathyarchaeota archaeon; assembly: GCA_029934005.1. Lineage (GTDB taxonomy): Archaea > Thermoproteota > Bathyarchaeia > Bathyarchaeales > WUQV01 > JAOZNA01. The sequence goes on from JAOZNA010000038.1 coordinate 9,004, forward strand.
GACCACTCGGACACCCCCGCTTGAAGGTATATACGCCAAATTATTTGAGAAAAGAACTCACTAATAATCTTTAACAATACATTGTCAACGGACAAGACTACAGCTAAAGGTTCTCGTAACGCCTATTTGGTTTCCTCTAAGATTAGAATATGGGTTTGCTTTTTCTCCGGAATCTTTTGAAATGCACACAAAATTTTGCTACTTGGTACTTTTATAAATAACAAATGTGGCAAACATGAATTTCGAAATACTTTAAAAGTTTAGTTTAATGGTATATTTTGATGATGCCTCGGTGGCCTAGCCCGGTTAGGGCACCGCCTTGGTAAGCACATATGCTCAAAGAGGCGGTAGTCCCGGGTTCAAATCCCGGCCGAGGCTCCAAAAACTTTATTTTTTCTGTGTTTTTGATTAGCATTTGTTTCAGTCTTTTGTCCTCTTTGTAGTGTGCCTTGTATGGGTGCCCCCGCGGCTATTAAGGCTCCTTTTTCTTGCGGAAGTGCTATAAAAGACCATAACGTTCCTACTTTTATGAGTTCAGTTATGCGTTTATATCTCCTCGTTGACGTAGGAGACCTTTCCTTAATGTTTTCCTCATCTTTCATCTCTGAATGTATAAAATAATATAAAAGTGAAGAGTGCAAATGATGCTTTTATGAAGAAGGATTGTGTTTTTTGTAGAATAGTGAAGGGAATTGAACCTTCGTGGACGGTTTATGAGGATGATTTGATTAAGGCGTTTCTTGATATTAACCCAGCGAGTGAAGGTCACACGTTGATTATTCCTAAGGAACACTACGAAACAATCTACATGATACCTGATAGAGAACTTAAAAGAATAATAGTGGTCGCCAAAAAGCTTGCTAAGGTTTATAGAAAGCTCTTCAAGTGAATGCCGTTAATATTCTTCATGCGAGTGGTAGAGAAGCTCAACAAGATGTTTTCCATTTCCATATACATCTTGTTCCCAGACGAGAAAATGATGGATTAAACTTGTGGTATGAATCAAAACAAAGAATAAGAGTGGAATTTGATAAAACGTTACGGAAAATAAAACAATTTATGGAAAGAGAATCTGAAATTTAGAACAAGTTTAACGAAAGAAATATTTGTAACGAGTTGAATTATAAGGTTGAGGCGTTTAAATGCGGAGGAATAGCTGGGTCTAAGGATTTCTTGCTCCGCGAAACTTTAGGTACTCCTAGATTTTTGGTGGTGAACTGTATGGGAATGAGGGATTGTTGGGTCTGAATTTCCTAAACATTATGAACCTTCGGAAATTGAGCCGAAATGGCAGAAATACTGGCTTGAAATGGGAATATTCAAGTTTAAGAAAAAATTAAACCAGCCAGTTTTCGTAATTGATACTCCCCCGCCATTTACTTCTGGTGGATTTCACGTTGGAAGAGCATATGGTTGTGTTTTAAGTGATGTCGTTGCCCGTTATAAGAGAATGCGTGGATACAACGTACTGCTTCCTCAGGGATGGGATACGCAGGGATTGCCAACAGAATTAGCTGTCCAAAACAGGCTTGGAATCAGCCCGAAAGAGACGAAAAGTTTTCTTCATGCATGTAGAGTGTGGACTTTTAGGAATATTGAGGCTATGCGTTCTGCGATGGTTAGGCTTGGATATTCCGCGGATTGGACGTTTCAGTATAAGACGATGGATGGAGATTACCATAAAAGAGTTCAACTTGCACTTTTGAGATTGTTTAGGCAGGGTAGAATTTATCGTTCTAAACATCCGGTTTATTGGTGTCCAAAATGTAAAACAACTCTGGCTCAAGCCGAACTTGGATATATTAGAAGAAAAGGAATTCTTTCTTACATAAAATTTGAAGTGGAGAACAAAAATATTGAAGTTGCTACCACGAGGCCGGAACTTTTACATGCATGTGTTGCTGTGGCTGTTAATCCAAAAGATAAGAGATACGGAAGCATTATTGGTAAAAAAGCTGTTCTTCCCATCTATAATCGTAGAGTGCCGATAATCACTGATAGTTTTGTGAAACCAGAGTTTGGAACAGGAGCAGTTATGGTATGCACTTTCGGGGATGAAAACGATGTTAGGGTGGTTTTGGAAAGGAAATTATCTATTATTCAAGCATTAGACGAGGAAGGAAGAATCGTTAACAGCAAATACTTCGATAGTTTACCAGTCGAAGAGGCGAGGAAAGCTATTCTTAGAGAACTAGACGCTAAAGGATTTCTATCTAAAGTGGAGGAGCTATGGCACAATGTTTTGGCTCATACAGAACGTTCCACGTGCCAAACACCTATAGAATTCACGCTCAAAGAACAATGGTTCATTCGTATACTAGACTTAAAAGGGGACATAATAAAACTTGCAAACGAGATTGTGTGGATTCCAGAACATTTCAGAAATAGATTTGTGAAATGGGTTGAAAGCTTAAGCTGGGACTGGATTTTTTCAAGACAAAGGAAGTTTGGAACTCCCATTCCGTTCTGGTACTGTAGAGAATGCGGTGCTATTTTGCCGCCTAAAGAGGAACAGCTTCCAGTAAACCCGTTAAGAGATAAGCCACCATTTGAAATATGTCCAAAATGTGGCAGCAAAAACTTAGTTGGAGCAAGTGAAGTTTGCGACTGCTGGGTTGACAGTTCAATAACTCCACTGGTTATTTGCAATTGGCCGAAAAAACTTGAGAATTATCCAGTTGACCTTAGGCAACAGGGTTCTGAAATAGTGAGGACATGGGCGTTCTACACTATTACGCAGTGTTATCTTCAAACTGGAAAAATACCTTTCAAAAAAGTATTAGTTAACGGTATGATTCTAGGGCCAGACGGAAAGGCCATATCGAGTAGTTTAGGAAACGTAATTTATCCAGAGGAAGCAATTGAGAAATTTGGAGCTGATTCTCTCCGTCAAGCGTTGCTGTTGGCGAGAGTGGGTTCAGATTTTCCATTCAAATGGAAAGATATCGAGTATTGCTGGAGTTTTCTGCAGAAAATGTGGAATGCAAGCCGATTTGCATATAGATATATGGAAAAGACCACGGTTTCTAAGAAGCCTAAAAGCCTTTATTTTGTGGACAAATGGATGCTTAGTAGGCTTCAACGATTAATAGTTGATTTTACGAATTATATGGAAAGCTTTAGGTTTAATTTGGCTGTCCAAGAGTTTCAAGAGTTTTTCTGGCATCTATTCTGTGACGACTACATTGAGATGATTAAACATCGCCTAAATAAGCCAAAGAGAAAATGGATGAGAGAATCAGCAATTTACACGCTTAACCATACCCTATGGAATTTAATCAGACTTTACGCGCCAATAACACCGCATATAACCGAAGAGCTTTATCACAAACTCTTCAAAAAGCAAGAAAACTTAGAAAGTATTCATCTTGCATCGTGGCCAAAACCAGATGAAAAACTTATAGATGAAAATTCGGAAGCTTGTGGGGAACTTTTAAGGCATATTGTTCGGAGTGTTCGAAAGTTTAAGTCGAAACATAGAATGGCTCTTTCAGAGGAGATTTCGCATTTAAAGATATTATGCAATAACAAGAAAGTTAGCTGGTTGCTTGAGAAGATAAGTGATGATGTCGAAGCTATTTGTAAAGTAAAGAAAGTTTCGTTTAGCAAAAAAGGTTCAATGGATGAGAAATTTGAATTTCAAGGGTGTAAAATCGGTTTACAGTTCAAAATCTAAATGTTTTGAGAACCTTCCAAACTACTGATTTTTTAGGCTTTTTGTGGTTTTACTGATTTAATGGTAATTTCGTAAGGCTTGCCTTGTCGTTAAATCCATTCTGCATTGAACAAAACCGAAAACAACCTCAGATAAACCAGCAATTGGAAACAGCAAGCCTTGTTTAGTCAATTTTGGTGAACCAAGCAAAACAAAAACGGCTTCTTGCTCCTTAAACCTTTTAAGTGTTGTGTAGAATGCCTTGACAATTTCTTCAATGAAGCCCTTTTTGCTAGGGAACACTCGCAGAATTTTGATTATTTCTGCTAGCTGTTCGCTGATTTGCCTTGAAATCTTGAAAATGGTCTTTTTCAAACTCAAATACCACAGAATACTGTGATATCGCCATATAAAAGAATTCAGTTTACAAAAATTGTTAATTAACGAAAACAAGCCCCAAAACAAAGAGATTTCATGCTAGGAAAGTTTCCAAATTATTTTTCTTCTTTGTATCTCATTATAAATTATGTATCCAATAAAGGCAAGAACCAGAAGACCGAAATATTTGTCGGTTTTATCTGCATTAGAAAAGATAATATTGACAGCTATAGCAAGCAGAGTAATAATAAGAGTAACCCATACAGCTAACTCCGCCCAATTTTCCTTTTTTCGCCTTGGCAATTAAATCATCCTCTAAAAATTTCAAGTAAAATTCCAATTAGAATAATGCCAACAACGATAATAAAGACAATTGCCATGATTGGTGATAACTGCCAAAATACCAAAGTAAAAACGTAACCAAGCAAAAATATAACAAAAATCGCCAAAAAAGCTTCAATTAAATTATCCGAATTGCCCATAGCAATACCGTCCATTTTAGTCTTATTCGCTCTGTAATATAAGTTTTGATAAAAATTTCATGCACATGTTGAAATATAGTTAGAAAAATCCTTGTTAAGCTATCGAGCTTTCCAAGAGACCTTTCTGAAAAAGATGAGCCTCTCTTGCTGTCTAGACCACCAAAAAAGAAGCGGAAGAGAATCGTAAAGGCGTCTTTTAATGGCCATCATAATGTTGTTTTAATACATACTGGAGTAGATGAAACTGAAAGCGAAAAATATTGGATGAATTGACCACTCTAGGTAAGAAATATTCT
>JAOZNA010000103.1 GCA_029934005.1 Candidatus Bathyarchaeota archaeon
GCCTCGGCGATGCCAACGCCGCGATCATTCCAGGCTGATCTACCCGCCCGTCAAACGTTCAATTTTATTGCATTTATAAGAAAACCTATAAGCGTTTTGTTATCTTATTCCCTAAACTTTTTTACGTAGACTACTGCGCCGATTACTATTGTTGCGATTATTGCTCCGTAAATGTATAATGCGAATTTGCTGAAGAATGTTGGTTCTTCAACTTTTAATGTTAGTTTTTGGCTGTAGGCTTTGAATCTGTATTTGTCTCCGTTGAATACTGCTTGTATTGTCCATTCTCCTTTTATGTTTGGTTTAAGGCTTAAAGTGAAGTTTCCGTTTATATCTGTGGTTGTTTCTTGTTGGATTGTGGCGTTTTCTGAAGTGAGTGTTATTGTTATTGTGAGGTTTTGTTCTGCTGGTTGCATGGTTCCGTAAACTGTTATGTTTTCTCCTTCTGTAACGCTTTCTTTATCTAGCCAGATATTTATTGAAACAGCGTATTTGATTGTGTAGTTTCCAGCTGAAACAAGCTTGTTTTCTAGGGTGTCTATTGCTTCTGCTATATACTCTATTGTGGTTCCGGCTGGTTGTGAAGGAATAACCGCTAAACAAGTTCTGTTGTTGATCATTTCCATTTGGGTTGTGTTGTGGCTTTTCCACTTGTTTGTTGTGTAGTTAAGCCAAGCTTTGGTTATGTCTGTACAGTTGGATTCGAAGATTAGGGTTGACTCGTTATTTGGCGCTATTTTCCATTGACTTCGCTTCTCAATTAATGCGGGTTTTAAGTCTCCGGTTTTAACGATAAAACGGATTTTTCCGCTTCCTTTTTCACCTATTAGAACTAGATGGTAAAGGGTTTCGCCAGTGAATGGAGCTGTGTAGTTTATTTGCATGTCTTGTCCGTAGTATTCGCAGCTTGCGTAGGCTACTCCCCTATATCCTTCGCTTCTAATGTTGTAACCTCCAAATTCGTTTTGTAGTTCTCCGTATAATCCTTTTTCCCATGGAAGCGGAACCTCGTTTAGGGTTTCTCCTACGCCTTCGGAGGGATTAGCCATCGGATAAAGCCTTACTTCATACATGTCAAGGGTTTCTGGAACTTTCAGTAGAATCTCAATTTTTTGGCTTGAAGTTTTGAATTCAAAAGCCCAGCTTGTATTCTCAACATGTCTATTGTTTTCTTTCCCCTCAACATGGATTTCATGCCACTTGTTACATTCAATGTTCTCAATTATCATAAACGTGGCTGGCTTGGCAGCCTTACTTTCTCTTGGGTCGTTTCTAATGACAAATGTGTAGTTTCCAGAATATTTTGGTTTAAAAAATGGTTCTTCAGTTGTTGTTCCGAGGTGTTCGGGTAGTCCCGCGGCTTCTGTATGGTATCCTTCTAGTTCTCCTAATGGATTGTAAACGTAAATGTCGTAGTCTGTTTCTGGATTAGGACCGTAATCCACCCATTCGCCATAAAAATAGATGTGATATGTGTGGTTTGCTTTTAAGGGGCAGATTATTGTCCAGTTTGAGCCAATTTTTATTTGTGAATCGTTTATGTAAACTGGAGAGATCGGTTTTTCTAGGTAAGTCCAGTTTCCGTATGGTGGAACATCAAAGAAGTTATGAACATAAAGTTCTTCGTTTTGGTCTTGTGCGTAGGCTTCATTTTGAAAAATAGGAACGAATGTGGCGAGAAGTACTAAAATTAACGTTGATACCAATGCTGAGGATTGAATCTTATTTTTATTTTGCTTTTGCATTTGTAATTATCTTTGTTTCGTGGTAACTAATGGGTTATGAATTTGTATTCAATATTCGGAATCCGAATGTTAGAATTAAGGTTTAAACAAGAATAAAAACCAAAACAACCGCCATTAAGCCAGCTAGATAAATTCCGTCAAAGGTTCCAGCTCCGCCAATACTCACAATTGGTGCACCAAGCTTTGAAACCTTATTTAAGTTAAGCAAATCAGCTCCGACCAGAGTCCCTAAGGTTCCAGAAACGTAGGCGGTAATGAATGGATTAACTGACGGATTTAAACGATAAAGCATGACAGATGTTAAAGCTGCGATCATTGGAGGAAAAACTGCGGGAGTGGCTATTCCTAAACCCTTAACAGGAGTTGCAACCGCGTGAACTGCAAAAGTGACTATTAGAAACGCCAACAGAATTTGAGAGTAAGCCATGAAAATGGGATAGGCTTTCATCGGAACTACGACTGTGAGGAGGTATATGGAAACAATTGTGGGAATTACTGCTCCGCCTAAGTTAACTGCAACGAGAACCTTCCTTCTTCTGAGTTCGGGTATGAACCAGCTTACGCCGAAGAAATTAATTTTTTCAAAGGTTAAAATGGGTTCATCTGAAGTAACTTCTAAAAGTGGAATGTTTACATGGCTTCCAATGAGAGATAAGAGAAAAATTGCGAAAGTGAATAAAGGTGGAAGCCCTAAAGCTTTCACAAAAAGGCTTCCCACCAATATAAGGAACGGTAAAAGAAATAGTGTCAAAAGGAAAATTATTATGAAGTATAGTATGGAAATTGGACGGAAAAATAGTTTGGTTGGTTCTGATTCTTCATGCTCCAATTGATTCTCAAACCTATCTTGTCTTTTTCGCGAATTCTTCTGAAATCTTCTTATACATTTCAACTTCGCGGGCTGACATCGGCTTAACCTTTTTCAACGCTTCCTCAAAATGCCGCTTATAAACCTTCAAAGATTTAGCGTTTTTCCTTGCTTCCTCCGGATCTTTACTATTCATGATGCATTCCCTAATAGCCAACATAACCGCAGTATTGCATATCGCTGCTAAATCCGCGCCCGTGTAACCCTCAGTTCTCCTAGCCAACTCGTCAATGTCTACATCTTCTGCTAAAGGCTTCCTTTTCGTATGAATCTTCAAGATTTCCTTTCTCGCTTCAAAATCCGGCAAAGGAACATACAATAACTTATCAAATCTTCCCGGTCTTAGAAGAGCTGGATCAACAATGTCGGGTCGGTTGGTTGCCGCAATAACTACTACACCTCTCAGTTCTTCCAATCCGTCCATTTCCGTTAAAAGCTGACTTATTACTCGTTCAGTCACATGTGAGTCTCCGTAGCCTCCTCCCCTCACCGGAGCGATGGCATCAATTTCATCGAAGAAAATTATGCTCGGAGCAGCTTGTTTGGCTTTTCTAAATATCTCTCTAACAGCTCTTTCAGACTCACCAACCCATTTGGAAAGGAGTTCCGGTCCCTTAATACTTATAAAGTTGGCTTCGCTTTCATTCGCTACAGCCTTCGCCAGTAAGGTTTTTCCAGTTCCAGGTGGACCATACAGTAATACGCCTTTCGGTGGGTTAGCGTCCATATGCTCAAAAAGCTCTGGATACTTGAGGGGCCATTCAACAACTTCTTGAAGTTCAAGTTTTACATCTTTTAGTCCGCCTATGTCTTCCCATTTGACTGTTGGAACTTCTACGAGGACTTCTCGCATAGCGGATGGTTCTACGTCTTTTAGGGCTTCCATGAAATCGTTCATTGTAACTGTGATTTTGTTTAGGATTTCGGCTGGAATTGACTCTTTTTCGAAGTCTATTTCTGGCAGTATTCTTCTGAGAGCTCTCATGGCTGCTTCTTTGCATAAAGCCTCAATGTCGGCGCCTACAAATCCGTGTGTTATGCTTGCAACTTCTCCTAATAGATTTTGTTGTAGTTGA
>JAOZNA010000104.1 GCA_029934005.1 Candidatus Bathyarchaeota archaeon
CGACTTCCCTTGAATAATACTTTTCTTTCAGCTTCTCCAAATCCATTTTCATCAACTGCAAAATTTCCTTATCAAACTTACCTTGTTTTATCTCTTCTATTCTCTTATCCAGCTGCTTGCTCTTTGGATTCAAATACTTTCCATAAAGTCTTCGTGCCAATAATGCAATATTATATTGAACCATCTCTGCTGGACATCGAATAGCACACAACCCACAACACAAACAATCAAATGAGAGGTCAGCCGCTTTAGCAATATCTCCTTTAATTATTGCTTGAATATAATCCATCACTTCCAAGTCCTGAGGACAAGCTTTGGTACAAGTATTGCATGCCACACAACGAAAAACTTCTGGATATATTTTCTGAAAGGCCACTACTGTGGGTTCAAGCTCCTCGATATTATAAACAGGCTTTTTAGCTGGTACAAAAGGAATTTGAGCAAGGTACATTTGATCTTGTACCAATGTTGAGCAGGCCAGACCAGTATAGAGCTTATAATCACCTGGCAAACGGTATACAGTAGCACAAGCTCCACAAAAACCTTCTCTACAACCAACACCTCTTATCAGTTGATAACCAGCATATTCTAAAGCTCCCATGATTGTGGCGTCTGCGGGGACTTTATATGCTTTACCCATAATATAAATAGTTATCATTTCTCTTTTTGCTTCCATGGCTCTAACCTCCATAACTACTCTTTTCTCTCTCTTTAGTTATCGTATCTGATAATTTTAAAGGGCCTAAATTTCTAATTCTTTCTATAAATTCGTTCATTACTCTAACAAATTTTTTTCCTTCAGCAGCAGAAACCCATTCTAAATGTAGTCTCTCGGGTTCAATTCCCAAGCTTTCTAATAATTTTTTTAGAAGAGGAATACGACGTGCGGTCTTATAATTACCGTCTATATAATGACAATCACCTGGATGACATCCTCCCACAAATACTCCATCAGCGCCTTGCTTAAAAGCCCATAAGATATGTTGTGGGTCAACCCGAGAAGAACACATAACCCTTATCATAACTCCATTAGGAGGATATTCCATTCTGGCAGTTCCTGCTGCATCTGCTCCTGCATAAGTACACCAGTTACACACAAAACATATTATTTTAGGTTCAAAATTTTTCATTTTCTATTTCCTCTCAAGGAGATACTTGCTTTTGTTCTTCTTCGGTTAAAATTGCCTTAACCATAGAATAAATTTGCTCATCTGTAAAATTGCGTTGCTGAGTAATACCTGAAGGACATACAGCTGCACAAGCCCCACATCCCTCACATAAAACTTCATTAACTCTTACAATTCCCGCAACCTCATCAAATTCTCTTGCTCCATATGGACAAACAGAAATACATAATTTACAGCCACTGCACAATTCCTCGTCGACCTCCACAATTAATGGGTCATGATAAAGTTTATCTTCCGAAAATAGAGCTACTGCTTTACTCGCAGCCCCAGATGCTTGCGCTACTGCTTCAGGAATATCCTTAGGAGCTTGGGCACAACCTGCCAAGAATATGCCTGAAGTAACACTCTCCACAGGTCTCAATTTAGGATGAACTTCTGAAAGAAATCCATACTCATCAGAAGGAATCTTTAAGGTTTTAACTAATTCCTCGATATTTTCTGAAGGTCTCATCGCCATTGCCAATACTACTAAATCCGCATTAATTTGTATATCTTTCCCACTTAATGTATCTACTCCATATACAACAACTTTACCATTCTGCTCAAATATTTTAGAAACTTTCCCCCTTAAATAAACTATTCCATCTTCTTCTACTGCTCTTTGAACAAATTCTTCATATCCTTTTCCGCCTGAACGAATATCAATGTAAAAAATGTAAGCCTGACCATCAGGCACCCTATGTTTGTATAGCATTGCATGTTTTGCAGTATACATACAACAAATTTTAGAACAATAAGCCATATGTTGTTCTGGATCTCGAGAACCTGCACATTGAATAAACACCACTTCCTTAGGAACTTTATGGTCAGAAGGTCTTAAAACCTCTCCTCCAGTTGGCCCAGATGCAGACAAAATTCTCTCAAACTGTAATCCATCAAGCACATTAACATATCTACCATTTCCGTATTCCGCCATTTTTTCTTTGGGATATAATTCATAGCCTGTTGCAACAATTATAGCTCCTACCTTTTCTTCTACAATTTCAGGTTTCATATCATAATCAATTGCTTTTGGCTCACAAACATCTGCACACTTACCACATGCAACTGGCAAAAGTCCCGCACAAGAATTTATATCCAATGTATATGTTGCTGGAATTGCCTGAGGAAATGGAATATAAATAGCCCGGCGAGGAGTTAAACCCCTATCAAATTCATTTGGAACCACTATAGGACAAACTTTTGAACATTCATCACACAATGTACATTTATCTTCTCTAACATAACGAGGTTTTTTCAAGATTTTCACTGTAAAATTTCCAACATACCCGGAAACTTCCTGAACTTCGCTGTATGTTAGTAGCTTTATTTTAGAATGGCGTGAAATTTCAACCATTTTCGGAGTTAAAATACACTGAGAGCAATCCAAAGTAGGAAAAGTCTCGGAAAGTTGAATCATATGGCCACCAATGGAAGGCGATTTTTCAACAAGAATCACTTCATAACCACTATTGGCAACATCAAGAGCTGCCTGAATGCCACTTATACCTCCTCCAATTACCAAGACTCTTTTTGTAATAGGTACACCAATTGGTTCCAATGACTCATCAAGAAGTGCTTTTTCAACAATACTTTTTACTATTTTAATCGCTTTATCAGTTGCCTTCTCCTTGTCACTATGAACCCAACTACATTGTTCCCGAATGTTAGCAATTTCGCATTGGTAAGGATTTAAACCTTCAAGGCTAACCACTCCTCTAAATGTCATTTCATGAAGAGTTGGAGAACAACATGCAACAACAACACTATCCAATTGATACTCTCTTATTTTATCTCTAATTAATTTTTGACCTGGGTCTGAACACATATAAACATAATCAGTTGCTAATACGACTCCTTTATACTTGGACAATTCTTTAGCGACTCTTTTCACATCAACAGTTCCAGCAATATTTATCCCACAATGACAAACAAAAACTCCAACCTTTTTCATTTTTCCTCCAAATTTAGTAATTGGTAATTAGTATCTGGTAAAATTCTTTCATTTTTTAGAATCGATGGTTTTTCTACCATATTCATATCCTTTATCAAATGCCCTTAGATTTAACTGTAGAAATCTATCGGGCACTAAGCCTGGCAAAGCCTTCTTCATTGCTTCGGGGCTCACTATTTTTGTAACGGCAGTAAAAAAACCTAACATAACTAAATTTGCTATAATCCTATTCCCTAATTCTTCAGCGAAACGAGTTGCAGGGACAGAAAAAATTTTTACTTTTTTTTGACTCGGGATTAATTTAACCAAATCTTCATCAATTATAAGTGTGCCATTCTCTCTTAATTCAGGATAGTATTTTTCATAAGCATCTTGAGACATGGCTACCAAAATATGAGGATTTGTAATATAAGGGTAAAGAACTTTATCCTCGGAAACCACTAACTGAGAACTACATGCGGAGCCTCTTGCTTCTGGGCCAAAGCTTTGGGTCATAGTGGCAAATTTATTATCGAATAGAGATAATGCCTTCCCGGTTATAAGACCACACCTAATTATCT
>JAOZNA010000105.1 GCA_029934005.1 Candidatus Bathyarchaeota archaeon
AAACCTAGCGGCCACATCGGCTGCAACTAGGGTGTTTAGTCCTCCAAGTTCTATCGGGATTACTGCATAAAAGTCCCTTCCCACATACTCTTGTAAAGTCTTCAGCGCTTTTACTGCTGCTTGACCGTTGTAGCCAGTTGAGGCTGTTGCACCTACGCATGCAAAATTTACTATTAATGCTTGATCCGGAATTTCCATGGGATCGACAAGTTTAACCATATAGCCTTCTTTCTCTAATTCTTGGACTATTTTGTAACCTTCTTCTGGTGCTCCTCCACCTCCAGCCGAGAAGATTGCGGCTCCATCAACGAGGTTTAAGAGGTCTTTCGTTGAGAGAATTTTCAATTGGCTACACCATTCCTAGAATTGTCGTTATTATTGTTAAAACGTTTGCTTTATTATTGGGTTACTCTTTAAAGTTTTTAAGCCGTGTAGATGTAGGAGTTGAGAAGTTGAAGCAGAAGGATAAGTATGAAATAGTTAGTGAGCTAGCACGTAGAAGGGGGTTTTTCTGGCCTTCCTATGAAATTTATGGTGGAGTAAGTGGTTTTATTACGTTTGGTCCGTTGGGAGTTCTTTTAAAGAGGAGGATTGAGGAAAAGTTTCGTGATTTCTTTATTCGAAGGCTTGGAATTTATGAGGTTGAAAACTCAGTTATTGTTCCAGCTAAGGTTTTCGAGGCTTCGGGGCATGTTGAACACTTTAAAGAGCCAATGGTTGAATGTAAAAACTGTAAAAGAAAGTTTCGAGCAGACCATTTGCTTCAAGAATTTGCTGGAATGAGTGATACTGAAACTGAAAAATTAACCTTGGACGAATTGGATAAACAGTTAAGGATTAACAAGGTTAAATGTCCGGAATGCGGTGGAGCTTTTGATAAACCGCAGTATTTCATGACTATGTTTAAAACGACCATTGGACCATACGCTGAGGCAGTTGGATATGGAAGACCTGAAGCGGCACAAGGAATTTTTGTTGAGTTTAAACGCTTATACGATTTTGCACGTGAAAAACTGCCGTTTGGAGTTGCCCAAATAGGAAGAGCCTTAAGAAATGAGATTTCTCCGAGGCAAGGTCCAATTAGGCTTAGAGAATTCACGATAATTGATATAGAATTTTTCTTTGATCCAGAAGAGCCGAATTGTTATTTGCTTGATGAGGTTGAAAATGAAACTTTGAGGTTGATACCTGCTGAACTTAAGCTTAAAGGGGAAGCTAAACCAGTGGAGGTTACCGTTAAGGAAGCATTAGAAAAGGGCTATATTAAAACTGAGTGGCAAGCTTTCTTTATGGCTTGGGCGAAACGTTTTCTCTTATCCATCGGAGTTCCATCTGAAAAGCAGAGGTTCATTGAAAAACTTGAGTGGGAACGGGCACACTATTCTGTGCAAGGTTATGACCAAGAAGTTTTCTTGGAAAGATGGGGATGGGTCGAGGTCTCGGGGCACAATTACAGAACAGATTACGATTTAAAGAGGCATATTGAATTTAGCCGTGAAGATATGAGAGCATTCAAGGAGCTTAAAAAACCAATAGAGAAAGAAAAGGTAATTCTCAAACCAATAATGGAGAAAATTGGTCCAATCTTCCAAAAAGATATAGGAGAAGTCCTAAAACTTTTAGAGCAAACAAATCCTGAGGAAATTGAAGAAGCTTTCAATAAACAAGGCTTCTACATGCTTGGAAAATATAAGATTTTACCAGAACACGTTCAAATTTTGCGTACGAAAGTTGAGGAAAAGGGACGTAGGTTTATACCGCATGTTGTTGAGCCTAGCTTCGGTTTGGACCGCCTAGTTTATGTCGCGCTTGAATACGCTTACAGAATTAAAGATAATAGGGCACTGCTAAGCTTGCCAAGAGATATTGCTCCAATCCAAGTTGGTGTTTATCCTCTTGTAAGTAAAGATGGCTTGCCAGAGAAAGCAAGGGAAGTTTACAAAATGCTTCTTGAGGAAGGTTTCACCGTTGAATATGATGAGTCTGGTTCCATTGGACGTAGATATGCCAGAGCTGATGAAATCGGCACTCCGCTTGGAATAACGATAGATTACCAAACGCTTAAGGACGATACAGTTACCATTCGAGACCGTGACTCATGGAAACAGGTGAGAACAAAAATAACAGATTTGCCCCACCTCCTACGCGAGTATTTCCGAAATAAAATAGAGTTTGAAGAGTTGGGTGTTGCATTTAAAGAATGATTCTTATCTAGGCTAAAAGCTGCTGAGGTTTCAGCTAAAAGATTTTAGAATTTTCCAGAGTTTATCTCCTATATAATGTAGATTTTCCACCACTTTTCCCTTTTCCATTGACTTTATTTCTTCTGAACTAAAAAGTGCGACTCCAACTGCTAAGGGTTTACCATACTTTTCATCTACAATTAATATTATGCTATCCCTTTCAAATTCACCTAGAATTTCGATTATTCCGGGAGCCATCAAGTCTGCTCCGTTACAAATGTGCGGAACCGCGCCCATATCTACAATTATTTTGGGTAAAAATTGCAAGGCTTCTTTAAATTTAAGCGTTGGTATAAGTTTTTCGTTAATCTTAGCCATTAAAGGCTTGTTATCAACAACATAAATCTCTATACTGTCTACTTCTAAAAATTCGACTTTGGATTTTTTCCCAAGAACATTTTCAATTTTAACTTTTGTTTCTTCGGTAAATTTCTGGAATAGTTTTTTTGTTTCTTTTGTTTTGAGAAAATGTCTTTTCGATATTTTCGCCATGCTATTTCCTCTTATGTGACAGATAATTTTAAATTAATAGTTTAATAACACTTATAAAAGATAATTGCATGGAGAATTTGAGGTTTCGCAATGAGTGAGATGACGGTTCAAGTTCTTGAGGAAAGTTTGGGAAAAACAGTGCTTGTTAGACTTAAGGGCGGTAGAAGTCTTAGGGGCAAGCTGAAGGGGTTTGACCAGCATTTAAACCTTGTACTTGAAGACTCTGAGGATGTCAGCGACTCTGAAAACATAAAGAAGTTGGGGTCAATAATTGTTCGTGGAGACAACGTGGTGATAATATCGCCGCCGCCGAGGTGAAAAGATGACTAAGGGAACACCGTCATTTGGTAAAAGGGCTAGAAAAACTCTTCACATTCGTTGTAGACGTTGTGGAAGACGTTCTTACAATGTTAAGAAGAAACGTTGTGCCGCTTGTGGTTATGGTGCATCCACTAAGATTAGAAGGTATTCGTGGCAAACAAAGACTTTAGGTAGGGAGAGGCTTCGGTAAGTTAGGTTGCTAAGTTAAAGAAGCTTTTGTCTATTCTGACAAATATTAATGGACCTTTACTTCTTGAAATTTCACGTGCCTTTCTTAATGTACTAGTAAGAACGTTTAAAATTGTCTTTTTATCGTTTAACCTTAACTTTGCCTTTTCAGCGGTTGAGCCGAGCTCAGTTTTTATTATGTTTTCAGCTAAAATGGAAGTTCCACATATTTCACCATTTTTAATAAGTGTTTTAACGACTATTTCCTTCATTTCTTTCTTTTTCCTTAATTGGTTCCAGTAAGGCTCTGCAATAGATAATAACCTATTCGTTTTCTTCCAACTACGAGAATGCTCCTTACCAATCAGAAGTTTTACCCTTTCAATCCATTTCTTCATCCATAAACCTGCCCAAACATTCAAGAATTCTTCAAATTCCTTTT
>JAOZNA010000039.1:0-11429 GCA_029934005.1 Candidatus Bathyarchaeota archaeon
TTATTAATGTTGTGTAAAAAATTACACAGCAATTACCAAAACTACACAAGGTGTCTTCACTTGAAAAAAATGAAATTAACAAGTTCCAACATAGCCCTTGTCGCGATTTTCGCCGCTCTCTATTACGTCTTATCCCTCATTTCACCATATGTACCAGCTATTGGTCTTCCAGACATAAAAATTCAGCTTGAAGCCTTAATTGCTTCCGTCTTCGGACTTGTTTTAGGACCATATTTAGGTGCTTTAGCCGCTTTTCTAGGTGCCTTTGTAACATGGGTTCTTCCACCTGGAAGCATGAATCCCATGGGTGCGCCCTTCCTGCTTAGTCCGCCTATAAACGCATTGGTTGTCGGATTAATTTTTTATAGAAAGTGGAAATATGCTTTTGCAGTTTTCGGAGCATTAATTCTAGCCTTTCTTTTCTTACCTCCATCTCAACCGCTTACTGAACAATACATCGTGCCAGCAGCAGTATTATGGGATAAGATTTTAGCGCTTCTTTTAATAATTCCAACTGTAAAGCTAAGCAATAAATTGTCTAATCCCACAAAACTTCCAATTTTGTTCTTTCTCTTGTCTTTTATAGGGAATCAAGCTGATAACATGTGGGGAGCCGACATATTTGCTGTTCCATTCGTTTACGAAGGAATATTCCAAATTCCAGATGTAAATGTGGTACGTTACCTCTTTGTGGTCAGCCCCTTCATTTATCCAGCAATAAGGCTGATACAGGCGATATTTGCAACCATGATAGCTGTTCCTCTTATAAAAGCCCTTAAAGGCACACAGTGGATTCTACAGGAAAGAAACATCATTGAATGGCAAGAGACTCAACCAAGTGTTGTCCCTCCGAAATTGGAAGCAGATAAATAACGTTAAAATCGTTAAGAGTGGACGAGATCAATATGAAAGTTCGTGAAGGAGACTTCTTGGAGACATTAGATGGACTAATATTTGATGTTAAAGGTTTAGTGCATCCTCCCGATAAGACAATAGGGTTCATTCGGTATTTTCCAGATGAAAAAGGAGAAAGAAAAAGAAACGGAAAGTCCTACTCTAAAATTTATTCGCTTTTTGAACGTTACAAATTTTTGAAAGAACATTCGCCAAAATATCTAGTTTTTGACAAAATCTTCGATGAATGGCTCTGTGAAGTACCAAATAATTACATAAAAATACACTACGACCCCATTAAAAGACTTAATGAGCTTTTTTGTTCAGAAAATTTAGACAAACTTGAACTTTCGGCTTTAGAAATGGCTAAAATAATAAAGGAAGAAGCTAATATTCCTTGGAGTTCCATCGGTGTTTCTGGCTCCATCTTAGTAGGTCTTCATACTCCAAAATCCGACATAGACCTAATTTTCTACGGATCTAAAAATTGCCGTAAAGTTTACTCAGCCCTTAAAACTTTGCTGAGTGAAAAGCGAAGTCTGTTGAAAACTTATGACCTTAAGGGATTAAAAAACTTGTTCGATTTTCGTTCGAAGGATACGTTAATGAGCTTCGAAGACTTCGCACGAGTTGAATCAAGAAAACTTTTGCAAGGGAAATTTATGCAAACGGACTATTACATTCGTTTCGTAAAGGATTGGAACGAAATTGAAGAAAGGTATGGTGATGTTCGATACAAGAATGTTGGATACGGAAAAATTGAAGCAATGGTTGTTGACGATTCGGAATCAATTTTCACACCATGCACGTACAAAATAGAAAATGTAAAAGTTGTTGAAGGACCAAAGTTCAAGCCAATAAAAGAAGTTGCATCTTTTCGTGGAAGATTCTGCGAACAAGCAAGAAATGGTGAAAAAATAATTGTTCAGGGAAAAATTGAACGTGTAATCAAAAGGGATGGAACTATTTATTATCGAATACTGGTTGGAAACAAGCCTACAGACTACATTATTCCAAAGATTATAAGTTAGCTATAAAGCCTCAATAGCTTAAGCGTCTGTTCATAGTAGCGGGGACCATAAGTTAGGGTTATCTGACGAAAAGTCTCATCTCTCATCTCAACCCTTTCCAGATTCCCCTCAACATAAACAGTTTCATCCTTCCACGTTTGCATTCTAAATTCTTCAACAAAGGAAATTATCCTCTTTATATTATCAACTTTTGGGCCTTCAATAATTTCCAAAATTTCAATCGGATAAATTGACGGCATAAACGCGTTTTCTTCATCATCCAGAATTCTCGCAACTGCTTTAATCCAGCCTTCACGGATTATTCTGCAAGTTTTTTCATATTCATTATAAATTTCTTCCCACTCTTTTACTGGTTCAAATTCAACCTTAACCTTTCGATTAGCAACTTTAGAATCGAAAACACCATAGATAAGTTTTCTACGTTGATGCCATAAAAATTCCTTGGCAGAATAATTCTTAAAACGCCAACGTTTCCCTTCGAGAACTTTCTCATCCTCAAATTCGTTTTTAAGTGGAGAATCAGCTTCTCTATAAATTTCTTCTAAAACCTCGCGAAGTCTCTTTAAGTTGCTTTTTCCATAAATTATTAAGTCTATATCGGAGAATTCTGGATGGTAAAAATCGTGTAGAAGAGAACCGAAAACTCCGAAATTTTTTGTTGAAAGACTAGAAACTGAAGTTATTAGGTTTAGTAGGTTATTTAATGATTTAATAAGCTTGTCTTCTGGTTTGTTCATGAGTATTTCTTCAAGTTTTTGCCATGGACGCCTAATTTCTGACGTTAATTCGTTTGGCACTCCCACAAGCTTTCTGCCCAAAGGCTTATAGTAAACTGTATATTGAGGATACCTTCTAAACGTGAATTTTAGCCCTTCATCAGCGTAAAACTTGTAGAAAATACCAGTTTTTCCTTTCCTAAGTGCTCTCTGGTCTTGAGAAACATAAACTTTTGAAGAAGCATATTCTAGGTCGCAGACATGTCCGTTTGGCGGGTGGAAGTATCCGTAAACGCGAAATATTAAACCTTCCTTCGTTATAATTGAGTCGCGGTCTCTAAGCATTAAGATTCCTTCTCTTTTTCAAGAGTTGGAAAATCTGCTTCAAATCTTCATCCTTAAATTTTTCTTCAGCATTTTCCCAGAAAACAGAGAGTTTATCTTTGTTGTAGCCTTCATTTTCATATTCTAAAGCTTGAAAAATCATTTCTAAATGGTCTATTTCCTTTGCAATCTTGGCTTCTATAGTTTTTTGTTCTTGAAATTCAGTCCAAATAGCAAGGTATTTTTCTGCAAGTTTTTCGGGCAATCCTTCGAGCATTTTTCTAATGGCTTCTTCTTCAAGTTTTTTTAACTCGTTCTCTTCAATTCTCTTTTTTGCGAAATAATCATAGTCCCCGATTATTTCCTCATGAATATCATGAAGAAGAAGCATAAGGACAAGCTTTTGAGCATCTAAACTTTTTAGATCAGCTATGCACATGGCAAGAACTGCGCTTGCAAAGGAATGCTCCGCTACTGATTCTGGATTTTCTATCCCAACCCAGCTTTTCCAACCAGAACGCTCAACCTTCTTTAACCTTTCAATTTTCCGTACAAAATCTACAATTCCTTCAAGCATTCTTTTTCACCTTTAAGGGCCAAATATGCTCGTCTTCGTTTAGTCCTGTTCCAACAACAACTTGATAAAATGTTTTACCTGTTTCTATGCATTCAACTTTTTCAAGCATGCCCGAAACTTCGATTTCTTGACCCTTTTTCGCTATGTTGCGGTAGCATCCAATCATCGAAACAACAAAGGATGGTTTTTGATGGTTTGAGATTTCATAAGTTTGATTTAGAGGTTTATAATCGCTTATCTTGTAGATTGCTGGTCTGAACATCGCTTCTTGGTCATCTACTACTTTACATGTAAATTTCAATTTCTTTATTTGCCTATAGCTTCTCTCTCCATATTCTGTTTGGATTTCCTCTATTTTTCTTGTTGCGTTATAAACGAATTTTTTTGTTTTGAAAAGACATCTGTGTCTCCTAAGGATGTCTATTCGATTTTTGAAAACATAGCTCAGTTCATTTCTTTCAACAAGCTTTCCTATTGTTTTTTCAACTTTTCTAAAGTTTTTCGCCCCGTAAACGACAATGTCTATGTCGGATTTTGGAGTGTGCATGCCTAGGGCTATCGAACCGTGTATTCCAAAATCTTCAAATTGAACGTTTGATTCAGCACTTAAAAGGGAGATAAGCTCTAAAGCAAGCTTTTCCAGCCTATCCTTCCTTCCCTTAACAACAAGTTTCCTTAACCTTTCGCAAGGAACAAAAACATTTTTTAACTCATTAAATGGAACAGCAATTATTTCCCTCATTCTATAAGGACAAAAATAAACGCATTGAGGAAAATTCTGCTTGAATGTTTTAATTAATGTTTGGTAAATCTTAGCGGTATACATTTTTCGCGGTCTATAAAGAACCTTCCCGAGTAACTTCCATTTATTAGGTAAATATTCTATTGGAAAAAATTTGGAGTATTCTGAAGGAATATACTTTAGAAAGGAAATAGCATGGTTTCTAGGATGCTCGTATCCAAAAGTATAGAAAACGAAACCGTGCTTAGTTTGAATTATATCTCCGTCTCTTGGCTTCCAGCTTTCCATGGTTAATCCTACTGGTTGAAAATAAATAAATATGCTGGTTTAATCTAAGAAATCAGCTGGAAAGGAAATAGCATGAAGAAACGTGGCTTTAGAGACAGAGACTTCTTAGAAACTCCAGAAGATTTCCTATTCTGCGTAGTTGGACCATATCATCCACAAGACAGAGTGATTTCTTACATAAAATACGTTCCGTCAAAAAACGGAATTTGGAAGAGAAAGGAACAAAAATTCAAAAGAATAATGAAAATGTACACCATCCCGAACCTTCTTGAAACATTTCGCTGGCTTAAAGACAAATATCCACAATACGTTTTCCATTCACAATATTACAATATTGAAATGACAGCCGTTCCAAAAAACCGAATCATAAAACATTATAAGCCTGAAATAAAGCTTTCAAGCCTATTTACCGCAACAGAACTGGATTCTCTCCAAGCAAAACTCATCGAATTTGTCGAAATCCTTTCTAGTTCCAGCGGAATTCCAATCAGTTCATTTGGTATAACTGGCTCAATTCTACTTGACATACATAACCCAGCGTTCTCAGATATAGACCTCACAATTTATGGAATTAAAAATAGTTTTAAACTAAAAGAAACAATGCTTGAACTTTATGATTCTGACATAGGCATTAAGAGGTTTTGTGGAAAAACCCTTGAAAAATGGCTCTTTAACAAAACTAAAAAGCATCCACTAAGCATAAATGAGGCACGGAATATTCTTAAAAGAAAATGGAACTTAGGCTTATTCAAAGGAACAATTTTCTCTATACATCCAATAAAAACTGGAAATGAACTATCCGAAAAATACGGGGATAAAACCTATTTTCCAAGAGGCTTTATTACTGTTAAAGCCGAAATTTCAGACGACAAAGACTCCCTATTTCTACCAGCGATCTATGAAATTTGTAAGGTCAAGGTATTAAATGGCTCAAAGGTTAGCGACATACGTGAAGTTGTTTCGTATGAAAGTTTATACAATAGTTTAGCCAGCACTGGAGAAAAAATAATTGCCCATGGAAAACTTGAACTTGTAAAAAACAACAAAACAAATGAAACGTATCATCGAATCTTGATAGGTTCTCCGGAAGGAAAAGGAAAGGAATTCATAAAACCAGCTTAAATCCACTAATAGTGGTCAACATTACTGAACTGGCGGCTGGAATCCATGAATAATTATGTTCCGTTATTGACTTGTTTCTTCCCTCTTTTACGATTGCAGCTCTAAAACATCCTTTAAATAAATTTTGTATGGGCCGAGTTTTCCACCGTAATTTCCAGCTGAAATTCTGGTTACTCCGGGGACTTTTACAGCGGCTTTTATTCCTTCAGCCATTGCTTTTTTGACAGCCTCTAGGCTCAGACCATTTATGACTATTTCGTAAACACAATTAACGTCTTCTGGAACTTTAGAGTTTGGTATTATCTTCTTTAAAACTGGACAGTATGGATGGTTTGTCGATGCTTTAAGCTTGTATTTTAATGAGCCGGCTTTGGAGCCAGATCTACAAACACCGCCTGGAAATGGAAGAATAACTTCTTTAACATTATTTTTTATGGCTTCCACAGCTTCTTCTGCTGCTTTTAATCCAGATTCTCTGTTTTTAGCAAGTATTAGGAAGTTTCCTCCTGCTATTGCTTGAACGGCTCCAAAACTGTCTTCTACTACGAAAACACCTTCCATTACTGGAATTTTCCAGACTTTTCTGTCATTTACCATGCCTTTCTTTTGGAAACCGTCACCGAAAAGCCGTATACTTCTCCCGATTTTTAATCTTCTTTTTGCTTCTGGTAACCCATCGTAGGCTGCTGTTGTTGGACAGGTCATTATCGTTTGGCCTATACGTAGAATCATTTGATTTTTTAGGTCGAATCTTGTTCTATTGTAAATTTGAATGTAAACTCCTACTCGGTTGTCCGGGGTTTCCTCTGGTTTTACAAAGCCCTCTATTCCAGCCTCGGCTGGTGCCATGATAATTGAAGTTGCGAAGCCCGTCGCTACATTAGCGGCTGTTAAAGCCCACTTTTCATTTTCAGCGGTAATTAAAACCCTACCAGCCCATAGAGGGAAGGCTTCAGCGAATGTGTCCTCAATTTTTACAAATGTGTCCCTATTTTCAACATAATAATCGAAGGTTTCAGACAAGCTCATTATCCTCGCTTCCTACATGATTTTAATTCTGCCGTGTTCTGTAACTATTCAAAGCCAGCCTTATTAATTCTTTATCCTCTTTAAGAATTTTCGTTACAATAAATGTCCAGCCAGCTATGAATGAAAGCAGATTTCCCTTATAAAGGAAAATTCATCCAATAGCCTCTTGATGGCTTCTCTAAGCATCTTTAAGTCTCCTCTTCAGTTTTTCTGAAGAATATGTAGAAGGATAAGCTTGCTATTAGATAAGTTATTGTTGGTATTAGAAATGGTGTGAAGAAATCCTTTCCTGTCATCATTTCGCCTGAAATTGAGGCTGTTAGGGCTCTTGGAATGTTGTCCGCCATTATCATGAAGCCGTTGGTTGTGGCTCTTTCTGTTTCTGAGACCATTTCCATCTGTAGGGTGCTAGCCACTGGACCAGCCATGTTCATTAGGGCTCCTCGAAGTATGTAGGCTGCGGCTGCTAAAGTTAGGTTTGGTGAAATTGTAATTAGCATGATTAACGGCGTGGAAGAAAGCTGACACATAACGATGCTTTTAACTTTCCCTATTTTTTCCGATAGGGTGGGGGCAATTAAGGTTCCTAGACCTAACGTTACGCTGCCTAAAGCGGATATTATGCCTATTTGTTCTGAGGTTGCGCTAAACTTGAGTTTGAAGAAAATGTTGAAGAGTGGAACTATGAATCCTGCGCCAAAACCTATAAGTGCTGTGGGAATCATAAATTTAACGATTATTTTTGGACTTTGAATGTTTCGAAGGCTTAGAATTGTTATTGTTTCTTGTCTGCGGATTTTCTTCTCTTTTACGAGCATTATTGGAATTACTGTGGCAAATGCTAAGATTATGGAGATTAGAAGGGCTATACGGTAGCCAAAGGGAGAACCAGTTTTTGTGCCTGTTGGTAAGCCTAATGAGGCATTAAATAAGTCGGGCATAACTCCGCCTGCATAGCTTCCCACAACTCCCATAATTACCATTAAAGCCCAGTCAAGACTGAACAAATATGTGCGTTCCTCTTTTTCGCTGTTTTCAACCATAAATGGTGCTGAGGCAACCCAGCCGATTGTTCCTAATAATCCAGAAAGAAGACTTGCAAAGAGCAGAATTGATGGTTCTAAAACAATTATTTGGATAAGACTTGCGAAATTTGAAGTTAAACTGATTAGTATGGCCTTTTTAGGTCCAACACGTTCACAGAATAATCCTGCTGGTAAAGCTGCCAATCCCGTGGCTATAGCACTCATAGCAAAGACGTTGCCTATGAAATCTGGTTGAAAACCTATTTCATCTAAGTTAAGGTATAAGTTAAATATGACTCCCCATATTCCAAAACTTAACCCTAGCATGCTGGTGGATATTAGATAAAGTTTAGCGTTACGGCTAAGCATGCCTACACGTTGAACATACTGCTTAAATCCTGAAAGAAGCTGCAAAGGATACACCGTGCCGATGCAGATAGGTGTTTAGTGTAAGTCCTTTCTAGCATAGCATATGAGAGATAAATATTTTTCTAAATTTAGAATTAGAGGGTTTCCTTCGTAATCATGGAAATTATTCCATCTTCTTCCTTCTCAACCGGATATATTTTGCAAAGAAGAAGTTCCGCTCCACAGTTTTTACATTGGGCATACCTTCGGTTTTTCCTTATGAAATACCAGAACCCTTCCTTAGACTTGCAAACAGGACATTTTTCAAGATTTTCAAGCTGTTTTCCGAAGGCCCAGTCAAAAGATGACATTTATCTCCAAAATTTTATTGTTCTTGCACACTTATTGAATTTGCGTAGTCTATTTTATTATGAAACAAGATTACCTTTTAAGCTGAGAAATAGCATATTCAATTATTTTGTCTGCAATATTAACCTTTGTTATTGTTTGAAGCCCTCTCCATCCGGGTTGACTGTTAAGTTCAACAATTAGGGGGCCTTCTTGGCTTTGAATTATATCTACACCAGCAATTTGGCATTTGAGGGTTTCAGCTGCCTTTACGGCTAATTCTTCAAGTTCTTGGCTAAGTTTTATTGGAACTGGCTTGGCTCCTTGACTTATGTTTGTTTTCCACGTTTGGGCTACTCGTTTCATTGCTGCAATAACACTTTCGCCTATTACAAAGGCTCTTATATCAGAAAAACCGTGTTGGACGAATTCTTGTAGATAAATTACTTCGTGGTTGTAAGCTAACGCTTTAAAAATTCTTGTTGCAATTTCAGCGTCTGACACCCTTGTTGAGCCTACTCCTCTAGAGCCGAATAGAGGTTTTACAACTACGTCCCCTCCCAGTTCATGAAAAGCTTCTAAAGCTTGTGCCGGATTTTCTGTAACAATTGTTCTTGGAACTGGAAGTCCGGCTTCCTCTAAAAGAGCTAGCGAATAATATTTGTCTACTGTGCGTTCAATCGCCTTCGGCGAGTTGATTATGGGTAATCCAAGTCTTTCCAGTTTATGAAGCAAGTCTATGCGAAATATTATCTCTTCTAAGGAGCCCTTTCCAATTGGTCGTATTATTAATGCTGAAACTTCTTCTAGTAGGTTTTTTTGGTTTTTTATTGTTACGTATGGTTTTATGCGCACTTTTGCTGTTATTTCCGAGAACCTTATGCATAGAGGTTCCGCTTTCTTTCTGTTTATTGCTTTTATTAGTTGGGTTGAACACCAGCTTTTTGGGTTTTTGGTTACTATTCCTATTTTCATTTTTCTCCTCTTTTATTAGATGGGTGTTTTAGGTTTAGTTAGGTTTTCTGTAGAAACGTTTATATTGTATCATGTGATATAATACTTGTATGTGTCCCAAAACGGACATATTGTACATACGCTTAACAAGAAAACCGTTCAACACAAAAACAGAAGATGAGAAAATGAGGTGTCCATATCTCTCCGAGAAAAGCAAAAAGGTTTGCGTAAAAATGCTAGAGATGAACCTAAACGGTGAACTAACAGACTTCGACATAAAACACTTCTGCGATGGAAATCCAATCTACTGCTACTATTTCAGATTACCACAAATTCAAGAAAGACTTAAACAAAAAAGAATAGAAGCAAAAACGGAAAACTCCAAACTCAACAAGATAACATTAGAAATCATTAGACAACCATTACCAGAAAACAACGCAAAAGATGATGGAAAAAAGTTTAAAATCGAACTATGAAAGGAATAAGTTCCTTTCCATCATTAAATTTTTCAGAAAGGTCAACCTCTAAGTATGCAGCATAATTATTAAAATAAGGCGGACCTTTCCTCGAAAAGAAAGTCAAAACTTTTCCACTATGATTCAACTTAAATCCGTTATCGCAAGGTTCATGTCCTCTAACCAAGAAATTAACGCCTAATCTTTCAAGCACTCGCATAGTTACATCAGATCCGAAAAGTTTTCCAGCTCCACGAGGTGAAGGAATTGTTCCTTTTATACCTTCATATGGATCGCTCCATAAAATTTCTTCAAGCAAGGTCTCGTTTGGATGTCTTTCATGAGCAAATGCAAAATCCTCAATATTATTAGCATTTGCTGGGATACCACCATGAACAACCAGACAACGTTCCTTCACCAAAACAGCATTCAATAACTCGTTAAAAAGTCCTCTTAATACCTTATATGCCTCTTTTCCAGAATCTCCGAAACGTTGGTTCAGTTGAAAAGGAAGATCATGTGGATAAGCCAATAGGTCGTCTGGGCCTTCATGATTTCCCCTTAACATTAAGATTTTGTCGGGAAAATTTTCTTTCAATTTTAGCACCAAATAGTAGACTTCTACTGAAAATGGGCCACGGTCACCATAATCTCCGAGAAAAATCATAAGAACATCTTTGTTTTCCTTTGCTCTTTTAATAAAATTGCTTTTCTTTAAAATGTAAACTAGGCTTTCTAAATCTCCATGTAAGTCACCAACAAAAATGATTTTGCCACAAGCCTTGATTTTGGCGAGTTTGCCGTAGAATTCAATGTTTGAACCGTACTCGGTTTCTTTTGAAAGGATTTTAGTTACTTCTTTTACAAGTTCTATAAAATCCTTGAGATTTTGTTTAAATGCTTCGTCCATGAGTTTTTTTAGCATCATTTTAGTTCAGTTAGAGATGGTTTTCGAGGCTTTTATCTTTATACTATACGTTTTTTTGAGTAGCTACTCTTAAATAATTAGAATGCTCATCAAAATCCTCTGCAAACTGGTGAACAAAATGAATGCAAAAACCATATCATTTGCAGCCCTTATGGGTGCATTAGGAAACATTCTATTTATTGTATCATCTTATATTGGCAAAATTGCCCCAGGAGTCGCACTTGATTTCTCATTAATTGCAGCTTTCATCGCCGGACTTTACGGCGGACCATTGGTGGGATTCGTTACCGGACTCTTAATTGGGATATCTCCAGGAATATACTTTGGTCCTTTGGGAATGGGAGGTTGGCTTGGTTTAATCGGGCTTCCTTTTGGAAAGGGTTTAACTGGTTTAACTGCTGGTCTTTTGTCGAAGGGAATGAGAATAGGTGAGAAAAAGCATTCTTCTTTGCTTACTATTCCGCTTGTTTTTGTTTCTTATCTTCCAGAATGCATATTTACTTACGTTTATTTCGCATTTTTGTTGCCGTATTTTATTGGAACTGGAAGTGCTGAAATTTTCCTAATTTTCATATTACCAAAAGCTCTTGCTGAAATTACTGTGATGAGCTTTCTGATGGCTGCTTTAGTTGGAAATTATGGATTCAG
>JAOZNA010000039.1:11529-13657 GCA_029934005.1 Candidatus Bathyarchaeota archaeon
AGCATATTTTCTAAGTGTATAGCATTTAGTGGAGTTTCTCTTGGAACAAGTATCAGTTTTCTTCCTTCTTTCAAGGTGACGTCTGCGGCTCTTAATATTAAATTGTCTGTGTATCCGCAGGCTATTCCAGCTAAGGTTTTCATGCTGCATGGAATTATAATCATGCCTTCGGTTTTGAAGGAACCGCTTGAAATTGGTGCAAGTAGGTCTTTTGGACTATAAGAGTTGGTAGCTAGTTTTTCTAAGTTTTGTGCTGGTTCCTTTAGCTCATGTTCGATTATTTTCCTTGCAACATCGCTTATTATCAAATGCACCTCAACATTTTTCTCCTTAAGGAATTCGAGAAGTTTTTTGCTGTAAATTACGCCGCTTGCTCCTGTAATTGCAACTAATAACCGCAAATTAGACACCAATTCCAATTGATTTTAAAACAACCTTTGCCAGTTGAATCTTATCCTCTAATGTTTTCATTATGGTATTTGTAACAACAACTTGTATTCCAAAATCTTTTTCTATCTTATCCTTTAAGCCAGCATCCACATGGTCTATTACGAAAACGTCTAGGAAATCTTTGTAGATGCTTGCTACGCCGTAGGCTGAAACTTCTATACCTAAGCCTTCCATAAGTTTGTCTGCAGGTCCCTTTATTGGAGAACCTCCAACTATCGGGCTTATTGCAACTTTCTTTGCTTTTGACTCTTTTAATGCTTGTTTAACACCTTTAAGGGAGAGGATGGTTCCTATGCTTACGATTGGGTTGCTTGGACACATTATTATGGCTTCGGAGTTTAGGATGGAATCTAAAACGTCTGGTGCGGGTTCTGCTCCGACTCCTTCAAATTCCACGCCTAGAACTTTATCTACAGCTTTTCTTTTAACCAAGTATTCTTGAAAGTGCATTTTTCCCTTGTCTGTTTTAATGATTGTTGCAAATTTTTGGTCAGTCATTGGTAAAATCTTCAATTTCAAGCCTAACTTTTCACACAGTCTTTGCGTTACTTCAGAAAGTCTAAACCCTCTCTTTAGAAGGTAGGTTCTATGAATATGCGTGGCTAAATCCTTATCACCAAGCATGAACCATGTTTCATACCCGTATTTTTCAAGCATTTCTAGACAATGGAACGTATCTCCTCTTATTCCCCAGCCCTTTGTTTCGTCCACGATACCCGCCAAAGTGTACATTATTATGTCTATGTCTGGAGAAATATGTAAACCGAAAAATTCTATGTCATCACCTGTATTAACTATCACCGTTAGTTTTTCCTCTGGAACCAGTTTAATGAGACCTTGAAGAAATCTTGCGGCTCCAACTCCTCCAGCAAGGGCAACTATCAACTTATTCCCACCGATTAACACGCATTATAGCCTCTAAAGGTTTTCTTGGGGGCGGTTCTGGTTTCTCAGATGGGTATCCAACAGTTATTAATGCTTGCGGTTCAAAATTTTTTGGCACTCCTAATACTTTTTTGACTGTTTCTGGGCAGAATAATGGGGCGCAATACCAGCATGTTCCTAACCCTTCAAAATATGCTGCTAAAAGTAGATTTTGAATTGCGGCTGCTACGCTTTGAACAGCCATAATATACTCTGCCTCTCGTCTTTTCTTATTCGGATACTTATGCATTTCATCCATGGTTAGGAATGCAATTATGATAACTGGAGGCTGGGTAAATTTTCTTATGGATTCCTTAATCAGCGTTTCACGTTCTTCAGGTAACATTCCATTTTGAGCAAGGTCTTTTTCCCATTCCATTGCCATTGCTTCAGCCAATTCTCTCTTGATTTTTTCGTCATTGATTACAAGGAAACGCCATGGTTGTGCATTATGAGCGGAGGGAGCCCACCTTGCAGCCTCAATTATCTTTGAAATCAGATGGCTTGGCACGTTTTTCAGCGAATATTTTCGAATGCTACGCCGATTACGAATTATTTCATGAAACATGATAATTCCTTTCACTACAGTTATATGGGAATACCTTTATCAAAGTGGTGTAAAGGTGCTGTTCATGTTAAGGTTTGAGAGAGAGCAAAAGGTTTACAAAATTGGTGAGGTTCAAGTCGGTGGTCAGCCTGGACAACTTCCCACTCTTCTGGTTGGAAACGTTTTCTATAAGGGTATGCCCGAAGA
>JAOZNA010000040.1 GCA_029934005.1 Candidatus Bathyarchaeota archaeon
AAAATTTTAATTGATTTGTCCATGGCTCTTCTGTTGACTGGGAATGGAACTCCATCTTTTCCTCCATAGGCGAAGGAATATTTGACTGGGTCTTTCCAGCTTGGTGGTTCTCCATAAATTAGTTCTGAAATTAAGGCTAGTCCTCTGACTGTTGCTGGACCTACACCTCTAATTTCCAGCAACTCTTCATAATTTTTCGGTTGGAACTCATACGCCTTCTTTAATGCTTCCCAGTTCAGGTTTAGGGGCATATATAAAGAGTTTACGACGTATTCTTTCCACTTTGCTTCCGTAATCCATTCTTGTAGGGATTTCTGGTAGCTCGGTCTTATAGACTTAAGCATTTTCATAACTTTTTGCGGTTTATCCTTCGAAAGGTCAACGCATATTTTTCGACATCCTTCGCTTTCCTTCGAAGTCATATCTAAAGCTCTTTCACGTTTCACATCCCCAACAATTGCATTGTGAGGTTCAACAACAAAGGTTTCCACCTTCTCGCTTAACCAATGGTATCTCCTTGCAGTTCGATCTTGAACGTTCATTCCCTGCTGAATAACCGCCCAATCCCCATCCTCAGCAACGAAAAAAGCATGATGATAAAGCGGATAACCAGCCTGAATAGCGGCGTTATCAACCTTCGCACACATCCGACTAGCCCGTTTCAACTCATCAATTTTAACAGTTGAAAGCCCAAACTCCTCAGCTACACGTTCAATTTCCGAAGGAACCTCCCTACTTCGCCTCCCCTTCCCACCACAAACAGCCAAACCAAAATCCTCAGGCTTAATTGCGGTTCGTAAAACACCCGTCACCACAGTTGTTACACCAGAAGAATGCCAATCATAACCAAGAACACAACCAAAAGCCTGAAACCAGTAAGGATCAGAAATCCTACGTAAAAACTCAACCCTACCAAATTCATCAACAATAATCGCAACTATTTCACGAGCTAACTTCACCATACGGGTAACTAACCATCGTGGTGCCCTACCACCATGCAAAGGAAGACTTGCAAATCCCACCTTACGCATCTAAAACTTCACGTCTTCAACTTGTTATATCAATTATGACTTTTCAAGCTTTAAAACATTGTCAAGTCTTAATCAAATGTCCCTCTCTGTCTATTTCTCCATGTCTTATGCGGGTAGTAGAAATTGGAATGTGATTTTCAGCTGGAACCATTTCTATAACAACTATTTTAAGCGGTTTCAGTCCTTTCTCTTGTCTTTTCTGGTTTATTTCATATGCCCTAGGTTCTGTTTCACGGCTTACTACGAGGGCCTCTACGCATCCTTCCGAAATTGTAACTCCGTAAGGGTCGTTTAGCGGTATTATTTTGGCTCTTTCAAGCCACCCTTTTCTCGAAAGCCAATTTTTAAGTTCTTTAAGGCGTTTTTCGTATGAAGCAACCACATGTGGTTTTTCCATTCTTTTTACGAATTCGTCTGTGCATAGACCTATCAGCACTTTTTCTCCTATTTCAAAAGCTTTTTCCAGTAATGTCTTATGTCCTTTATGAAATTCGTCAAATGTGCCTCCAACAGCCACAACCCTAAATTTTTCATCCATCTGCTAATCCCTTTTTCTTCCAAGCTTCAATTTCTCGCTTACTACGTCAAGTATTTTCCTAGCAACCATCTGTTTGGACATTAACGGAACATGAATAATGTTTTTCTTTCGGTCTATAATGAAGACTTCGTTTGTGTCCGCTCCAAACATTGTTCCTTTCCTTCCGACATCATTCGCAACTATTAGGTCTGCGTTACATTCTAAAAGCCTCTGATAAGCACGTTTAATCAGTTCCTCATTTTTCAACTTATATTCTGCCTTAAAAGCTACAAGGAAACTTTTGGGACTAACAACCTTAACTTCATCCACAATTTTCTTTGTGGCTTCTAACTCTAAAACAAGCTTTGAAACTTTCTGAGTGGAAACTTTCTTCTTATAAGGTTTTGACGGAGAAAAATCTGCTGCTGCAGCTGCCGACACCACAACATCATATTTCTTAGCTTTAAGTTCCGAAACAACAGCCTTACACATTTCTTCCGTAGTTTCCACATTCACAAGCCTAACTCCCCTCGGGGGAGACGCTGTTCCTAAACCATAAATTAGGGTTACGTCGGCTCCTCGCCACATAGCTTCCCTCGCAACCGCAACACCCATCTTCCCCGAACTTCTGTTTGAAATTATACGAATCGGGTCCAAATATTCCACCGTCGGTCCAGCTGTAACCAAAACCCTTAGTCCGGAAAAATCCTGAATCATCAGTTTGCTTATTACGGCATCAATTATTTCGAATGTGCCAGCTATTTTAGCTGTTCGCTCTTCAATTCTTGGACCAATGAATTCTATACCTATTTTTTTCAGTTTTTCTATGTTTTCCTTTATGATTTGGTGTTGATACATGGATTCATGCATGGCTGGAACCACAATTATTGGAGTGTTTGAGCCTAGGGCTGTTGAAACCACAGATGTTGGAGGTGTATCGTCTATTCCGTGGGCTATTTTGCCTATTGTGTTGGCTGTTGCTGGAGCGACAAGAACCAAATCAACCTTCCATGAGTGTTTTCCAGCTAGGGCTACGTGTTCAATTTTTCCGGTCAGTTCGGTTACAACAGGGTTTCCGGTTGCCCATTCCATGAGGTATGGATGAATTATTTTTTGAGCCATCTGCGACATTACAGCGTAAACTTCGGCTCCATGACGCATAAGCTCCCTTGCTATTTCAACGCAGCGCACCGCAGCAACGCTTCCAGTTATGCATAAAGCAATAGTTTTTCCCTTAAGTTCCTCTCCCTTCTTGCCGATTATCTCTTTTGATGGATGTCTACTCAACAAGACTACCTCTAACCACTCATTTTTCTAACAATATCTTTTAGGTCTTTAATGAAACTTTCAACATGCTCTTCCTTCACATGCGGCATGATAACAATTCGAATGTGGGAAGGGAAAAGTGAAACCGCCCATCCTCTCAACCTTAATTCTTTGGCAATTTTCTTAATGTCAAAAACTTCTGATTTCAAACCTATCACATTCATTATGGGCGGTACTACAACTTCTACACCGTTAACTTCGCCTATTGCATTCACAAGCTTTTCGGTTAGAAACATACAATGGCTAACAACCTTTCTATAACCTTCCCACCCCAAACACCGCATTACAGCCCAAACCGCAATTAAAGAAGCCCCTGAACGTGTTCCAGTAAGAGTGGCTTGTTCCATTTCCCCACCAGCCAAATAGGAAACTCTCATACTAATAGCATTTCTCAACTCGTTACTTCTAAAGAGGATGCCACCAGCCGGAATCGGAGCCAAACCCATCTTATGCGGGTCAATAGTTATCGATGAAACTCCAGAAAGTTTAAAGTCGAATTCCGGAACGTTATATCCCAGTTCCTTTAGAAATGGAAGGACGAATCCACCAAAAGCCGCATCTACGTGTAGGTAAATATCGTTTTTTTCAGCGATTTCGGACAGTTCTGGAATCGGGTCAACGACACCTAAGTCTGTTGTGCCAGCAACACCAACAATCGCCAAAGTTTTAGAGCTAATAACCTTTCTGACTTCTTCTAGGTTAATTTGGAAATTCTTGTTTAAGCCAACTTTGACAAGTTTGAGCCCTAAAAGATCGGCTGCTTTTTCGAATGAATAATGTGCAGAAACTGGAAGTATTACTTCTTTTTTCCCTTCCTCTTGTCTGGAAAGGTTCCTTGCAGCCCATAGGGCAAGGATGTTTGCTTCTGTTCCTCCGGTTACTATATGCCCTACAGCGTTTGGATTTGAAAGCAATGCTCCTAACGCTTTAATTACCTCCCTTTCCATTTCAGCCGTAGCTGGAAATAAGCCTGGATCACCTAAGTTTTTGTCTATGTAGAGGCAGAATGCCTTTTTGGCTATTGGATGGGGATTCGTGCACATTGAACCTATTATTTTTCCCGAATTGAATGAAAGGTCTTTTTCGAGTTTTGTTTTAAGTTCTTTTAGTACCTCTTGGGCTGGAATGCTTTTTTCCTGCAAGTTTTCACGACCATTAATGGTATGTATGTTCGTAGTCTGGATACTTTCCAGTGTAAACTTCTTCTTTGAATTTTTGGACAGCTTCTTTTATTATTCTATTTAAATTTGCGTATCTTTTGAGGTATTTTGGTTTGAAGTCTTCGTCGAATCCGAGCATATCGTTTATTACTAGGACTTGTCCGTCGCAGTATTTTCCGGCTCCGATGCCTATTGTGGGAGCGTTGACGGATTCTGTTATTTTTTTAGCTAAGCTTTCTGGAATACATTCGAGGACTATGGAGAAAACTCCTAGTTTGTCGAGTTGTTGAGCATCTTTAAGTATTTTTCTTGCTTCTTTTGGATTTTTACCACGAACACGGTAGCTTTCGGCTGTTTGTGGAAGAAGTCCCACATGCCCCATCACTGGAATTCCAGCTTCTATTAGTGCACGGACTATTTTCGGTTTGTTTCCTTCAATTTTTACGCCGTGAGCACCGTTTTCAATGAAAAGTTTTGCGTTTTTTAACGCTTGTTTCACCGTTCTGTAGCTGTTTATTGGCATATCTCCTATAATTGGAGTTTTCTTCGCTCCTCTCGCCACGGCTCTTGTATGGTAAAGCATGTCACGCATCGTCACATTTTTTGTGTCTGAATATCCTTGCACAACCATTCCTAGGCTGTCACCCACTAGAATCATATCTATGCCTATTTCGTCCAGTATCTTCGCCATTTGATAATCATACGCGGTGAGAACTATTATCTTCTCCTTTCCTTTCTTTTTCCTTATTAACTCATCAAACCGCATTTCCTAACCTCTAAAAATTTTATTAAATGAAAAATTGTTTCGTTCACTGGAGTTTTAATTCCGTGGAAACGTCCTAGTTCCACTATTTTCCCGTTTAGAAAGTCTATTTCGGTTTTTTTGCCCTTCAAAATATCTTGGTACATTGATGAGAAATTCGTGTATTTCCCTATCTTCTTTTCAATTTCCTCCTCAAAATTTGGTTCAAACTCAATTTTTTCAGCTTTTCCAACTTCCATACACTCTTTAATTATTTCGTGTCTAATCCATTTCAGCTCCTCTCCACAAATTTCACAGTTTCTAACTCCAAAAATTGCTGTTAAGGGATTTACTACGCAGTTAAGAATAAGCTTCTTCCACACTTCTTTCCTAATATCTTCAGCTAAAAATGTTTTCAAACCACTTTCATTGAAGATTTCAGCAATTTTCCTTGTGACTAAAGATTTTTCAAGGATTGTTTCTCCGTTCCAAAATCTAACTTTTCCAAATTCCAGAAATTCTGCAGCCATGCTGGTTATTCCTCTAAAAACCTTAACTTTTTCACCAACAATTTTCTTGACAATTTTTTCGTTTCCTAAACCGTTCTGTAATACAAGTATGACAGTATCTTCTTTAAGAAGCCCCTTTATGGATTCTACCGCCCTTTCAGAATCGTGGGCTTTCGTGGTTAAGACAACAAGTGCCTTAGTGGGAATCTCACTTATCCTCGTCTCTGCTTTAACTTTGAAGTTTTTGTTTACTTCACCTACCATTTGAAGCCCTTTCTCCCTTATCGCCTTCACATGGTTCTTGTTCCCAACTAAAACCACGTTATTTTTTTCAGATAGAAAAGCACCATAAACGCTTCCTATGGCTCCAGCACCTAAAATGAATATTTTATTAAATTCCGTCTCCTCCGCCTCCCAACTCAATATACTTGCCAGTTTTCGCAATTTCAGACAACCTTTGAAGAATCAAATTCACTGATTCTGCAAGAACTTCCTTATTATTATAGTTAGACAAAATTTCTTGAAGATTTTCCAAACTTTCTCCTTTTAATTCTGAAGCAGTTTTAACAAGCATTGGCATGGCTCTAACAACATTGTCAACAATGGTTATTGAAGCAGTTTGAGCTGTTCTCGAAAGCGGATTTAAATCAACCGCAATAACTTTTTTACCCATTTTTACCAAGGCTTCTGTTCTATCCCCATCTTCAAGAGGAACTAAAACAACGTCAGCAATGAGAATACCGCGTGGGTCAACCCTTCTCCTTTCACTTCCAAGCTCCGGTATTCTCGCCGAAGCATCCTCTCCAACACCCAAAATTTCCTCTGCACCAGCATCTTCAAGTAACTTCTTTATCGCAAGCTCCCTTTCACATGAACGATAAAAAAGATTAACCTCAACCTTAGCATTAACTATTTTCGCCAAATCCACAATTTCCTTAGCTGATAAAGCTGCAGTATTTCCATTAACAGATATGACTGGGTTTTTAGCTGTAAGAAGAGCTGCTGCAGCAGCCCTTATTGCTTTTAATGCTGGTTCTGTAGTTTTTTCACCAATTAAATAGTCAAAGGCTTCGCCTCTCCCATGCGCAATCAAACCTGCAATGGCTACGGCTCCAGTTTCAAAATTTTCAACAAGTTTTTCTCTAATTCTAAGTGATTCTGCCCTAGGATGCTCAGGTGGGATTTCTATCTTAACCATTTATGAGTTTAGCCCCCTCAAAATCGATTTCGCTGATTAAAAAGTTGTTTTTATCATCGGAATATTTAGCGAAGACTTTTTCGACATCTTTAACTAAATTGTATGGAATTAAAGTGAAAACTGCGTCTCCAAAAATTGGTATGCTCCCCAAAATTCCATTTCTATCAAGTTCATCCAAAACCTTACGCGCCCTTTCACTTATTAAACCAGTTTCTTCTGCGAATATTCTGGAAAGAACCATGAAGTTTTTAACTGTAGGATTCTTCAATAATTGACTTGTTAATTTTTCGCCTACTGCATTTATTTTACGACGAATTTCCGCATTCGTTAAGGCTTTTTTAGTTGAAGAAGAACCGAAAAATACGCTTGCAACTATGTAATTGCCATCTGACTCTATATTTTTCACTTCTCCTATTCCTGGAGCCCCAGGCTTAGTTCTTATTTCTATTCCGCCAAATGTCTCAGCTATAACTGTTCCCAGCCCGGTTTTGCATTCGACTTCAGCTATATGAGCTATTTGTGCGGCTTCAATTTTAGAAAGCCCAAGTTTTAAGGCTTCGTTAAGTGCTAAAGCCAAGCTTAAGGCTCCAGCACCGCTGGTTCCGAAGCCCATTCCAATTGGAACGGCTATTTCGTGTTCAATTAAGATTTCATAAGATTGCTTAAGGTGAAACTTGTTCAAAAATAGGTTTACAACCTTTTTTGAAACTTCAGCGTT
Organism: Candidatus Bathyarchaeota archaeon; assembly: GCA_029934005.1. Lineage (GTDB taxonomy): Archaea > Thermoproteota > Bathyarchaeia > Bathyarchaeales > WUQV01 > JAOZNA01. The sequence continues at coordinate 7,202 of JAOZNA010000040.1, forward strand.
TTCAACGATACAATTATTAATTTTCACCTTAACGGAGGTTTTCTCAGCATCCCTTATTTCTACGGTTGTTTTCACACCATTTTTTATTGAAAAACCAGCTCCCTTTGACCCTTTATGAAGCGGATTTTCTGATTTATCGCATATCTGAAAGAATCCTGTTACATGGGCTGGTGAAAACGCTGATGCTTTCCTCATTTGAGGTCAAATTTTAGAAATGAAGTTTTAATTATAAGGATTCTGTATAAAAAGTTTAGATAGGTTAGAACGAGTTTAGAATTTTAATATTCTTTCATGCGGGTTCTGTTAATTATTGGTGAACTCACGTTTTTCTAACTTTACAATATCTTTTGATTGGACATTTCTTGCATTTGGGATTTTGTGCTCTGCAAATTTGTCTTCCAAATTCTATCAATATTAAATGAGTCTTTATTCTCTGGTTGCGTGGTATCTCTACTTCAAGTTTTGCCTTTAAACTCTCATAACTATCTCTTTCTTTGGCTATCCCCAATCTTTTCATTATCCTAAAAATGTGAACGTCGACGGGTAAAACTTGTTCTCCTTTAATTGCCATTAAAAAGACGTCTGCGGTTTTTGGTCCGATTCCACTTATTGAGGTTAGTTTTTTCTTGGCTTTATTGTAGGAAAGATTCAGTATTTTATCCAGCTTTCCGTCATATTTTTCAACCAAATCTCTAGCAATGTTTTTAATTCTCTGGGCTTTCACGCGATACAAGCCAGCAGGTTTAATAGTTTCCTCAATTTCGTCCACACTCGCCTTTGCGACGTCTTCAACACCATCAAACCTCTCACTAAATCTTTCTATGGCAGTTTTCACATTTTTCCAGTATGTTCTCTGCGACAAAATTATGCTGACTAATGTTTCAAACGGGGTGTACCCCGTCCACCACTCGTTGATTTCGTATTTCTTTGATAGAATCTCTACTATTTTTTGAAGTTTTATTCTCATACTCATCACTTGGCAGAACTCACCTTACAGATGTACTCATTTCCACGAGTTTCAATGCAGACATACCGTAAGTGGCGAATCCAAACCAGAGCAATAGCAGAACATTTGTTAAAGCCATCGTTGCCCTCGAATAATTCCCAATCCCATTTCATACAGTGCCTTTTTATATTTCACACTTCCTTTCTGCTTTCCAGATTATAAGCACATATTAAATAATAAATCACCCATCCCTTGAACTCACCCCATCTTTCCGTGAATTTTCTAATTACATCTCCTGATTGAAGCTTTCCGTCAAAGTAAAAATGCGAAACCGCCTTTCTGGCTCCAAGGTCGTCAGGAACGCAGAGATCCATTCTCCCCAATGTTGTTATCAATATTAACTCCGCTGTCCACCTTCCAATTCCCTTAAATTTCATCAACTCTTCAACGGCTTTTTCGTTGTTCATTTTCTTGATTTTCTCCAAATCGTATCCATTGGCGACTTTCAATGCGAGTTCTTTAATGTATCTGGACTTTTGACGAGATAATTTGCACTTTCTCAGTTCAGTTTCATCAGCGTTTGCCAATATTTGTGGTGAAGGAAAATCATAATACAACTTGCCGTCAATTTCCACTCTCTCTCCAAATCTTTTAACCAATGCTCCTGTCATGACATAGGCAACTTGTAAAGAAATCTGTTGCTGAATTATTATTCTAATTGCCCCTTCAAAAATATTCGCTCCAATCCCCGGCGGTCTCAAGCCATAAAGTTCGTTCTTTACTCTACGAAGTATCTCGTCTTGTTCCATAAAATCATATAATGCTTTAAGATTATCTCTTAACCTAAAAATATCCGTGATCTTATTTGATATATCCTTCTTTTCTTTTGTATTGAGTTTGGAGAATGCATCGATCCTCAATTTTGGCTTTTCTACTGTGCCAATAGAAATAACTGCCACTGGAACTAATTTATTCCCGATTTTAAAAGCCCGTCTCCAGACACCATTCTTATAAATTTCTGGCTGCGGCTCTTCCGATGAAGAATAAAATTTCCATTGCAAATCAAAATCATATGGTGCGGTTGGTACGAGTTCAAATGAAGTTTTTTCCATAACCATCACTTGATCCAATTATTAAATAATTCTTTCATAAGCCATGTCCAATCGAGTTTTATCTTTTACTCTATGATACACTCTTAAAATTATCCATAAATAGCATTCCAGTAAATCCTATCCCAAGCCAACAATAAGTTAACGGAACCTTCCTTCATGCGTAAGATTTAAGCATATGAAGGCTAGTTTGATTACAGCCTTAGGTGAATGAGTTTGAGTACAAGAAAGACGAAGAAGGTTAAGACCGTTGAGGAGAAAAAGGCTGAAGTTTTAATCAAGCTTAGGGGTTATAAGCTTATTAAACGTAAAGATTTTAAGGATGCTGTAGGATTTCTGGTTGAAATTCCAGATGAAAAACAAAATGCCCTAATTTGGTGCATTCCAGGCGAAAACACAACGATTGGAGTTCAGTATGTTAATAAGTTAAGGAAAGCAATGAAGGAACTTGAAGTGGAGAGAGGCATAATCGTCACAAGTGGACGTTACACACAGGCTGCTAGGGAAAACGCTAGAAAGAAAGGAATAGAACTTCTACCTAAGACTTTTCCAGCCTTCGATATTTTTGAACATGTTTTAGTTCCAAAACATGAGATTTTGTCGCCTAAGGAACGTGAAGAACTTTTAGCCAAATATAGAGTGAAACCTTATCAGCTTCCAAAAATTAGGGCTTCAGACCCGGCTGTAAAGGCTATTGGAGCAAAACCAGGCGACATAGTTCGGATAATACGTGAGAGTCCTACAGCTGGCACCCATATAGTTTATCGATATGTGATTGAAGGTTAAGTTAGCGTTGTTTAGCAACCATAACTTCGGTTGCCTTAATAACTGCTTCCACATGGTCTCCTGGCTTAATATCCAATTCTTCCACTGCCTCTCTTGAAATTAAAGCCGTTACAACTGTTGGAGCCTCAATTTCAATTTTAACTTTCGCAGTTACCTCTCCTTTTTCAACTTCTTTTACGACGCCTTTTAAACGGTTTCTTGCACTAATTTTCAAACCTACTGCCTCCCAATATTCCTCATCCGCTAGAAGCCCACCCACATAGGATTCCATGCGTTTATATTCCTTAAGTAAGGATTCGCCAAGCATTGTTAGTTGAGCACCGCCTCCGCCGAAACGTCCTCCGCGAAAGGTTTTTACCACTGGCTTCTGCATGATTTTCTCTATTCTTTTCAGGTAATTCCAAACGTAACGATAGGACATTCCGAGTTTTTCAGCGGCTTTAGAAATGGATTTTTCCGTTTTTATTGCTTGGAGAATTTCCGCTCCTCCCTTTCCTAAAACTGGTTTCCCTTCATGTTCCAGCCATATTTTGCAGGTTGCTACGTTTTCTTCTTTGCGGGTGGACATGCCATAATTATATTATTACTTAATGTTTAATTGCTTTTGCATTTACCATTCTAATGTAAAAACCGGAAGAGTTAGAAATATCCATAGTCTAGTTGGTTGGGATAAAAATGGAAATAGCGTATGTTTCAACCTATCTTCCCCAGCGGTGTGGAATTGCGGCTTATACCAGCTTTCTTATAGATGGAATTAGAGAAACAAGTTCTGACGTGAAGGTTAGGGTGATTGCGGAAAAGGAAGCGTCGCCAGTTAAGAATGAATTTCTAGAGGTTATTCCTTGCTGGAGCAGAAACGAAGATTATGTGAAGCAGATACTCGCGCATGTAGGTAACGTAGACGTTATACATGTTCAGCACGAATATAGCATCTACAAATTCGATGAAAGATTACCATCTCTCCTAAGAAAAATACCGAGCAACATAAAGAAAGTTTTAACTATTCATTGTGTAAGACCGGGACAGGTCTGCGAAAGGGGAAATGTTGACGAGGAATATAGTAAGAAGATAGCTAGACTCGCCGACCATATTATTGTGCATCTAGATTCCCAAAGAATTATTTTATCAAGACTCGGAATACCAACCGAAAAGATTTCAGTAATACCTCATGGAACAAAAATTGATGATCAAGATCAGGAGGCTTCTAGAAAGAGGCTTAACTTGCCCTTAGACGGGAAAATTTTACTCATGTTCGGTTTTGTTAAGCCCCATAAATGTATACATATAGCTCTTGAGGCGCTTCATAAAGTTCTAAGGGAGTTGAAGAATGTTTATTTGTTCATTGCTGGTGGTCTTGCTCCTAACGCTCCAAAGGAGCATGAGGAATATGCACGGTTTGTTGAAAGAAGAATCATGGAACTTGGTTTGGAGAAAAATGTGATTTTTGGAAACAAGTATTTCCCAGATGAAGATGTGCCTTACCTTTTTGGAGCCTCTGACATTGTGCTTTTTCCGTATTATGAGGAGGATAGATCCGCTTCTGGTTCGCTTCACCTTTCAATAGGGGCTGGAAAAATAGTGATAGCTTCCAGAATACCAAAATTTGAAGAGTTAAAAAACATCAGCGATGAACTTCTAGTTTTACCATATAATGTGGATGCTATTGCAAACCTAATACTTCGAATATTCACTGAACCAGAGTTCAATCAGTTTTTATTCAAACGAACAATGGAGTATAGGGAAATTACCTCTTGGAAAAATATAGCGAAAAAACATTTAGAACTTTATAAAAAGTTGTTATGAAATTGAAAATATGCTTGGGGTTTGAGCATGATTGAAGAAACTGTTAGAAGGTTAGGTGATGGAGCTATTATTACGCTTGAGTCCGGAGAAAAAATTTTCCAATTGGATTCTTTCAGAGAAAACCCAGTTGTTAAACCTTGGGACATAGGACTTGCTTGGCATAAGAATGGAAAGAAGAAATTTGGGGCTGTTTTTAATCCAGGCGCGGTGCTTCATGAAGATAGGGTTATACTTGCTCCTCGATGTCATATGAATTACGAGAAAGTCAAGTTTTTTGATGAGAAGCTTGGAATTGAAAGATATGGTTTTGAAAACTACGTTTCTGAAATTTGGCTTTTAACTAGCAAGGATGGAATAAAATTTGAAAAGCTTTCTAAGAAGATTAAGGGTGATGGTAGCGAACATAAGGACTTCACCTATGGAATCGAAGACATAAGAATTGTTAACTACAAAGAAAAATACTTGCTGGTTGGTTGTGGAAAAATTAAACCGCCTTTTAAAGGCACCGACGCCGACAGAATAGCCATATACTCAACCAAAAATTTTGAGGAAATAAACTATCACGGAATAATATCCTGTTTTGACGGAAGAAACGCGGTTCCAATATTTCTAAACAATGAAGTATACATGGTGCTAAGATTTCATCCAAACATTTACCTAGCTCCACTCAAAGGAGGAATCGACCAGCTGTTAAATCCATCCGACTACCTAGAAGAATGGAAAGAAATCTATGATAATAAAGAAAGCTTCCTACTTCTTGAAGCAGGTAATTTTCCACACGAAAAAGAAAAGATAGGAGCTGGACCACCACCAATCAAGACAAATGAAGGATGGCTTCTCATTTATCACGCAGTTGGAGAAATAACTACGGAAATTTGTAAATCATACAGGTTAAACATTAGCATTGAAAGAGGATACTCTATTTGTGCTGCGATTCTTGACCCAAATGATCCGAGAAAGGTGCTGTGTAGAACTAAAAAACCGATTTATATTCCTTCAAAACCCTATGAGCTTTTTGGAGACCAAGCCTACCCCGTTGATGTTCCAGCCGTTGTTTTTCCCACGGGCATCATTCAAATAGAGGATAAATTGCTTTTATACTGTGGTGCTGGTGATAAATACATAATCCTTTTAGGTTGCAGTTTGAAGAATTTGCTAAACTACATGTTCGAATATTGTTCTTTAACCTAAATTAGCTTCAAATCTCTTGCTTTTTATCCTTTTCACTTTTTAATTCGTGTAAAATTACTAAAGCTTCACCTAGAGGAACTTTAAGCCTTACAGCCAACTCCTCAGCTGAAATATTAGGATTTTCATTCAAAATTACATCTCTCACGTAGGCTTTATGATGAAAGTATAATGGTAAAGCATGCGCTGTTTCAACAAGTATATGCCAAAGCGGATTTTTAGAATAATCTTCACGTCGCTCCATTAAATACACCACAACATATATCTCTCAGCAAACTTCAATGTAAGAAGTTTCGCATAAAATGATTGCGAGAGAGGGAAAATGCCGCCTATTAAAGCCGTAATATTTGACCTTGACGGAACCTTAGTGAATTTTAAATTGGACTATATGACGGTTAGGGCAGAAGTGAAAAGGCTTTTAACAAGCTATGGTTTTCCACCTTCAATCTTCTCCATAAACGAAAGCGTCTTTGAAATGTTAAAGAAAATGGAAATTTTCATGAGAAACAGCGGGAAAAACGAGAGAGAAATTGAAGATATAAGAAGGGAAGTTTTGGAAATCGCCGATAAGTATGAGCTTGAAGC
>JAOZNA010000041.1 GCA_029934005.1 Candidatus Bathyarchaeota archaeon
CTCAATATTTTACCTCCAAAAGCACATCTCATTTGATATTTAACTGTGTTGTGAAGCAAAAATATTGATTTTAGTTATAATTTATTTTCAAAGGGATTGATTACTTAGGATTTCCAATTAGTATATTTGGGCTTTTACATGGATATGGTTTTTCCATCCGCTACATTTATTTAAATTGGATTCGCTTTTAGAATTGAAGAGGAGAAAGCGTATGGCTAAGAAAACTTCAAGGGACGACGCGCTTGAAGCTTTAGATTTTATCATTAATGTTTTAAGAGAACATGAGAAAGACCTTGACAGATTGATTAAGGAGCTTGGAGGGATAACTGAAAGACTTGGGAATAGTAAGGAGTTAAGTGAGAAGATAGAGAAAGTGGAAGAAAGGTTAAGCGTGATTCAGAATGAAATATCTAATGTGATTAATTATCTTTCAACACCGAAAACGGAGGCTGAAATGAAACATGCTTTTGTGCGTGGGCCACCAGTAATTGTGCGTTGCAGGAAATGGGAAGACTTTAAGGTTTTGGCTTTAGGTGCAGAAACAGTTTCGTTTCTATATAGGGAAACAGACAAATCTTTTCAAGCTGATGCTCTGAAAAATGGTAGGGTTATAACTTATAGTGGAGAATTGCCAAAGGATACTGAGCTTTTGAGAATTTGGCTTTCAAGAGAACTTAATGTGGATGTTAGTAAGATTTTCGAGGGAGTCTTGGCAATAGGTTAATTTCTGTTTTATTTTGTTTGTTGTTTATAGTAATGCAAAAGCTTTTTATGTGAGTATTTTATCTTAAGTCTTACGATAGAGGTTGAAAGTATGAGACGCATGGATAGAATGGTAGTTGCTTCTTTTCTGTTGGAAGCCTTCTCCCTTCTCCCCTCATAAACAAATCCATGCGTCGACCAACAACCAATGAACCCTAAACCCTTCACAAGGTACTTTCATTTGTAAGTAACTTTTTCAGAAAAATATCAAAAGCCTTAACTTGTTTCGGGTCGTCTAAATCGAAAACAAAAGCATTACGGCTTCTAAGTTCAAAAACTTTTAAATCCAAATCTTCCTTAGTTAAATTTCCACATAAAATAAATGTCACTATTTGCCCTAACGCAGCCTTTGCTCCCAAACTTGCGGTATTTCTCAAGTTAACCTCATGAGGTTGTCGAAGAATTTTCACACGTAGTTTAGGCCATTTTTTAAAGGCAACTTTAAGAGTTGCATATCCAATTTCATAAGTGCAATCTCCACTTCCATTGTCAACAAATATGATTTCGCAGAAGCCTTTATAACTTCTTGAAAAAGAAAAAAGTTTCAGTATTTCATTTGAAACTTTCGATTCGCAGTTTTTAACTATGAAAATGAAAGAAACCGTTGGATAAAATGTTGTTTTCCTTTTAACTTTTTCTTTCGCTGGGTAAGTAAGAGACAAAAGGTTCAGCAGTTTAAAGAAATACATGAATTTTCCCATGCCTTTCTGTTGGAAGCCTTCTCCCCTCATACCTAACTGAGAGGTTATAACCTTCTCTTAAGCTATTAAGCCTTTGACTAAATAAAGCTGTATTTTCCTAGAGGAAAATATTCCCAGAAACGAAATTATCTGTAACTTAACGATATTTTTAGTTATTGAAAAAGCTGACCAATTAACTATTATTCTTTTTAACAACTCTAGTTTCCTCTATGGGTTGTTGTTTATATTTAATGCAGGTTTTTAATCCAGCTTATGGGAAGTTTTTTCACGCTGTTTTTAGTATTTTTGATTAGGTCGAGTATTTCTTTGTAGCTTTCCAAAAATTTTAATCCCTTCTTTGTGGTTTTATAATAAGTCTTCTCGTCTATTAGATTCTTTTCTAAAAGGTTTAATTCAGTCAATAAACTTAAGTATTCTTTGAGTTGAGCAAAGCTCAAATTTGCCTTATACATTATCTGAGTCTTCAGCGTGCCTTCCCTTGCTATTTCTAAAATCTCTGCGATTATAAATAATTTATCTCTCCTTCTTCTCGGAGGCGGGCTCTCCATAGGATTCATTTCTATTTTCCTCTTTCAGAATCTTCTTCTAGAATAAAAAATCTATACAGAACTTTTAAGGCGTGTTTCGCTTAATGTCTTATTACAAAATATTACATATATTCTGTTCTACAACAAGTTATGAACAAAACTTAGTTTTGATCCGAGAGATTAATTTGTAAATAATTAAAGGCTGCGAGAAAAGAAAGGGAAATTGGTATTGCTATGATTAACATTATGAGTCTTTCAATTGCATACTGAAACGTAAGCATTTGCCAACTGGCTCGCATAGAATTTACCGCGTTATCCATTCCAAACTCCGGAATTTTAACGAGCAAAAAAACTGTTTCAAACATTATATTCCCAATAATATGACCGAACATTAGCGAAATAAAAAGAATCAGCAGAATTGTATAAAAAACTTTAGAAGAAGCTACATTAGGATTAAAATTAACCTTCATTTTATCTCCGAAGCCACTTTCTCTGCTTTGTAGGGGTAAAATAAGGATCGCTAGTGCAATTAGATGAAGCCATATAAACGGCGGATACAACCAAATAGGTCCAAAATCTGGGTAGAAAGCAAAAATAATAAAAAATAGTATATATGATGATATGGCAAACCATTTTTTCCTTTCTTTTAGTAAACCAGCGAAAAAGGCTGAAGAAGCATGCGGTAGGAAACTTAGAGGTCCGAATGGTCCTTGAATGCCAAGAAATGAATTGATTAAACCTCCAATTGCAATTGTAAGGAAGCCTAAATTTGCGCCTAAAATTAGCCCAAAGATGGGTCCTATAATGGCTCCAGCACTAATGAAACCTTCTAAGCCTACGACTGGAAAAACTCCTAAGAAAGATAATATTGTGTAGAGGGAGGAAAATATTGCTGTAATGGCTACTCTGATTGTTTTTACATGGTTTTGTGTTTGCATTGAATGAAAGGCTCCGTAAATTATTTAGGGTTTATTTGGAATGCGTTTGCATAAACGCATTCTTTAGTGGATATTTTTAGTTTTTCGCTTTCGTTTTGGGAGGTTAAGGTTATAGGAGCGTTTCTAATGAGCACTATTGGCACTTTCTCGTCCGATTCTCCCATAAGTAAGTGAGCTGCTGAAGCTAAATCGTCGGCCAGGGAATGAAGAGTTATATGAATTTCCTTTCTGTAAAGGTCTTTTTTACCTCTATAATCCGTTAAGGGTTTAAAACCAGCTATTGCAAGAGCAATCCCTCTGGTTCCCATTCTAAGAGGAGAAACTTGACTATCAACAATTATTACACCAACATTTTTTCCAGTTCTTTCGTATATTTTCCTTCTAATTTTCTCAGCTTCTAGTTCTGGATTCTGCGGAGGAAGAATCGCATGGTTTTTTGGAGCGTTTTTGTGGTCTATTCCCGCATTAACATTGAGCATGCCATCTTTTAATGTTAAGATAGCCTTTTTTACCCCTCCGTAAATTTTTTCGGCTTCTATCAATATAAGTTCTACAAATTCTGGTTCTAACGAGTATTTTTGAGCTAATTCTGTTGCTTTTTCAGATGGAAGGATGTTCTTTAAATTTACAATTCTTCCAGATGTTATGGACACAACCTTTGAGGAAACAGCGATTAAATCACCATCTTTTAATGTATATCCTTGCTTAAACATTGATTTAATAATTAAATCGACAAGGTTGTCTTCCGGCTTTATTAAAGGAGTTTTTATAGGGAAAATTTGCATATGGTTTTCCTCATTCTGTTATCCACCATGCGTGACTGGAATAAAAATTATTTCGTCACCTTCTTTTAGGCTAGTTTCGAGGCCGTTTAAAACGTTTATTTCTCTATTGTTTATAAGAATAAGAGCGTTTGGTCTTGGGTCTTTTAATTCTGCATCTATGAGATTTTCTCCAAATTCTTTGGGAAATTTTTCTATAAGTTCTTGAATGAGGTTTTTAATGTTTGCTGGCTGTTTGAGAATTACCTCTACTTCCTCTTTTCCTGCTGATTTTCGAAGAACGCCGAAAAATTTAACGTTTACCTTAATCTGCAAGGTTAATCCTCAAATATGTAAACGTCTTCCTCATAACGTCTTCCTTCAAGAAGGCTTCCAGCAGAAACCATTTTTAAATGTTTTTTGAGGAGCATCTGCCTAAATTTTTCGTTTGCTTCCTCTAACGTGTGATTTCTCTTGTTGAGCAGTTTTAAAGGAACATTCACGTATAACGGTCTTGCTGGAATTATATGCCTCGTTGCCTTATAGGAGAAAACCATACCAGAAAGGGCAACATTAACTATGTCCTCCTTTGAAAGTTTAGGAGTTAAAATTATTGCATCTACCAGTCCTTGATCAAACTTTCTTGCTGCATCAGATTCTGTTTCATGACCAACTTCCAACCCGAAACTTTTCAAACTTTCCTCAACTAATTTGACTAGATCATAGGCTTCCTTTAAGTTTCTAAATAAGCCACGCGCTAAGTAAAAGCCATTGTTATCCTTGAATCCTAATACAAAATTTTCCTTCCCTATCCTTGTTTTATTTGATTCTTCATCTTTCTTTAAGGTTAATCCCAGTTTTTTCGTAGTTTCCATCATTTTTTCATGTATATTGTTGCCTTTTAGTGTTCTGTACCAACATCTAACCTTTATGTTTGGATTTTTGTAGTCAACCAAGCAGACAGGAATCCTTTCATAACCAATTTTTCTTAAAGCTGCAACTCTATGCATACCATCTAAAACAACGAGGGAGTTCTCATCCACAATTATTGGATGTTTCACTAGATTGTCATTTTTTATAGATTCAGCTAAAAAATTAAGCATTTCAGGGATTATTTCTTCATGTATGAAAAGGGAATCTAAATCTAGGATTTTAAGGCGTAAAACTATTTTTTCGTGAAAAATCTGGTATGATGAGTTGGGGTCAGAGTTCATTTTATCACCAAATTTAGGCTTTTTCTCCTGTGAAAAGCTCCACTATGTCTGAGGCTGTTTGAATCACGTTACTAACGTATTCTATGGTTTTTTCATATTCAAAATCTGGAACTTCGGAGAAAAACTGAACCATTTGTTCAATTTCCACCAAAAACTTGAGTATTGGGTCTTTAACTTCATGTCCATTTGAGGATGCTTTATGCACTATCATTTCTATTGAAGCTGGGTCTCCTAGACTGTAATAGACTGCAAAGCGTGCTTTTCGCAATGCTTCTAAAATAAGGCTTGATGCAAGGCGAGGAGTTTTCTTGGCTGCAAGAAGCTCCGCTTTTGCTTCACGTATGTATCTAAGCGCCCACCCTCGCCTATAATGATTAATCATTTCTAATCACTTTATTTCTTACATGTAAGCGCGAATTAAAATGTTATGTGGTAGCTTCTTCAGTTGTTGGAGGCTCTCCGCTGTCCATAAGAGTGAGTAATCTTGTGATGTAGCCAGCGATTTTGTTTCTTAATTTTTGCGATGGAATTTCAGCAACCGTTTCTAAAACTTGTTTATTATGTTCAAAATCCTTTGTGAACTTATCTGGAAATCTCCTTATGAGTTCTCGTGCAACCCTTTTAACTTGTTCAGTTCGAACTTTTCCCAAGTTTTTGGTAGCCCTCCAAGTTGAGTGAGACTATTGATGAATAACATGCATAAAAATGATTCTCATGAAATTTTAATACCGAAAAAATTCTCGAAATTTTTCAAAATTTGGCAAGCTGCGTCTTCAACATTCATCTTTTTGAGCTTTGCTATTTCCTCCACAACTAATGGTATAAAGGCTGGAGTAGTCAATCTGCCTTTAAACGGACCGCTGAAACGAACTGGGCCGTCTGTTTCGGTTAATAGATGTTCTATCGGGACTTTTTTGACGTTTTCTCTTATTCCTTTAGAGTATAGAACTGGTGGGCCTTCAGTAATATAGTAGCCTCTTTCAATTAGTTTGGATAGGAGACTGATTGGTCTGCTGAACCAGTGGAATAATACCTTTTTTAGGTTGTAGGAGGTCAATACTTCAGCTACTTCCTGCGAGGTTCCTCTTGAATGAATTATTACTGGAAGTGAAAGTTTTTCGGCTAGTTTAAGCATTTTATTGAAGACTTCATATTGTAGTTCTTTTACACCTTTCTTTTTCGTGTATGTTATGTCTAAGCCAATTTCACCTATCGCGACAACATATTTTCTGTCTTCTTGATTTAAGTTTGAAATTAGCTCTATTGTTGCTTCTATTTCGTTTTGAGGTAATGTTTCAATTCCCCATGGATGTACTCCTAAAGCTGCGAAAACTAAACCGTTGTATTTTTTTGCGAGTTCCAAACTTTTTAGGCTTGTTTTGTAATCCATAGAATTTGAGACTAAAGCTATTACGTTGTTGTTTTTGGCATCTTCTATTATCTTCTCGATTATTTCTGAATATTCTGGGTCGCAGAGGTGTATATGTGCATCTATAAATTTCATTTGAATCAGAAAACGTAGTTTTTAATATTTAAATAGTTTATCCATGTCTGAGTCAGAGTAGCAAAAGGATTTTTTGAGTCAGAAGTGAATTGAGCAAAAATTTTAAATATCTACTCTGAAAAGCTTAAATACTGTCCTTAAAGAAAAAAGAGGCTAAGGTGGTTTTGTAAATGGGAAACCCCGAACTCGCAATTGCGCCTATGCATAGAATATGCAAGAAAGCTGGAGCATCAAGAGTAAGTGAAGCAGCAGCAAAAGAACTTGCAAAAGCACTAGAGGAAATCGGAATTAAAATCGCAAAAGAAGCACTTGACTATGCAATGCACGCAGGAAGGAAAACAATTAAAGCAGAAGACATCGAAATTGCAGCCAGAAAAGTTATGGGCAAGTAAAAGATTAACCCCCTTAACTTCCCCTCTTTATTTCTCATTCAATTATTAGAGGAGGAAAACGAATGGAAAATGAAACTGTGGATCGTTATGAACTGGAAGCGGAATTTTATGACAAGATTTATGATTATAAGGAAGACATACCCCTTTATCTAGAATACTCTAAAAATGTTAAAGGCGCAGTTTTGGAATGTGGTTGTGGAACTGGTCGTATTTTGCTTCCTCTTGCAAGAGAAGGAATAAAAGTTGTTGGTATTGATACAAGTAAAAAAATGTTGGCTGTAGCTAGACGGAAAATCGCAGAGGAATCAGAAGAAGTTAGGAGCAGAATTAAACTTGTAGAGGCTGATATGCGAAACTTCGAATTGGAAGAAAGATTCAGCCTCTGCATAATAGCATTTAGCACCTTTCTTCATCTACTCACAGTAGAAGATCAAGAAAGAACGTTACGTTGTATCCATAAGCATTTATTACCAGATGGGAAAGTGATAATTTCGGTTTTTAATCCAGATTTGAGCAGACCGCAAAACCTTGTTCGTTTAGATAAGATAAAGCATGTAGATAATGAAATAATCATGAGGTTTACTATGCAAAAATTTGATTTCCCAAACCAGCTTATGGACGTTTGGCACATCTACGATTTCGTTAAGCTAGACGGTACGGTAAAAAGACATGTAGTTTACTTTAAGCTTCGATACATTTTCTATAATGAAATGATTGAACTATTAAAAAGAACTGGTTACGAAATCGAAGCTGTTTACGGCGACCATAAGAAAACTCCATTTAATGAAAAAAGTCCGCTTATGGTATTCGTGGCGAGGAGAAAGAAATAAATGTTCAACCACTATCTTAACCCTAACAAGTTTGGAGGAGTAAGATGGAACTCATAGTTGCCGAAGACTTAGCCAAAAGATACGGCAAAGTAGTAGCCGTAGATGGACTTAATTTAAAAGTGGAAAAGGGAACGATTCTTGGACTAATAGGGCCCAACGGAGCTGGAAAAACAACCACCATAAAAATTATTCTTGGACTTTTAAGGCCAGACAGAGGTAAAGTTTCAGTTTTTGGAGAAGATCCATGGGATAATCCAGAAATAAGAAGAGATATAGGGATAATCTACGAGAAGGCATATTTTCCATCCCATCACAAAGTTTTGGATTATATGCAAAGAACATGCAGAATCTTTGGTGTTCCGGAGTCGCGGGCACGGGAAGTTTTAGAACTTGTAGGTTTGAATGCTTACGATAGAGAAATAAAGGGGCTATCAGCTGGTATGCTGCAGAAATTTGCAATTGCTCATGCATTAATTCACGAACCTAAGCTTATTATTGCAGACGAACCGGCTTCAAACCTTGATCCCGAATCTAGGAGCAATCTTCTAGATTTGATTTTGAAGCTTCATAAGGAGAAAGATGTCACTTTTCTTATTTCTTCACATATTCTTCCAGAACTAAGCAGAGTCTGCGATTCAGTGGCAATAATAAACAATGGGAAGGTTTTGGCTTCCGGATTACTTACGGAACTTTTTGATAAGTATTCTGCTAAGACCGTTAGGGTGACTACCAACAAGCCTGAAGTATTTGCTGATGAACTTAGGAAACTACCTTATGTAGAAAGAATGACCATAGATAGCAGAGGAGTATCCATTATAACTGCTGAAGGAACGGAATCAAATATTTACGAGGACGCTCCAAGAATTGCCAAAAAGATTGGCGCTGTAATTATGGGAATAGAGCTAGGAACAGCTTCACTTGAGCAACTTTACTATAAAGTTGTAAGGGAAGGAGGAGAAAAATGACTGAAAAGCAGAAGGGGCATCCATTCTTAGAGGTTTTAGCAACCTCAATCCACGAAGACTTCAGATTTCCAATTTTGGAGATATTTGCTTTTCTATACGCAATAAGCACGTTTGCTCTATTGGGCATAGGAGGCGGATTCACAGTAACATTCGCTCGAAATGAAGAGGCTGCAACTTACCAGCTTGTGAACATCCAGATGGGAACTCCTCTCTTCATATTTTTAATCTTAATTTTTAAAAATGTAGTTTATGGATTTGGAAGCGAATTTGAGAAGGGAACGATTCAAACTTTACTTTCATACCCTCTGAAAAGGCGCATGATATTAACAGCCAAGCTTTTGTCAGCGTTAGGCGTCTCATTAGTTATGTTCCTTGGAATACAATTTTTCGCTCTTTACATCATGGCACCACAAACGATTTCCGCTAATCTCTCAACCGTAATCATTTCTTATCTATCATCCCTTTCCTATCCACTCTTCCTAACAGCCATTCTACTATTGGTAGCTATGAGAGTTCGAAAGGGTGGACTAGCACTAGTACTGGGCATAGTGCTCTACTTTGCGCTTTCAGTATTCACCGGAATACTTACTGCATTGTCCATAACCACCAGAAACTCCTTCCCATTAAAGGTCATAGCTGTCCTTAATCCAAGTTTAGCAACTCAGTTCCATTACAGTCCACTTAGCAGCCTACTAGGTGAAACAATATGGAATCCAGATTTTAACGAAGTTCTAATGTATATTTTCGGTGGCTACTGTCTGGTATTTGCAGCCTTTTTAATCGCATACTATTATTTCAGTAGGAGGCTGAACCTATGAGAAGGCTAAATGTAGCGCTTGGAAGAATAGGAACAGCCCTTTTAGCATTATGCCTCGCATTAGCAATTTTAACACTAATTCCTCCCGCAAAACTTGGCTTTTCAACTAAAGGAAAAACTACGCTTAAACCAAGAACATACATGTCTATAGGGAACTCTTTAAACCTCAACCCGCAAATATTGCTTAAAATCGAATTGAACACGAATGCAACAATAAAATTTTACATTATTAATTTACCGAGAATTGAAACCGAGTTAGGCAACCTAACACAGTTTAATAAGTTTATGGAAGAGAACTCTGACAAAGTCTTGTTAGAAGAAACGATTGACGAAGAAAACGTTGTAGAGTATACTCCAGAAGGAATAGTTACAGTTTCATTCATCCTCTTAAATGAGAACCCTCACAAAGTAGAAGCAACCTACGAAATTGAATCATTTGCATCAATAGCTCCAACCGTCAGAATAATACCAGTAATCACTTATTTAAGTCCCTTAGGAGCAATATTTACAGGACAATGGATTCTTATCGAATTTAAAAATAGAAAGAAGAGAATTTAACCTAAAGTCAGTGTGTACGGACCTTTAGTTAACCTTTCAGCTCCTTTCTCCATAACTAAGACAGTGTCTTCTATTCGAATGCCGCCGAAACCAGTTATGTATATGCCTGGTTCAACCGTAACAACGTTTCTTGCTTCAAGTTTATCCTTACTTTGACTGTTCAGCGTTGGAGGTTCATGTGTTTCTAATCCTATTCCATGCCCGGTTCCATGAACAAAATACTCTCCGAAACCAGCGTCTTCAATAACCTTCCTTGCAACTCTATCTACTGTTCTAGCTTTTCTCCCAGCCCTGACTTTTCTAAAAGCTTTTTCCTGTGCTTCACGCACAACATTGAAGATTTTCAGCTGCTTTTCAGTTGGTTTTCCAGCGACAAGCGTTCTTGTCATATCAGCTCTATAATTTTGGTAGACAGCTCCTATATCAACTACAACCAGTTCACCTTTCCTTATTTTACGGTCGGTACACCATCCGTGAGGATAGGCTGAGCGAGGACCAGAAGCCACTATGGTGTCGAAGGCTAGGCTCCATGAGCCCGCCTTACGCATGGCATATTCTATTTCTGCTGCAACTTCATATTCACGCATACCAGCTTTCAAAACTTCGTAGGCGGTTTTCATTCCTTCACTTGTGATTTCCGCAGCTTTTCGCATTAAACTAAGCTCTTTATCATCCTTTATCTTCCTAAGATTCCATACCAGCTCATTTTTAGGTTTAAGTTTAGCTTTTCCTCTCAAAGCCCTTTTTAGAGTGATGAAGGTTTGAGCAAGTAAGGAATCGAAGCCTAAAACTTTAATCTTATGTTTCTCTACTTGCTGAACAATCTTTTTTTCAGGTTTTTCTCCTCTTTCAATGAGTTCTATTTGGCAATTTTTTGCTTCAACCTTTACAGCATCATAATTCACGCCATAAACGTAGACTTTACAGTCACCTTTAGCTGGGATGAAAAGAAAGTTTGCGCCCGATGCCTCTGTAAAGTAGAAGATGTTCCTTTCGCTTGCAATTAGGAATCCGTCAATACCTTCTTTGGAAAAAATTTCTTTAAATATGTCTATTCTGTTTTTCAAAGCTTTCACCATCAAGTACGTGCTGATTTGGAAAGTATAGAAATAGAAGTGGATTTAACGTTTACTATAAAGCAAACATTTTCACAGATATATCATGGAGAGTTCAACAAAAGAACCGATTTACATACGTGATTACGTTAATGTAAGATCACAATTGACAAATTAGGCAATTATTTATTTAAATATTTTAAAATTCGCATTTTAACCACAGAATTTTCATACCATTAAATTAATAAATGGTTGAAAGCTTTACTCTAATTCTAATCTAGAGTGATGTTGGAGGAAATAGTGTGTACGGATATGCCGGAAGAATATTACATGTAGATTTAACAACTGGGAAAACACGTACTGAACCATTAAGTGAGGAACTTGCAAAGAAATACATTGGAGGCATAGGTCTCGGAATTAGGCTACTGCTGGAGCATTGTCCGCCAGGAACAGATCCATTCAGCCCAGAAAACCCATTAATATTGACTACTGGTCCGCTTTCTGGAACAATGGCGCCTACGGGGGGAAATGGCCACGCGTTTGTGGCTAAGTCTCCTCAAAGCTACGGAGTTGGTGAAGCTAAGTCTCACGGGCATTTTGGAACTGAACTTAAACATGCTGGTTATGACGCTGTAATCTTTAAGGGCAAGGCTGAAAAACCAGTTTATGTTTGGATAGACGATGATTCAGTGCAAATACTCGATGCAAAACACTTGTGGGGTAAATCTCCAGCCGAAACCGAAAAGGCGATACGAGAAGAGTTGGGCGATTATTACATTCGTGTAGCAGCTATAGGTCCTGCTGGAGAGAAGCTTGTAAGGCTTGCATGCATAATCAACGATGAAACTAGAGCTGCTGGAAGAACGGGAATGGGCGCTGTTATGGGTTCTAAAAACTTAAAGGCAATAGCAGTGCGTGGAACAAAGGATGTAAATGTCGCGGACCTGGAGGGATTTAAAGAATTCGTTAAAATGATGCATGAAAGAATGAAGGGACCCGCTACAAGAAAGTATAGAACCCTTGGAACACCACTAAACGTTTTAGTTCATAACGCGCTTCACTGTATGCCAACCAGAAACTACAATAATGCACATTTTGAAGCCGCTGAAAAGGTAAGCGGAGAAGAAATGAACAGAAGGTTCGTGGCGAAGATTATAGGTTGTAACTCGTGTGCAATGAGATGCGAACACATATGTGTAGTTCCAGAAGGCCCATACAAAGGCGCCGTGACAAGACTCGAATATGAGCCATTATGGTCTTTAGGTCCCTACTGTGGAGTGGACCGCCTAGACGCCATTATTAAGGCGATGGAACTATGCAACTATTATGGATATGACGCTATAGGAGCAGGAGTAATCGTAGCTTTCGCTATGGACTGTTATGAAAATGGAATATTAACAAAGGAGGACTTAGACGGGATAGAAGCTAGATTTGGCAATCATGAGGCTCTTGTACAGTTGATTGAAAAGATAGGGAAAAGAGAGGGAATAGGCGATATACTGGCTGAAGGAGTAAAGTTTGCAGCTGAGAAGATAGGTAAAGGTGCAGAAAAGCTTGCTCAACACATTAAAGGTGTGGAAGTAACTGGATATGACCTAAGAGCATTGAAGACGGCGGCGTTAGGCTTTGCAGTGTCATTTAGAGGGGCAGACCACAACAGACACGGCTCATACGGATTCGATGTTAAAGGTAAGGTTGACAGATTAAAGTATGAGAAAGGAAGAGCCAAACTAGTTAAGGACATGGAAGACCAATATACAATAATTGACTCACTAATCGTTTGCAAGTTCGGAAGAGGAACCTACTATGATGGATTCGAAGACTTCGCCAAGCTATACACGCTTGCAACGGGCATAAAAGTAACGGCTGAAGAAATGAGGATTACAGGCGAAAGAATAAACAACATTGCACGGTTATTCAATGTTCGCGAGGGCCTAGGAAGAAAGGATGACCACTTACCGTGGAAGGTTATGAATCATCCAATACCAGATGAAGGGCCATCTAAAGGCGCGTATGTAAGCAAAGAGGAATTGGATATGATGCTTGACGATTACTATGAAGTGCGAGGCTGGACAAAGGAAGGAATACCGACACTTGAAAAACTCAGAGAACTAGGTTTAGAAGAGTTTGCAGATATTGTTAAAGCTAAACTTGGAACGGGGGCTTAAAAATGGCAGCAATACATGAAAGAAAATTTGTTTCAGCTGATCCAGAAAAGTGTGTTGGATGCGCTGTCTGCGAATATGCATGCGCCATGGAAAAGGAAAAAACATTTAATCCGCTAAAATCGAGGATAAGAGTCGTAAGGTTGCATCCGCTTATCAACCTATCTTTAACTTGTAGATTATGTGAAGATCCACCCTGTGTTGCAGCTTGTCCAAGGGATGCCTTAACTCAGTCTGAAGAAACTGGAGTAATACTTGTTGATGAGGACAAGTGCAATGGCTGTGGATGGTGTATAGAGGCATGCGACTACGGAGCAATAACGCTCCATCCAGACAAAAAGGTTGTTTTCGTCTGCG
>JAOZNA010000042.1 GCA_029934005.1 Candidatus Bathyarchaeota archaeon
CGGGTGGGGTTGAGTTTGTCTATATTCTTGACATAAACCACTACTGGTGGTTCAGGGAGAGAGGAAGCCTCAGAAGGCTTTTCCTCTGAGGTTGTTTCCTCGGTCCCTTCAGCTTCGGATTTCGCAATTTCTTCTTGTGGTTTTTCGGTTTCTTTTCTTTCCTCGCTTGGTTCTGGGATATTTTCTCCTAGTAATATGTTGGAAAGTCTGTTTTTCAAGTTCTCCAAATCTGATTTTTCAGAGTTGACCCATTTTAGGCTCTGCTGGATTATCTCCATTGCAGCATTATATTGTTCTTCGTTTACCTTTCCTATTTCCCTTTCAATTTCAAGGTTTATTAACGCTGAATTTAGGTCGTGGATTTGAGATTCACATTTGGAGATTTGGGTGTCTATTTTCTCTATTATCCCCTGAGCTTCGGACTTCAGCTGGTTCAGTGCCCCCTCAAATCCCCTATGAAGGTCTTCATAAAGTTCTTGTGGAACCTTGTTCTTTTCGAGGAGTTCTTTCAAGGCTTGGTCCTTTCTCCATATAAGCGGAATTTCGTCGCAGAGTCTATTTCCTTTCGTTTTTATTGATGAAATAAGAGTTGCTACGTCGCTTCCATCGAACTTTAGTTGTTCCACTGGACAACGAACTATTTCTCCGTCATGTCTCTGAATGAACACGTTGTTGATCTGGCCGTGAGGACTTGTTTGGAATGAAGCTATTTTCCCTATTGGTCTCCCGTACTCATCTTTAACTTCTTTTCCAAGGGAAATTAGGATTTCGGGGTTTTGGGTCATCGTTCACCTCCCCTATGTTTTTAAGGAGTTTCCACGGTTGTTTTTTGCCCCATTGCATGAACTTCTGCTGGAAGCTCCGGGAATTTCTCCTTAATTTTCTGTTCAGCAACAGTAGCAGCTTCATTAAGGATTTTCTGTGCGTCTTCGCTTGCAGCTTCAAAGTTTAGGGTTAGTCCGCTGCTTTGTCCAGCTTCAAAAATTATTCCGCTTAATAGATTTCCAATCTCTCCAAGCTCCCTTTCGGCTTCAGGAAAAACTGCAGCCATTCCAGTCTTTACGCTTCTTAGCACGTTAACTGCTGGTGCAAGTGTAGTAACGATGTCTCCGAGTTCGGAAACTGTTTTCAGTCTCAATACTATTTGTTCTAATGCCAGTTTTGCATGCATTATCATTTTTTCCATTTTTCTGATTTCCGCAAGCTCGTTTGCCAAAATATTTGCTCTTGCCATGTCATGTTTGCTGTAAGCGTCCACTATTCTTCCAAATAGTGTTTTGTCTCTCTGTGAAAACTTGTCAGTTGCTCTATCAAGTTTTTGAATTTGAACTTCTATCTTGCGTATTGCTAAGTCTAAACGTGGCTTTAATGGTCCTGGCGGTCTTACAGCTTCTCTGATTCTTGTTGTTAGCGGTTGATAATCGGGTTGGCCTTCCCACTTTCTAGCAAATTTTTCAGACAAATTCATATACCTCCATAAGGTTCTTGATTCCTTGAAGTATATTATCCATTGTTAATATGCAGTGAACATCTACGTGTATATATGGCGATATCTTGATGGTTCGATGTTGGTTCGAGCTTTAACAAGCTAATGCAATACATTGGTGTATATGAATTGATGTTAGACAAGTTTTTGTCATCGTCAGTTTTCGTGTTAGATTTTGAGTCAAGGTTTAACGTTGATAATTTCACACCTACATATATACGAGCATGATAGTTATACCTAAAAGCTAAAACAAGACAATTCTAAAACTGGGTGAAAAACTATGGGCGAGAGATTTAAAACATTAGTGTTTGTGGCGATTTTAGGCTTTATAGGTGGAGTTTTAGCCGATTTTGCTGGAACCTATCTGATTCCAGCATTGATACAACTGTTTCCAGAAATACTAAATGCAAGATGGATACTAACGGGTTTAGCAGGTGCTGCCCTAACATTAGTCTTCGTAACGGTATGGGCATACATAACCGAGCCAAGACCACCAGAACGTTAGCTAAGCGAAACTAGCCACAACTTTCTTTCGTCAGCTTCCTATCTAAGATGTTACTTCATAGAATAAGCCTAGGAAACCACATTAATATAGAAGATTTCCAACACTATTTTTGATTAATTAATGAGTGTTTTTAATTTACTTGCTGAATCTGTTCGTGATGCTTTAGGTGAAGCCGGTTTTAGAGAACCTACTCTCCCGCAAGTTAAAGCTATTCCTTTCATTCTTAAGGGAGAGAATGTTCTTTTAATTGCTCCCACTGGTAGCGGAAAGACGGAAGCAGCTTTATTACCAGTTTTCTCTAATTTTCTTCAACAAAAAGACAAAAGTGGAATTTCAATTCTCTACATCACTCCTTTAAGGGCTTTAAATCGTGATCTTATTAAGAGACTTACTTTTTGGGCTTTTAAGCTTGGGATTTCAGTGGAGGTTAGACACGGCGACACCGAAATAAGGATTAGGCGTAGGCAAGCCTTGCGTCCACCAAACATGTTGGTCACAACTCCCGAAACATTGCAAGCCATTCTTCCTGGAAGTCGTATGAAGAAGCATTTGAGCAAAATTCGCTATGTGGCAATAGATGAGGTTCACGAGTTAGCTACAAGCAAGCGTGGGACTCAATTAACGGTGGCTCTTGAAAGGCTTCGTGAACTAACAAGCGAAGAATTCCAGCGGATTGGGCTTTCGGCAACAATAGGCGAACCAGAAAAGGTGGCTAAGTTCATTGCTGGAAATAAACCCATAAAAGTGATTGAAGTACTCTTTCCGAAAGCTTTCAGCTATTCAGTTGAGTATCCGCTTCCAATGGAAGAAGACTATGACCTAGCTGACAAGTTAAGAACAGCTCCAGAAGCTGCTGCAAGAATAAAAAGAATATTGGAATTAGTTAAGAGCCATAATTCTACCCTTATTTTTGTTAACAGTCGAACAAACGCCGAGGATTTAGGGCATAAGTTTGGCATCTTAACTAAGGATATAGCTGTTCATCATGGTTCTTTGTCAAAAGAGGTGAGAACTCTTATAGAAGACCAATTTAAGGCTGGAGTTTTAAAGGCAATCGTATGCACAAGCACGCTTGAGCTTGGAATAGATATAGGCCACGTAGACCTCGTAATTCAATATTTGTCTCCTCGCCGAGTTAACAGCCTAATACAACGCGTTGGAAGAAGTGGTCACAAGCTGGATTTAACTTCTAAAGGAATAATCATCACAGCCTTTCCAGATGACATTCTTGAGTCCTTGGCAATAGTTCGAAAAGCTTCCGAACATGAGCTTGAGCCAGTATTAATCCATGAAAACGCATTGGACGTTTTAGCCCATCAACTTGCTGGGTTATTAATGGATAAAGGTCAAATTGAAGTTGACAAAGCCCTACAAATTTTCCGTAGAACCTATCCTTACAGAAACATTTCGAAAGCTAAATTTTTAGATGTTGCAAAATACTTACATAAGTTGGGGGAAGTTCGCCTAGAAGGGAAAGTTTTGAAAAAAACAAGAAAAACCAGACCATATTACTACGAGAATCTTTCGATGATTCCAGACGAAAAACGCTATCCAATAATAGACATAATTTCCGACCGGAAGATAGGAACCCTAGGCGACGAATTTATGGCTCTAAGAGCAAGAATAGGCTTAAACTTCATTTGCAAAGGGAAGGTTTGGCGAATAGTCCAAATAGAAGATGAAACAGGTGAAGTATTCGTTGTTCCTTCAGAAGACCCTCTAGCAGCAATTCCCGGATGGGACGGAGAAATGCTACCAATACCATTCAATATCGCACAAGAAACTGGGAAACTTAGACATGAAATTGCGGAAGAACTTAAGAAAACAGAAAATTTGGAAAGGGTGGTGGAAAAACTTGCTAAAAAGTTTTCGGTTCATAAAACAACCTTGTTAAAGCCTGTAGAGGAGATTAGGGAGCAGTTAAATCAGAAAGTGCCTGTTCCAACCCACAACCACATAGTTATTGAAGGTTTTGATAGATATGTGATAATTCATGCATGCTTTGGCGAGGTTGTTAATAGAACTCTGGGAAGCATTTTCGATGCGATTTTATCGGATCACGAACTTATTGTTGGATGGTGGAATGACGGATACCGTATTTTGATAGAAACACCCAGAAAAACCGAGAGGAAGGATTTAGAAAGAATACGTAAGCTCGTTTTAGAATTATCTGACGAGGAAGTTGAGAAGGCTTTTAACGCTTATCTTGAAGCCCGTTTTCCATTTTCTTATAAAATGAAATTTGTTGCTGAAAGGTTTGGAGCTTTACCACGTGGAAGAACCATGAGTCCAAGGAAAATTGTAGAACTTCCTGAAAGATTTAAGAAAACACCAGTTTATGAAGAAACAATTCGAGAGGCAATGCTGGAAAAAGTTGATATTTCAAAGGTTAAGGAAATAATGAGAAACATAAAATCTGGAAAAATCACAATTAGCCTAGTTTTTAGGGAAGAGAAACCCTCACCAATTGCATACCATATTCTAGAAAAATACAGCGACATTCCAGAACTTATGGCTCCAGAACACGTGCTAATGAGCAATATAGACCGAATGAAAAAAGCATTGTTGGCAAGAAAAGTTGTTTTAACTTGTTTTTCATGTGGCAGTTGGACATTTAAGGCAAGAATTAAGGAACTTTCAGAAAAACCAATTTGCCAGAAATGTGGAAGCGGATTGCTTGCCCCTCTCCGTTTGGAAAAAGAAGCAGAAGAATTATCTAAACTTCTGAAAAAGAGAAAAGCTGGTGAAGAAATAAGTGTGGAAGAGCTTGAAAAACTTACGCATGCCAGAAGAGCTGCGGATTTAGTTTTAAGTTATGGAAAAAAGGCGATAATTGCTCTCCAAGTCAGAGGAGTAGGCCCAGAAACCGCTTCACGAGTCCTTGGGAAAATGCATTTTGATGAAAAAGAATTTTACATGGACTTGCTGAAAGCAAAAATTCAATATTTGAGAACCAGACCATTTTGGGAGGAAAAAGAAAAATTTAGGTAAAAATAGAGGTACTTCTAACTTATTATTTTTTGAATTTGTTCCTCTAGGGCTAGTATGATTTGACCATGGGACTCTAAGATATGGCTTTTCTCGTGTTCAGCCTTACTTTCACTTTTTAAGGCTTCCTGAAATGCTTTAACTACTTCGTACCGAAGTTCTAACATTTTCCTGATTAGGTTGGATTTTTTCTCTGAGGGAAGCGACTGCACAAAATTGTTCAATTCCTTTAGCTTGCCTATATACCGTTCTAGAAGCTTGTCAGCTTCTTTCTTTGCTTCAAGGTATTCTTTCAGCCTAACCTCAAGTTTTCGTATTTCAATTGAAAGGTCAACTTGCATCTTATTCACTCAAATAAAATAATCTGGTGTTACTTTTATACATTTTCGTAATACTATATTGGCATTATGCTTGTGAACAACAATAAAAAGGGAAGACAGTAAAGGCTCTAACTACCTTTTCCTTTGTAAAGCACATGTTTTGGATCTTTGAGCAGTAAGACTATTTCCCATATCACCAGTGCAGCTATTAAGAGGACGATGCCCAAAATGGTAGCGTCAATTGTTAGTTCGAAGAATTCTCCACCTTCCATCAAGTAGCCCATAATGTGGTCGACTGAAACCATTATTGTTGCTCCCCAAAGTATTAGACATAGAAGTTTAAGCATGTACTCATCATTTCCAGCCCTTGAATACCATATGGGAGTAGCTATTGCAGCTGCCATTGCGAGTATGATAAGCCACATAGCTTCCATCTCCCTTCAATCGATAGGCTTATTTAGGTGTTACTAAATTTAAATTTAGTGCTACGGGGGGATAAACGAAAATGGCATGCTTCCTAGTCCCAATGGGCTTAGCGGTTATAACAACGCTCATTCAAAAAACAGCAAGAAACCTAGCTGAAAAATTAAAGCTGTGGTTGTTAAACGCGCTGCTTTGGGGAGGTGTAATATTACTAGCGCTTGAACACGTTTGGCATGGAGAAGTAACGCCTTGGCCACCTTTCTTGACAGCTATGGCTACACCATCCGACATTCCAGTAATGCTTTATGAAATGGCTACTGTGGGCACGGCTATGTCTCTTGTCACCCTCGCAAGTTGGGGAATAATCCTTGCAATAAGCAGTTACATGCCAAAAATAGTTGCATTAAGAACCTTAGAGCAGGCAAAGAAACCAATAACAAGAGCTAAACCATAAATTTTCCCTCTTTATTCGAGGTAAATTAGAATGGAAAAATTAAACTTGCTGAGAGGAGTTTTAAAGAGAAAATTTCCCAAAGAAAAGGTAAATGTGTTAACTGTAATGCTGTCGTTAGCTTCTGAAAAAGGAATAATTTCTTATGAAGAAGTGAAATGCGACGAGGAAACTAAACAGAATTTGCTGCTTTTAGCCTACAAAGAAAGACTATTAATACCTGTATCAGCCTCGAAAGTACCTCTGTCCCTTGCATGGGAAGGAAGAACGCTTACTGCAAAACCAGGCGAAAAATATGAGATGCCGAATGTAATTAGGCATTTAATTTCTTATGCCATGGAAACAGGGGAATGGAACCCGGAAATGGCTGTTAGAAGGTACTTAAAGGAAATTTCAGAAATAGAAATGGAAGAAATGGTGAAAGTTTTTAGAGGGATTAGAGAAGAAGCGAAGTCTGGGATGATGAAAGTTACGCCGAGTTTTATAAAGCAAATTTGCGAAAGGAACAAGCTAAAAATAGATTTGAACAAGCTTATAGTAGAGTTTAAAGGAGGAGGAATAATAAGCCCTTGTCCATTGAAGTTCTCAAAAAATGAGGTAACCTATGAAGTGAACCCGTCTCTTGTATAGCAAAAGGCGATAGATTAAAAGAAAGATTTTTACGATTTAGTATTACTTTTTTATAAAAAGGTAATACAAGGTTTCGGTTATGGTTGACCAAGCATTAATTGAAAAAGCCAGAGACTTTCACGGTCACATTTGTCCCTTCGTTGTTCTGGGGTTGAGGGCATCTGAAATAGCCATGAACAGACTTAGATTGAGAAAAGTTGGAGAAAAAGAAACCGTTGGCGAAGAGATTCTCGCTATAGTTGAATGTAACAATTGTTTTGTTGACGGAGTTCAAGTAGCCACAGGATGCACCCTCGGAAATAACAGTTTAATCTACCTTGATGCTGGAAAGAATGCCGTTACACTCGTGAAAAGAAATGATTGGAAAGGAGTTAGAGTCTATGTTGATTCCAAGAAGCTTAGGGAGAAATACTTCACCAAAGAAGCTTTGAATCTTTTCAATAAGGTTGTTGTTAGAAGGGAAGGGAATGAAGAAGATTTGGAGAAATTAAGGAAGTTGTGGGAAGAAATGGGGCTAAAAATAATGACTATTCCGGAAAGCGAGTTTAAGATTGAAGAAGTAAATGTGGAAGCAATTGAACCGGCGCCAGTATTTGAGAGTGTTAGGTGTGAAAAATGCGGAGAACTTGTTATGAAAACAAGAATCAGACGTGTTGATGGAAAATTTCTTTGTCTAAGCTGTTTTGGTAAATGTAATGCTGTGGTTGGAAAGGGAATAATATCTGATTTCAAATATCCCATAAGCAAGTGAAAATATAACAGGGAATTTTTCATCAATTAGCTAGCTTTTTCTGACAATTCTTTTTCAAGCTTTCCTATTTCCTCCAAAAGCTGGTTAGCATCAATTTTTTCAGCTTCAAATTTTTCTTCTGGAAAAACGTGTTTTCTTCTTTTAAGATAAATGCTGACAATTATTAAAATTGCTAGAATTATGGCAACAAATGCGAGGTTTAGAGGATTTTGGAACCATTCAATTATGGTTTCCCAAATTGTTTTTTCTGGTGGTGGAGAAGGCTTTTCTGGCGGTTTCCATGTTATGTTTTGAACTAGCAAGTAGGGTTGGTTAAGGGAGCAAAGCGTCTGGCTTTCCACGAAATCAACATTTACATTTTCCATAGTTACTGCTTCGTCGATGGTCAAGTTGACATCTGGTTGCACATTGCTTTCAACAATTATTCTTACTGGTCTTCCTTTCCAGTCAACAAGAATGTTAGTTGTGGAATTTGGAGATATTTCTATCCAAGGTTCAAAATAAAGCGTTTTTGTTTTAGATTCATATTTTATGCCAAGTTCAAACATATGCTGTGGTTTTTGCCATTCTCCTTCAACCAAAACCTCAACTTTTGGTTCAAGTAAACTCTCATTTGCTTCAAATTGAACAGCCAGTCCATAAACCGTTTCGTTATAGTTGGCTGAATTCGAAATATTAACACTTGTTAACGCCCATAAATCCTCACCAAGCTTTTCTAAATTCGGATCAATTGAACGTTCAACCATGGTTCCAGAGGGGTTAACTTCAAGTTTAAACGGCTTATTAACGTTAGATTCTATAGCTAGGAGCATATTTTCAAGTCTAAGATTTTCTTCTTTAAGTTCAGAAATAGGCTGTCTTAACTTTTCGATAATACCATAAGCTATGCTTATATTTGCAATCGTATAGTTTATAAGTTGAGCAAGGTCAGGGCGCTCTGCTAATACAGCCATTATTTGTGGGTCTGTTAAAAATTGAGTTAAGTTGCTATTTGCATGAAAAATGCAATCTTGAGAAAAAACTAAGGACTCCATTAAATCTAAAGTGTATTTTAGGTTTTCTTGCATTTTTTTGAAGTATGTTCGGAGCATTTCTGTTGATGAGGAAATTTGGATGGTTATTGGGTTGAGTTGGGCTTCTCCCCAATCGCCAACATCAACAACGCTGGCTGAAGCTTCGAGGGCTGCTGGATTTTCATCTAAGAATAGTATCCATGTTAAGACCGTTTTATCTCCTATAAAAGAAGTTGAGTTTGCATCTGGTTTAGATTCAACTCCTGAAAAGTAATCTTTTGAGAAGGCTGCTGAGATTGTGCACATCAAGGGTGGAACAACGCTGAAGTTTTCGTTGACAAAGAGGTTTTCTTGAATGTTAGTTATGTTAAGCTTTAAGGTTATTGTATCCGAAAAGTTTGCTTTGACAAAGAAAAATCCATTAGAGCTTGTAATATTAGCCTTTCTTCCATTGATGTATACGGTTGAATTAAAAGTTAATGGAATTTTCCTAAAGGTTTCCGCTGTATAGTAATAATGAATGCTTTTGCTTGCGTTAACACTAACATTTTCCCAAATTATTTTTGTGATGTTTCCAAACTTTTCAATTCTCGTAAAATTGGGAGTATCATATAAGGTTGATAAAGTTGAAGTATTTATGCATCTAGCTCTATCAATCACATCAACTACCACTGGTGAAGAATGGTTATTATAGACTTCAACGTCTACTGAAACACGTTTACTCAGCAAAGTTCCATTCGGAGAATATTGAATATCAATAAACTCCGTTTTCCTACAAACGATACTTCCATCTCCATATGGGCTTTTAAGCGTTTTAATTTGAGAAGGTAAAGCTGCATTAAGGCATGTGGAAAACGCTAACAAAACCACTGTAAAAATAAGAAATTGTTTTTTCATGAACTTTTACCTCCAATAAGGTTATATTCTTTAATAATCCTCTTTATTCTTTCAAATCGACTTTTATAGCTGTAAAGGGTGTTATAGTAAATTTTGGGGTTAATTTCCTCTTTTTTCTCCTGTAAATAATTTATCGAAGTTTTTAGCCATCTTAACTCAGCCAGCAGAAGTTGGCGTTTTTCTTCTTTCAAAATGTTAGCTGGAATTTTTAGGGTTGTTTCTGGAAGTTTTTCCACAATTTTACCATCTCTAAGATAAAGATTCCTTTTAGTTGACTTCGCAACAGTCGGGTCATGAGTTACAATTATGAAGGTTTGTTCCAAAGTTTCATTCAAATCTCGTATCAGCCTTATTATTTTCTGTCCAGTCACTTGGTCAATATTTCCAGTTGGTTCGTCGGCTAAAATAATGCTCGGCTCGTTTGCAAGAGCCCTTGCAATGGCTACTCTCTGTTGTTCTCCACCACTCAATTGTGTTGGTCTGTGATGAATCCTTTTCTCTAAACCAACAAGCGTTAAAAGTTCAATAGCCCTCTCCCTTATCTCCTCATCTGAAAGTTTTCCAGCAAATATCATCGGAAGCTCAACATTTTCCAAGGCAGTAAGAAGTGGAACCAGGTTAAAAAATTGAAATATAAACCCTATTTTTTCCCTTCTAAAACGAGCTAAAGCCCTTTCACTTAACGGAGTAATATCCACACCATCAATTACAACCCTTCCGCTTGTAGGCTTGTCAAGACCACCAATCATATTCAAAAGCGTAGTTTTACCAGAACCAGAAGGCCCTTGTATTGAAACCAACTCTCCCTTTTCAATTTCGAGGTTGACTCCGCGTAAGGCTTCAACCTTTACACCTTCGCCTAATTCGTAAACTTTAACTACATTTTCAAGCTCAACAATGTTACTCATATCTTAAAGCCTCCACAGGCGGCACATTAGCGGCTTTCCATGAAGGATAAAAGCCTGCAATTAGCCCTATTCCAACGGCAACAATCATTGCTCCAGCAATTATCTGAGGGGATATTAAGAGAGGAATGCTTAGTGCAAGTCCCATGGTGGAAACAAACCAGCGAATTAAATAAACTCCACTAAGCCCGATTATACAGCCAATTGCTCCTCCTATTAAGCTTATTATTAAGCCTTCTGAAAGGAAGAGGAGAAGTACATGCCATCTTTCAGCTCCAACAGCTTTAAGCATTCCTATTTCCCTTCTACGTTCATGAACAGACATCATAACAGTATTAAGGATTCCAAGTCCACCAACAAGTAGGCTTATAGAACCTAAAGCAAGCAAAACTCCATTTATAATATTCATCACACGGTCAATGTGACGCATAAGTTCCTCTTGACGCGTCACAACCGCGTTAGGAAACATCGCCCTCAAATCTTCTTCAACCTCTTCACCAAGCTGTGGATCATCAAGCCTAACCAAAATAGTTGAACAATAATTTTCACGATTAACAAGCTTCTGGGCAGCTCTTAAAGTCATAAAACATCCAATGTTGAGTTCCGCCGTGCCGATTGAACGCAAAAATCCAACAACACGAAAGGATCTACCGCCTCCACTCATTTGAGTACTTAAAGTAACGGTATCATTAACCCTAATTCCCAAATTTGCTGCAGTAGCAGCCCCAAAAACCACAGCGTCATCTTCGTCTGGTCTAAGGCTTCTTCCTTCTTCCAGAACCACATGATACATTTTCTGAGCTTGCTCCGGATCTATACCAATCGCCATTATTGGCTGACCTCCAACATTCACGAATGTTGTTATTACTGGTATAGCTTCATTCACTCCAGGAACATTTTTAACGTAAGCTATAACATATTCTGGTATGTCAACGCCTCCGCCCTTGCTACTTATTATAACGCCTGCGCCCAGCATCTCATTTAGAGTGTTCTTTACTTGTGTATGCATTCCGTAGCCGACTGTCATTAAGGAGACTATTGCTGAAATGCCTATTATAACGCCTAAAATGGTTAATGCTGAACGGAACTTTCTTCTTGCAATGCTTCGGTAAGCTGCTTTGATTATTACAAGTATTGTTTGAATCATGTTGATCGCCATGTATCAGAAACAAATATATAGATTACTTATATATTTTTCCTTAAGATGCGAACAAGTAGAAAGGATGTAGGATTTTCGGCTGAAACCATAGCTGACCTTTGGAAGCAACAAATGAAGAAGGGTTATCTCAAACTCATGATTCTCTTCACCCTTCTAAAGGAACCTTTACACGGTTATGAGATTATTAAGAGAATAAATGAGTATTCGTTTGGACTTTTAACACCTACCTTCGGGGCACTTTATCCATCTTTAAAAGAGCTTGAAAATAAAAAATTAATAAAGGGAATCTGGAAAAGCGATGGAAGAAGAATAAAGGTTTATGAAA
This sequence comes from Candidatus Bathyarchaeota archaeon, assembly GCA_029934005.1. Taxonomy (GTDB): domain Archaea; phylum Thermoproteota; class Bathyarchaeia; order Bathyarchaeales; family WUQV01; genus JAOZNA01. The sequence continues at coordinate 11,854 of JAOZNA010000042.1, forward strand.
TAACCGAAAATGGTAAGAAAGTCTTTGAAAAGACTGTAAGAAAGCATTTAGAAATGGCTTCAACCATTAGAAAATGGATTTTCAGAGAACTAGTAGCTTCTGGAATAATGGATGAGATAAAGCTTCCATCAGCTGTGACATTGGAAGCTGTAAAAGTTCTTTTGCTTGACAATAAAGCGGACTCTAAAACCAAAATGGCTGCTCTTAAGAGGCTAAAGGAAGAATTTCAACGGTTAAATGATACACTTAACATTTTGATAGCCAATCTTAAGGAAAGAATTAGAGAGCTGGAGCTAAAAGAAAGTAAAATATAGTAGAGTAATCTATTCATTTTATTTGACCTAATTGAAGTGAATAAGCATGCCAGAGCAACCTAAACTTACCTTTAACGCAATTAAAGTTCTGGAAAGACGTTACCTACTTCGCGACGAAACTGGAAAAGTTAGGGAAACTCCAGCTCAAATGTTTAGACGTGTAGCCAAAACAATAGCCTCAGTGGAAAAAGCCTATGGATATTCAGATAAGGAAATCAGGAAATTTGAGGAAGAATACTACCGTATGATGTTTAATCTCGAATTTTTGCCAAACTCTCCAACATTAATGAACGCCGGAACAGAAATAGGTCAACTCTCAGCATGCTTCGTAATTCCAGTCGAAGACTCAATCAAAAGCATTTTCGAAGGAGTTTTATACATGGCGCTTATCCATAAATCCGGCGGTGGAACAGGATTCTCCTTCTCAAAGCTTAGACCAAAAGGCGACATAGTGAAATCAACCGAAGGAATAGCTTCCGGCCCGGTTTCCTTCATGAGAGTATATGATGTTGCAACAGACGTAATTAAGCAAGGAGGCAAAAGAAGAGGTGCAAACATGGGAATTCTAAGAGTTGACCATCCCGACATCTTCGAGTTCATCACTGCAAAAGCCCGAGAAGGTTTCCTAACCAACTTTAACCTTTCAGTCGCCGCAACAGACGAATTTATGAAAGCCGTGGAAAACGATGAAATGTTTGAACTAGTCAATCCCAGAACCAATAAAGTGGTTAAAAAGATTAAGGCTAGGGAAATCTGGCATTCAATCGTTTTTATGGCATGGAAAACTGGTGATCCCGGCGTTATATTTATCGACGAGATTAATAGGCATAATCCAACTCCGCATGTTGGAGTAATTGAAGCCACTAATCCATGTGGTGAACAACCTCTTCTACCATTCGAATCATGTAATTTAGGATCAATAAACTTAGCCAAGATGGTTGAGGACGGTAAAATAAACTGGGATAAGCTGGGTGAAACTGTTAGAAAAGCTGTGCGATTCTTAGACAACGTTATTGACGCAAACAAGTATCCTCTTCCAGAAATAGAGAAAATGACTAAGGCTAATAGGAAAATTGGACTCGGCGTTATGGGATTCGCCGACATGCTAATCCAGCTTGGAATACCATACGACTCAGAAGAGGCTGTTCAAACCGCAGAAAAAATTATGAAATTCATCACGGAAGAAGCCAGAAAAACCTCGGTTGAACTTGGCGAGGAAAAAGGTTCATTTCCAAACTTTTCTGGAAGTGTATGGGAAAAGAAAGGTTATAAGGCAATGAGAAATGCAACCGTAACCACCGTTGCTCCAACTGGAACAATAAGCATAATTGCAGGTTGCTCAAGCGGAA
>JAOZNA010000106.1 GCA_029934005.1 Candidatus Bathyarchaeota archaeon
ATTCTCTTCAATTTTGCGTTCTTGCCGATCACGAAGAGTCATATATTTTGCTTCTTGAATTACAAGTTCTTCTATTTTTTTCTGGATCAGTTTTATCTCTTCTTCAAGCTTATCAATTAACTCTCTTTCTATCTTTGCTAGTAAAATTTTATGTTTTTTCCTTTCAAGAGTAAGAAGGTCTGTTGAAAGGCGGTCAATATAGTCGAGACCTAACAAGGAATAAATAGCAGAACGAATTATTGGTCCAGAATTTTCAAATTCTGCTAACAATTCTATTTTTTCCCCATCAAAAAGGAAGAAAGGAGCCACTCTTGTCGGGAATATACCTTCAACATAATCATTCCAGTTTTCCGAAAATACTTGGTCGTATTTTTCATTCCCATCTTCAATGCGATAAACAACAAACTTTTCAGTAATTTTTTCCTTTGTCTTTGACCACGACCTGCAAATCTTAAAAGTTCTTTCAGCCCCACCGATCTGGGTTCTAAAAACTAGTTCAATTTTGGCACCTTCCTCAGGATCTACATTTCTGTTGATACATTTCTTTAAATAGGCTTTATATCCAAGTCTTCCTCTATTAGAACAACGCGCTAGCGGTCCAAATAAAACTAGTTGCAACGCATCGAGTAGCGTTGTTTTTCCGCAACCGTTTTCTCCGCCTATCAGGATGATAGGTCGCTCTCGATTTTTAGGTCTCAATTCAATAACGCAACGTTTCCTAAAGGTGGCAAAGTTTTCAAGAGAAATTTCATCAAAAACCATAACGGTTTACTCCAATCAAATAGTTAAAGAATTTATTTGCTCTTCCATATTTTCTTTACTGGCAAGTTCATCCGATGCCTTCAGTTTGGCATCTTCAGCATCTTTGAAATAACCCTTTTCAATGGCTTTCTCAAGCGCACCAAAAAGACCAGCACGCCTAGTCATAATGCTATATTCTTTTTCAATATGGAGTAACTCACGAACCATCTGGTAATGAATTTCATCCTCACCACAACACTCTTTCAAAAGTTTCATTTCGTCATATCCAAGTCCTGTAAGATTATAACGTTTAGTATCTGGAAAAATTTCTCCCATTACTTCTTCGTAAATATGCGGAAGGCTGTCCTCAACTTCATGTTTTTCTTCAATCCAAATCTCTCTGATTTTGCGAAGTTCTTGCAAGGATATCAAATCAATATCTCGAACTTCTTTAGGGCCATTTTCCCTGATCCATTTCTGTGCTTCTAGTAGTTTACGTAATAGTTTCTCTCGAAATGATTGGATATAAGGACCTGGAATGGGTCTGCCATTGAAAAGCTGAACATTTCCACCCATACGCCTAAAATCGCGTATACTACGATCACCATCCTCTCCCATCATACGGAAATCAATGATATCCCTAATCTCCAAAAGCGGCATCATCCATTCTTTCTGTTCGTCGTTGTGTATCATTGCCATCATGGACCGATCTTTGTTTACCAGGGTGCAAGTCCAGCAACCAAAGCGGCTGCTTCCAGCACTAGGAGTATTGGGATCAATCGTTAATGGAGACACATTATCTTCCGTTGCTCCTCGATAAAGCGCCAATAAATCTTCGTTGGAATGCTTCCAGGGGTTCTCCTGCCGAGTCAGAAAGGTCCAAACATCATCAGTGGACCAATCAGCAATAATAGAATAGATCCAAGCGTTTGCAAGGTCAGAGTGTTGACTTAAATATTTTCTATAATGATCAATACCTTTTTCAGGCATATGTCCATTAATAACTTTTGCTCTTGCAGAACTTTCAGCTTTACGTGTTCCCAGAACAACGATGACCTCACCTGAACTCTGAACAACCTTTTGTATAAAACGTGATGTAGGAGATATTTTAAGGCGATGTGTACACCAACGGAATTTCGGCCTGGGAGCAGGATAACCCCAGCCAATCATTTTTACCCAAAAGGTATTTTCAATATCTGGCTCAAGCTTATGTGGATATATGGGTAGCTTTTGTTCATTTGCTGCATTGGCTATTCTGGAAAGAGATTGCGATACCCATAACGAAACGATGGGGTTTTCAACTAAAGTATTATTCGTTACTACATATACTTTTTTTTGAAGCTTATCAGCAGGAATACTTTGCAATGCCATCCATACCAGCTGGAGCGCTACGGTAGAATCTTTACCACCACTATACCCAACAACCCACGGGAAGCTATCAGAAAGATAAATTTCTCTTACTTGAGCTAGAAGTTCATCGATAGTGGTTTGAAAACCTTTTTCAGCAAAAATAGATTTATTAGACATTCTCACCTCTTAAAAAAGCATCCTCAATTTCCTGTTCTTCCGGTTTCAATTTAAGACCTAAATGCTTTTTTAGAATATTGGTTGTTAGTATAACGCTCTGATTGGCTTTCGAAACTCGACCAATAACTAATGCCCGACCTTCCCACAGTTCATTATTAGATCTAGCCCAATCAATGGTTTTTAGTTTTTCAAGTCTATGCTTCCATTGCTTCGGATGTTTATGAAGTAATTCATTACCGACTTTACCTAAAGCATGTAGAGCAACTCCATGGGAATGAATAAAGTCTTGACGCACCTCACCAGATGTAATTTTCCTATCTCTAACTAGCTTCCATTCTATAATGTGGCGATCAATTTCATCCCAAAATTCAATTGCCAAAGATGCACGTTCTTCTTCCGTCTCTGTTTCAATATTGCTCAACAATACAGATGTTGCCGTGTAAATTGCACTTAAAGTAAACAACTTACGAGATCTTGCTGAAAGAGTACTTTTTTCCATTTCAACAACATCCTTAAACGCTGTAGACTTGAGAGCAATGAGTTTGGCGATTTTAGCCATTTCATCACGATGGTCATACAAGAGACCTAAAGAACGAGATGGTCTAACAGCGTATCGATTAAGATCAGCAAACATCTGCTGACAGCGAGTTAAACCACGATCAAGAAAAAACACAACTGCAATCGTTTCATTTCCAAGATCTGGATTATCATGAAGGGCAATTTCTATAGCAGCCCTTCTATGTTGGCCGTCATTAATAATAAAGCGGGCAGACATTGGTATATGTAGGGCACCAACTTGATTAGTACCTGTTTGCTCTCCAAATGCTTCAAAAGTAACATCTGCATCAATAGAAGCAGTTATAGCTGAGAAAACATAATTTTCCGGGTCTTCAGTAATATATCGAGCCATTTCAGGCACCCGACTCTTATTAAGAATGCGCTGCGCACGCAATTCTGGAGGAAGTACTTCTTCGTCCCAAATGAAAATTTTCGGAATGAGATGGAGGGGACACATAGACACAAAATACTCGCGCTTGGCCTGAATGCCTCTAATCGCTGGGAATGTATACTGAAAGTTAGGGTCCATAAAATGCCCTCGACAATTGTTAACATATGTATTATTTTTAGTTAGTATCTCCCACAAAAGCATTTGTTTGTCAACTATAAAACAAACATCTTGCGTAAAAAGACAAACTTTATGGTTTTACTGAATAATCATATATAGTTAAATGGCATCTGGGAAGCAAGATTTTAACTGTTTAAGGTGGTCCCCTTTTTCCAAACAATTCAATCATGTAAATAAGCTCTCAGG
>JAOZNA010000043.1 GCA_029934005.1 Candidatus Bathyarchaeota archaeon
GAAGGACAATGAAAGCCCATGAGAGAAACCCTACAGTGAATGCACCGAACGTAATGAATATTATACGGCGTAAGGTTTTTGATTGAATCTTGAAAATGGTTTTTTTCATATATGCAAAATATGCCAGTAAGACGCCAACAGATGAGGCTACGGCATAAACGACAGATCTACTTATGGGTATTTCGGGGAATAAAAATAGGTTGATGGCGGGAATAAGAAGCAATGGTAATAGGATGCAGAGCACCCAGTACCATTTCTTCTCCCACCATTTTCTGTTTTTCCTCGTAAGTCTACACCTACCTTGTTAACCATTGAATGACACAGTTGAACTGCTCCACGCACCATAGATAGCATGCGGCTTCACCAAGGTTACATGCCACGCTGCATATGAGGAAGCAATAGGGACACAATGGTGGTGCTGCTATACAACATGCCGATTCGCATCCTGCTCCACAAATGGTTCCAAGCACGCCGCAGAGAACGTCGCACCAATCAATGCAAACTTTCCACCAGAGAACCCAGAAACATGTCTGAGGGTGATCCATCAAGATCACAGAACTTTCAAGAATTTCCAAGTCGTATTTTTGGAGCCGTTTCTCTACCAGCTTAGATAGATATTTAGCCTCTTCCTCCATGGTGTAATAGTTCTGAGCAAGCTGTGCGAGGGTTTCATCCCCACTCTTCTCATAGACTTTTCCTATCTCCTTGGCAACTTTACCCAAAACGGCATACAGTTGCGATAATGTAACGGATGAATTGAGCTCAACGAACTCCATCGAGACAACTTCAGGCTCCCCTGTAGGTGCGTAATTCATTTCTGTGAAGGATGTTTCAAAGATTTCTGGGTTTAGAGGTTGGAGTCGCGTGTAAACTGTCAAGACGTATTCCTCACGCTGAACCGAGTAGCTGAGGCTGTAGAATTGCCAATACTCATCTTCCACCGCGATTTCCGTTTTCATAAATGTAGCGGTTCTGTGATATTCATCAGTGAGTTCGGCATAACTCCACACTTTAGTTGTTGTGATGGTAGCCTCTATTCTCGTCCTGTTAAACTCGTATACCAGAAGCATCGCCATGTGATCCTCTTCCTGCTCCAGCACTGTTAGGTTAACGAAGATGAATTCGCTCTCACAAGATGGACATTCACCTGGGGAAATAGGAGGCATAGGCTCTATCTGCAAGAGAATTTCTTCATTCACTATGTTCACTGTTGCATGGTGAAAAGTTGTGTAGATGGGGTAGCCAGCATTCATCCAAGCTGTGATGCCTCCAAGCATGTTGTAAACCTTCGTGAATCCGTGACTGACGAGAATTTCGCATGCAACGTGGCTTCTTGAACCCGCCTTACAGTAAACTATTATCGGATCGTTTACATACTCTTGCAGTTCGCTTATCCTTTCTTCAAGCTCGTATACGGGTATGAGAACCGCGCCATACAGATGCCCTAGATTATATTCGCTCTGGTTTCTAACATCCAAAACGACAATGCCTGTTTGTGCCTTCTTTATCATATTGTAAGCTTCATCAACGCTTACGTCCTCATAGGCTCCAATCCCGGATGTTTGAGCGAATGCCTCTGGCAACCCAACAAAAGCAAGCAATAACACAACAACAAGACCAGCGGCAATCACCCTTTGACTATCCAAACACCGAATAGAACTGGCCTTCACTCATTACCCTCCACTAAACTTAAGAGGTACAACCTCCGGCCATAGTTTTCGTTTTTTGGGTATATAAAATTTTTCTAACCTAAGATTAAACAAATGATTATAATCTATTTTCACATCAGCAATTACGGGTGTAAACCACAGTTCTTCATAATTTTCCAAGATTTTGTCACATATTTTCGACTTAGCTTTTCGTTTAATTATGAGTAACTGCAAAAGAGCACTTGCATAAGGATCTTAAGAAAATGCTGAGAAAACCGATAATCTAAACCGACATTTAAACCTACCCCGGAGCACCAAATCTTGTAATTTTGTGGGCTCTGGATGAGAGAGAAGGTCGGGGTATGATTGAGTTTAAGTTCTTGGTTTATGAATGTTCAAATTCAGGTTTTTCCAAGTGTTCCATGGGGGTGATTCCGTAGGTCATCTTAGCTATGTGTTCTAGTTTTTCAATTTGAGGCTTCTTGAAGCCAAGGTAGATTCCGTCGTACTTTCTGCCAACCCAAGTTACTGTAGACTCACCCGTCTTGAGGACTTTATTTAGGATGGGATGAAGCAACTCTAAGCTGTGAACTAAAATTTTGGATTCACCGAGGTTTATTTCTGTAGGATTCTTCAGCCTAATCTCTATTCCACCTTGAACTCCGGTTATTTCCAGCATGTTTCCTCTACCTCGATGTATGATTTTGCCTAGAACTCTATTTTCAACATCCAGATGAGTAACTCTCGCTCTCATATATCCCTTGACATGAATATAAACAGAAACTTCCTTAACTTCCAACTTCTCTCCTTGAGACACCAGATAGACTTTAGCATCTATCCTTATTTTTCCGGGACTTTTCGGCTTTAAAGCATGTCACCCAGGATAAATAAAACCCTAAACTCGTTTTTATATCACACCTTCTTAGAGCGTAGGATTTTTAAGTAACACTCTATTTTATTAGAAAAGGGTTGGTCTGATGAGAGGTGGCTGCCAAATTCGAGGATTCTAGAAAATGGCTTATCATGGACTACCAACCGAAGGATATTGAACGTGAAGTTCGTAATTTTTGGGAGAAAAACAGAATTCTGCAGCTCTTAATGAAGATGAGAGAAAAGGATAATGTTGGTGTTTTAGGGTTTGTTGAAGGACCACCGACTCTTAACGGGTTTCCGCATATAGGTCATGCACGCGGAAGAATAATGAAAGACTTACGTTTCCGATGGAAAACAATGCAAGGTTATTATGTTCCTTTCTGGGCTGGATGGGACTGTCAAGGTTTACCAGTAGAACTCGAAGTTGAAAAGCATCTTGGAGTGAAAAATAAGCGGGAGCTTTTGGAGCGGGTTGGAGAAGGAAGATTTGTTGAAGAATGTAAGAAGGTGATAAAGAAATACTATGAAGCTTGGCTTGAATGTGATCGTAAACTTGGACTTTTTATAGATCATGGAAGGGCTTACTGGACATACCATGACAACTACATCGAAAGGGAATGGCAATATCTGAAAAGAGCTTGGGAACAAGGACTACTAGGCGAAGGTTACTACGTGGTTGCTTATTGTCCAGGCTGTCAAACATCATTAAGCAGCGCTGAGGTTGGATATGAAGGAGCCTACAGGGAAGTTGAAGATCCGTCTTTATTCTTTAAAATGAAGATTAGCATGAAAGAAAACGAGTTTTTCCTCGTATGGACAACCATGCCCTTCACAATAGTTACAGATATGATGTTGGCGGTTCATCCAGAAGCAGAATATGCTAAGGTTAGGGTTGGTGATGAAGTTTGGATATTGGCTAAGCAGCGTGTTGAACCTGTGATGGAAAAACTCGGAATAGAAAAATACGAAGTTATAGAGGTTGTTTCTGGAAAGGAGCTTGAAGGAATAAAGTATGAATATCCGTTCAAGGACATTGTTCCGAAGCAGAAGGAGCTTGACGAGCTTTCAAATGTTCACGTGGTTGTCTGCGAAGATTTTGTTGATGTTGAAACTGCAACTGGAGTCGTCCACCTTTCACCCGGAAACGGAGAAGAAGACTTTATTGCTGCTCAGAAAAGAAATGTTCCAATTTATGTTCCATTCGACGACGAATGCAAGTTCACAGATGAAGCTGGAGAATTCTCCGGTTTATTTGCTAGGGATGCCGACCAGAAGGTGATAGAGGAACTTAAGAAGAGAGGGTTGCTTGTTAATGTTGAAACGATTCTCCATGAGTATCCGACTTGCTGGCGTTCCCATCATAAATTAATTTGGCTTGCCAGAAGAGAATATTTCCTTTGGACTAACAAAATAAACAGTAAAATAGTTGAAGCCGCTGAGAAGGTTGAATATTTCTATGAACCGCCGAAAAATCGTTTCTTATCATTTCTTAGGGAAGGGAAGCCTTGGTGTATTTCAAGAGAACGTGTTTGGGGAACTCCTCTCCCAGTTTGGAAATGCGAAAAATGCGGACATAAAGTCTTAGTTGCAACTAAGAAAGAACTTCTAGAAAGGGCTTTAAAAAGTTCTGAGGAAGAAATTGAACTGCCGGAGCTTCATAAGCCTTGGATAGACAAAATAACGTTGAAATGCGAAAAGTGCGGGGGATTGATGAAACGTGAACCATTCGTTTTGGACACTTGGCATAACAGTGGAGCTTCTCCCTATGCACGTTTCACAGACCAAGAATTCGAAAAGTATGTTCCAGTAGACTTTTTGGTTGAAGCAATAGACCAAACGAGAGGGTGGGCTAATTCGCTTTTACTCGAACATGTAATCTTAACTGGAAAGGCTGAAGCCCCTTACAAGGCTTTTCTGTTCTACGGCTTTGTTTTGGATGCTAAAGGAAGAAAAATGAGTAAAAGTCTCGGAAATGTTATTGAAGTTAATCCTTTATTGGAAAAATACTCAGCCGACCTTTGCAGATTCTACATACTCTGGAAATGTTCTCCAATAGACTCCATGAATTTCGACGTTAACGAAATGATGAAAAGACCATACCAAGTGTTAAGCACAATATATCATTTACACAGATTCTTTATGCAAAACGCTGAATACGACGGATTTAACCCACAAAAGTTTAGTTTGGAATGGGCGGAGAAAAATAAACTTTTAAGGCAAACGGAGTATTGGTTGCTTTCCAAACTTCAAGAAACAATTGAAGAAGTTACTAAAAGATTTGAAAAATGCGAATTTAACTTTGCAATGTCAAAGCTTGAAGATTTTGTTGTGGATGTAATCAGCAGACAATACATCCCAATGATAAGAAGAGAACTTTGGAGCGACTCTCCAAAAACGTTAAACAGGCGCTTAGCAATCTACTCCACTCTCTGGCACGTACTAAAAAACACAATATTACTCTTTAATCCAGCAACTCCATTCCTTTCAGAATTCCTCTACCAAAAACTCTACAGACAATTCGACCCTTCATTACCGGAGTCAGTGAACTTTGAAAAATGGCCAGTTGCAGACCCGAAGCTTCGAAATATAAAACTTGAAGAAGACTTTGAATTACTAACAAAATGTATATCCCTTGTCTATTCAGCGAGACAATTAGCTGGACTTAAGCGAAGATGGCCTTTAAGAAAAGCCGTTTTAATAATACCGGAAGAAGCTAAATTATCCATCCAAAACTTGAAGTCTTTATTCCTAGAACTTGCAAACGTTAAGGAAGTTGAGTTTTCAGAAAAACTTCCAGAAAATTATGATGCCAAACGATGGAGTTTAGCGTCTGAAGGAGAACTAACGGTTTTGCTGGATACTTTTAGAGACAAAAGCTTGATTGGAGAAGGTTTAATGCGGGATTTAGCTAGAAGAGTTCAAGCTTTAAGGAAAGATTTGGGGTTTGTTCCAACAGAAATTTTAAGCGAAGTTCACATAGCTAATCTAAGCAAGGAAAGTTTAGGGCTAATTCAGCCTTTCCTAGAAGAACTCTCCGAACTCGTTAGAGCAAGAAAAGTTTACTTACATGAAGAAAAACCTGAAATTAAAGCTGAAGAATGGCATGAATTCCAACTTGACAAAGAAAAAGTAAATATCACAATAATCCCTTGAAAAGTCCGAGAATTTCTTCAAGAATTTCCATGTTTATTGGAATTGAAGCAACAAAAATAACTATCACAACAACAGCAACAATTTTTCTTGAAGCTGAAAGTTCAGAGACATCATCTAAAGCGCCGGGATGACGATATGTTGAAAATAGTAGGAGTATAATTATCATGGGCCAGAAAAAGTTTAGATTCAACGACAATACTAAAAGCGAGATTATTAGAAAAGCAAAACGTGCTTTTTCTCCAAACAAACTTCTTGCAATATGACCTCCATCAAGGGAGCCTACAGGCAGCAAGTTAAGCATAGTAACCACCATACCTATCCAGCCAGCAAAAGCAATTGGATGAAGCAAAACCACTTTTCCAGCTTCAATCTGAAGTAAACCAGCAAGAGAAAGGAAATATCTAATGGCAATATAGGTTAAGGGAACGGGAATCGGGATAGTTCCGGGGGGAACTTGCTCCTCGGGAATTGCTGGTGATAAGAGCAGCCCGACAGCAGTAGCAATAATTGCTACAATAAAACCTAAAATTGGACCCGAAACTCCCACGTCAAAGAGGGAATCCTTATTCGGCGGCAAAGACTTCTGCAGAATTACAGCGCCGAAGGTTCCGAGAAGTGGTGGACCTGGAATAAAGTAGGGAGGCGTGGCTTCAATTCCGTGAATGTTAGCTGCAATCTTGTGGCCCATTTCATGAATTCCTAAGATAGCCATTAAGGAAATCGTGAAAGTGGCTGCACCAATTAAGGGCTCTTCTAATCCGTAGTTAACTAATCCTAATGAAAGGAGATAACCGCTGATAAAAGTGGTGAAAATTGTTGCAATGAAAAGGACTAAATTAATTAAAATGTTGCTGGGTTTCCTCTCAGGATTTTTCAAAACTCTAAGAATTATTCTTCCATTTGACTCTCTTAAAAACGGAGAAAAACCTAAAGGCTTCAATTTTTCTAGAAGTCTGAGAAAAGCTTGTTTAAAATTGGGAATTTTTTCTATTTGGAAACTAAGTACGCCGCGTTCAATAAATTGGTCTTGAACTGGAAATTCCGAACTAACCACTTGCTGTAATGTATTTATTAAGTTTTCATCCAAGAATACTTCGGTTTTTTCTGCTCGTTGAAATTGCTCTGATTTTTCATCGTCCATTTGGTTCATTATGGGTCAAGGTTTATTGTATTAGAAGGTTTTGATAAGGTTTTGTATGCTTCATGTTCGGAATCCGACCATTAAAAAATTTTTAATAAAATAAAACTCTCATGCTAGTCCAGAAAGCTCAAGCAAAGTATTGCTTGACAAACTCGACTGCAACAGGGATGAAAATGAAAATAGCCTTAGTTTACAGCCATCTAAAAGAGTTAGGTGGAGCTGAAAATGTTATTTTGAAACAGACTGAACTACTGAACAAAAGGGGTTACGAAACTAAGTGTTTCTTTTCGTATGTAGATAGAAAATTTCAGAATGTTCTTCCAAGCAATCCGCACAGGTATATCGAAAGTTACTTTGATTTTGCTTTTGGAAACGAAACCTTCAGAATTTTAGCTTCCTTTCCCTTTGCTCCAGCAACAACCAAGGTTTTCAGAAAATTTGACATTTTAATTTGTCATGGATACGGTCCAGCTTTATGGATAGGTTACACTTTGAAAAAGTTTAAAAAAATTAAATACATAAGCTATATTCACTCTCCTCCACGCTTTCTCTACCTTTCAGATTGCGAAAAGAAACTTTGGAGTTTTGATGTTCCTCGTCAAATAGCTTATGCTTTAAGCTGTTTTTTAAAGCCTTTTTTAAGAGAAATTGACTTCAGAAGTGTTGTTAGTTCGGATTTTGTTGTTGCTAACAGCAAGTTTACCGCTAATAGAATTGAAAAAATTTATGGAGTGAAAGCTGAAGTTTGTTATCCTCCTGTTGACACTGAAATTTTTAAACCTTTACCTGAAAAATTGGTTGATGAAATTCGTTCAAGCTTTAAAGGACCTCTTATTCTTTCCGGTGGAAGAATAGCGGCTGTTAAACATTGGGAATGGCTTGTTGAAATGTTGGCTTATGTGAAAGGAAGTTTTCCTAGGGCGGTTTTAGCTATAACTGGTGAAGTTTCTGGAAGAAATTTCAATTATGTTAAAAAGTTGATTCGAATGGCAAAACAATTGAAAGTTGAGCGAAACATTCTTTTTTTAGGTTTTAAATCTGTTGAGGTTCTTGTAAAACTTTATAATGCTGCAGACGTCTACGTCTACTCCGCTCCAAAAGAAGATTTTGGCTTGTGTCCTGTTGAAGCTATGGCTTGCGGAACTCCGGTTGTCGTTTGGAATGATAAGGCGGGACCATGCGAAACTGTTTTAGAGGGGAAAACTGGTTTTAAAGCTGAGCCTTATGATGTTAGAGATTTGGCTGATAAGGTTTTAAGGGCGATAGCCAGCTTTGATAAAGCTGAAACGCGAAAAAATTTTCCCAAATATATAGAATGTAATTTTAGTAAGGAAAAACATCTTAGAAAGCTTGAAGAGATAATTCTAAAAGTCGCTGGGTAAAATGCTGATTTTCAGTATTTTCTTTCATCCCAGTAGAAAAATAACATTTTTGGGCGGAGCTGAGAAAAGGTTTCTTGAGTTTTTAAGGTTTCTAAGCCTTAATGTGAATGGGAAAGTTGAAATAATAATTTTGGAGCCGGAGCCAAGCTTAATTTTTAATAACAATCACAAAGTTAAAAAAGTTGTTGTTAGTCAGCTTTTCAAAGTTAAGTCTAGAAATCTTCCCTTAAATTATTTAGGGTGGATAATTTGGAGTTTGAAGGCTACAGTTTTTTCTATTCCAATTGTTTTTAGGGTGAAGCCTGATTTAATTTTGGCGCCGAATAACACTTTACCCAACATTCTTCCAGCATTTCTAGTTAAGGCTTTATTTAAAAAACCCCTTTGTGTAACGGTTCATCACTTCGACCTTTATGCAGGAAAAAGTGAAAAAGTAAACCTTTCACTAAAAAACTTCTTTAAAACCTATAGAAATATTGGTTATTCTTTTTTTACATCAATTTGTAAGGCTTTAGCCTCAACGTTAGCTGTTAAACTTTTAGAGAAAGCTGAATTTTTCATTTCTGTTTCAAATTTTACAGCTTCAAAGTTAAGGTTGCTTGGAATAAGTAAAGATAGAATTCTAATCAGCGGAAACGGAGCTTATTCTAAGAAAAATTTTGAAATTTACTGCGGGAAGGAGAAAAGGTTTGATGCGGTTTTTGTTGGAAGAATTGCCCTTGAAAAAGGAATCTACGATCTTTTAGAGGCTTGGAAGCTGATTGTCTCCAAGTTTAGAGAGGCTAAGTTGGCGGTTGTTGGTGAAGGTCCAGAACTTGAAAAAGTTAAAGTTAAAATCGAAAAATTGGGGCTTGAAAATAACATTTCGGTTTTCGGAGGAGTTCCAGATAAACAAATGAAAAAAATTGTCTGTAACAGCAAAATTTTTGTTTTTCCAAGCCGTTTTGAAGGTTGGGGAATTGCTGTTGCCGAAGCGCTTGCATCGGGATTACCAGTGGTCTGTTATGAAATTCCAGCTTTAAAAGAAGTTTTCGGAGATTGCGAAAGTGTATTTTTTGTTTCTAAATTTAACTCTAAAAGTTTGGCTGAGAAAATTCTTGAGGTTTTAAATAGTTTTGATGTTGAATTTTTTAGAAGAAAATCTTTAGATTTTGCTAAAAAATTTGATTGGAAACAAGTTTTCAGTAAAGACTTGCAGTTTCTTTTTGATTTAAAAAATAAGGGGATAAAATAAAAATGGGAGTTGGAAGTTATGGGTCTGGATGTATTCCGCCCTTCACAAGATGCGCTGTCGTCTCGCTAATTGTCCCGAGAACTTCAACTATTGAGAAGTCTGGATGTTCTGGATCAACCGAATAGTCTATTTTAAGCATAATGCTAGTTGCACAATACGGAAACTCTTGCAGCTGATAGATTATTTCTTCGTGGAAGAATTTGCATGCGTAGTAAGTATCTTGGCCTGTCCAGCCCCAAATTAGGAAGCCTACAGTGCCGTTGATATCTTTGTAGGTTGCTATTACCGCGTATCCGTAGGGGTCACTTACACTATTCCCTTCAGTAAAGTTGTTAAGGTAGTTCCAGCAGGTTAGTGGGAGTATTCCGTAGGCTGTGAAGTAGTCTGAGAGGCCCGGATTTATCATGAAAGCTTCTGTAAACTCATTAAAGTACTCTGTTACTAGATTAGCTGCCGGTCCGCCAACCGCAATCACATTCGAACTGGAAACTGGCCATGTGTGACACCAGTCGTCTCTTAATGCCTCTCTTCCGAGTGCATCGTTGTAGCTAGCACGACTGTCAGTTGTTCCGGTTAGATTTCTGACTATCCAAGGTATGTAAGGTCCATAAAGCGTGTCTTGCATGTCAAGTCCGCTTAGTCCTATTTCAATCTGCTTATTCTTGAAGGCTGCAGTTACCATGGCTGCTCCAGCGGAGTCTACTGCTCGAGAGTCTCTTCCAACAATTGTCCATTCGTAGCGGCCAGCAATATATTCTGCGTAGATGTAGTTTGTGTTTTCTTCACCATGGTCACCTAACTTAAGCACTATTGTAATGTTGAATTTGTCTTGAGCCGCCCAATAAACAGCGGTGATGTTGTACCAGATGTCTATGTCAGCGCGAGTTATATGGACGTCATCGTGGGTTGGCGGAGTTATAGTCCATGAAAACAGGAATCTGTCAAAGGTTACTGTAATGCTATTTGCAGTGTTTGAGTCTTCCCAAGAATCCAGCCAATATACTCGGATGTATGCGTAGTCCTCTTTGAATACTTTGATGTCGTTGGTGTACCAGTAGAGGGTTCCAGTTAATGAGCAACTATCGCCATCGCTTAGTGCAGAAGAGTTGGTAACTTGGAACCATGCGCTAGTGATGTAGAAGTAGTGGTTGACTCCAAGTGGGTCTGTAAAATTGATAAACTCGCCTGACTTTTGATATTCACCAACATCATCAATTGATGTACGTGCCACCGATTGTTCAATTATATAAGTTATGTTTTCAAGTTTTGAGTATGTAGTGTCTGTTGAGTAAAGTATTTTAATTAATGTTCCTGCTGGCGGAACCTTGCTGGCCGGTATCCAAATGTGGCCTACACCAGTGGTTCCGTTGACGTAGAGTTCGTAGTCGTAGTTTGTGTAGACTGATCTTAGCGGATACTTTAGTTCTCCATTCCATAGAACTCTTTCGCTGAAGGTGCAGTAGCTTTCCCAAACTGCAACCTTACGAACAGGTGAATGAGTGAGGGTTATATTCAGTGGGATTCCAAGGTCGGCATTCGCTTCATCAGTTGAGGTTACGTTGTAGAATTGTACCCATCTTCTAGTGTCCTTATGAACTACGTCGTAGAGGTCCCATGGAAGGAAGACTTCGGCGAGTAGGTAGGCAGCTTCAGCGTCTATCTTGTTTAGGTGGCCGACTGCAATATTGGCGTCATCTGCATCATGATAATCTACGAGTCCGTAGACTGTTACTCCTCTGAATTGTTTATCCCAATAGGGAGTGTCGACTCCGTAGTCTAGCATGAAGTCCCATTCTCCAATTACGAAGGGTATTTCGGGCTCTCCGGTTGGTACGTCTGCTTGGCTAATGTTATAGAGGGGTTCAAGTGAGTAGTCCCATCCATAAACTGTATAGTCGCTTAAGATTGGCCAGAAAGCTGCGTAGCCAACTACTTCCATGTCTGAAGAGATTATTTGAGCTAGGTCGTACTGGTGTGGGAGAGCTATTGGCTTTCTAGTCTCCAAATCTATCTTGTAGAGTTTGTAGTAAACCTTTACATCATCGTCAGTAAGCGTCTGGGCGAAGGTGATAACTCCTGTATTATAGTTTATTGTGTAGTCTTCTCCTCTTTTCTGCCAAACATCATTTACAAAAACGTATTCTGAACGGTCAACTACTGGGAATCCGTAGGGTTCAGAGCCTCCGTCTGGAAGTTGTAGTGTGTTTCCGCTGAAGCTGGCATTGTGGTAGTAGAATTCCCTTGTTATATTCTTCGAGAGATGCCAGTTTGCATCATAGCAGGTCAAAAGCTCTTGATGGTAGAAGTGGGCGTAGCTTTTCCATTCTGGCGAAGGCCCAAGATCCCATTCTCCTCTGTCGCCGAATTGGACATTTACTGGACCTTCAAGAATTTTTGAGTCGATTGTTAACTTAATATCCTTTAATATTATGATTTGTTTTTTGACTTTGTTGAATATTATTGTAAAGATTACATCGAGCACTGGCCAGCTGGCATCTGCTTCAGTATCATTCAAGTGAGTAACAAGTCTCGCCACAAAACGTCTAGGTCCATCATACAAGACGGTTATATTCTCGGTTTCTGCAGCTCCATTTGTTTTTCTTCCGCCGTGTGGGGCTCCGTAGGGGTCTGTGGCGTTATTTATCCATTCTCCGCCATAGCTTACCATGTCAGCGAACATTGCGAATGCCCAGAGGTGTCTTGCTCCATAGGATCTGTGTACGTAACGGGCATCAAGGACCCATCCGTTAAGCCAGTATTTCATGTTGACGCCTTCGTTAGCGAATGGATCTCTACCAGAATAGTTTAGACCTGTTCCAGTGTTTGGGTCTATAAGCTCGCCGTATTTGGAGAAGCCTACGCGTAGATGGTCATCTTTTTCGAATGGGTATAGTGCGTAATAGTCGGTGTCGAGGACGCCGTTGACTGTCATGTACCATTCTGAGGGGTCTGTGGCAGCTACGTGTATTGGAATCATGGATGCTATGAAAGCGAGAGTAATTGTTATTATGCCTATTATCGAAACTAGTTTTTTGCGATTTTTCATTTTTCATTCCTCATTTGGTTCACTTATCAGAGCATTTCTACATTTATTAAAAATTTTTTAGAAGTTCCGACTCAGAACTTGAAGTTTTTAGGAAATAAGCCTAAATACGCAAATTAAATTGGAAAAAGCCAAAAACTTTTAGCAGTTAAAAAGAGAACTTGACTTGAATGTTTGGAGAGGATTTAAAGGAGCTTTATGTTGAACTTACGCGTTGGGTTGAGATAACGTTTTCATATTTCTGATGAAATGTAGATATTTCAAAATGGTTGGGAATACTTTCAACTTGCTATCTCCATTTTTGAACCCGTAGTTTAGGGTTATTGCTATTTCGCTGACTGAAAATCCGTGACATAATGTTTTGTATAGAAGTTCGAGGGAAACCTCGAATCCTGAGGAACTTATGAAGTTTTCTCCAAATTTTTCGAATATTTTTTGGAGTGCTTTAGCTTTGAAGCATTTGTAACCGCTAGTGAAGTCTCGAATGTTTGCTTTGAGTATCAACTTCAATAGTTGATTAATTACTCTGCTTAGAAGGATTCTATGGGCCGGAACGTTTAATTGCTTACCGCCTTGAACATAGCGTGAGCCGATTACTAGGTCATATTGTTGAGTTTTTCTTATCATTTCTGGAATATACTTTGGATTGTGGGTGTTGTCTGAATCCATTAT
Source organism: Candidatus Bathyarchaeota archaeon (assembly GCA_029934005.1). Taxonomy (GTDB): domain Archaea; phylum Thermoproteota; class Bathyarchaeia; order Bathyarchaeales; family WUQV01; genus JAOZNA01. The sequence continues at coordinate 13,148 of JAOZNA010000043.1, forward strand.
TATGATTAAGTCTTCTTTTGAACATTCAGTTAAGGCATGTTTGAGCCCGGTCTTTAGGGTTTTTGCTAGTCCCATGTTTTTTGGGTGTGTTAATGTTTTAATTGGATATTTTAATGCCAATTTTTTCAGTATCTTCTCGGTGTTGTCGGTGCTTCCATCATTGACTGCAATTATTTGGTAAGGTATTTTCTTTAGGGTTTTGGCTATCGATTTTATTAAAGGAGCAATATTTTTTTCTTCATTATAGCACGGTAATATTATGAAGCATTTCAAATTTTT
>JAOZNA010000044.1 GCA_029934005.1 Candidatus Bathyarchaeota archaeon
CCGTCGCCTAGGATTTTGCGTTCTGCCATTCCAAAATCTGTACAGCGATGAACAACAAAAGGGTCTATTTCAACAAAGCTTCCGGGATCAAGCAGCAAGTCTATTCTTTCACGAGCAGTCAGCTTTCCCTTTGCATGTTGGGCTTCTATGCGTTCCTTTCCACCACCAAGTTTTGCCTGTTCACGAAACTTTCGCAACTGTTCAATTTTCTCCTCAACCGTAGGCTCCTTCGAATCCAAACTCAAGCATCCCCTTTCAGATTGAAATAGCAAGCTACGTATTATTATTTGCGTCTTCTTTTGAAATCTTCAAAATGCTTCTAACCAGATGCCGAACAAAAACTAATGATACACCCCATAAAGCAATGTTAAGCCCCAACAAAACTCCAGACTTAACAAAATAGAGATAAATGGTTTTATCCGTTGAATTAAGCTCTACCAATACAGGCAATATGATTTTGTTTCCGGGTTTCTTAGGCCAAGGGAAAAGTGTTCCAGGTGGGCTTTCTTTCCAAGCTGGTCCGTTGTCGGTTTCCACTATGCATTTTGAGGCGACAGAATAAGCTGAGAACGTATAAATTGTCATACAAATGGATAATATCAACAAGACCGTGGTTAATATCGCCAATTTTTTCGGTATTTCCATAATGTTCACGTTTCTATTTTAGAGGTTTATGCTTATAATTCTAGAGGTTTGAACATTTCGCGATTGTAAACATTTAAGAAAGTGTTAGAATATGCTATTTTGAAGGGCTATGCGTTTCTATAACACCCTAACTAGGAAGAAGGAAGAGTTCAAGCCTTTAGAAAAGGGTGTGGTTCGCATCTACACCTGCGGACCTACTGTTTACGATTATGCTCATATAGGGAACTTTCGCACCTACGTTTTTCAGGACTTGCTTAGACGCTGGCTTGAATATAGGGGCTATAAAGTAATTCAGGTCATGAACATTACGGATGTTGATGACAAAACTATTCGTGGAGCCAGAAGAGAAGGTATTTCCCTCAAAGAATACACGGAACGATACATAAAAGCCTTTTTTGAAGATATAAAAACCCTAAACATAGAAAAAGCCGAATATTATCCGAAAGCAACCGAACACATAAAGGAAATGGTTGAACTTATCAAAAAGCTTCTGGAAAAGGGATATGCATACAAAGCAGAAGACGGTTCAACCTACTATGACATTTCAAAATTTAAAGAATATGGTAAACTCTCAAAAATAAAAATCGAAGAACTTAAACCTGGAGCCCGTGTGAAGGCTGATCAATATGCGAAAGAAGAGGCTAGAGATTTCGCATTGTGGAAGGCATGGGACGAGGAAGACGGTGATGTTTATTGGGAAACCGAACTTGGGAAGGGAAGACCGGGATGGCATATTGAATGCTCCGCTATGGCGTTGAAGTATCTGGGCGAAACCATTGACATTCACAGCGGGGGCGTAGACCTAATTTTTCCGCATCATGAAAATGAAATTGCCCAAAGTGAGGCTGTAACTGGGAAGCCTTTCGCAAGGTTCTGGCTGCATTCTGAGCATTTAATGGTCGAAGGAAGAAAAATGGCGAAGTCCTTAGGGAACTTTTATACGCTTCGGGACTTGTTAAAGATGGGTTATAGCCCAAAAGCAATAAGATTTCTGCTTCTTTCAACCCATTATAGACAACAGTTAAACTTCACCTTTGAAGCTTTAAAAGCAGCTGAAAAAACTGTTGAAAGACTCCAAATTTTCATGGAAAGACTTAAAGAAGCTAATGGTACTGGCTGTGGAAAACAAATTGAGAAACTGATGGAAAAGGTTAAAGAAGAATTTGAAACCGCATTAGACGACGACTTGGACATAAATACCGCCCTTGCCTCACTATTCGAATTTATAAGAGAAGTAAACAAGCTGATTGACGAAAACAAGTTAAGCAAACAAGAAGCTAGGATGGTTAGGGAACTAATGCTAAAATTCGATAAAGTTCTTGGAGTAATTGGCGAAGAAGAAAAAGAAGAAGAGTTGCCTAAGGAAATAATGGAGCTAATTCGAAAGAGAGAAGAAGCAAGGAAAAGAAAAGAATGGAAAACTGCAGATCAGATCAGAGAAAAGCTTAGGGAAATGGGCATAATAATTGAAGATACCCCGACTGGAACCAAGTGGAGAAGAATGAAGAAGTAAAGGGCAATTTTCAATTTTTATACCTTATTGAAACATCTCCAGAAAAAATTTTCACTAAATCCCCTTTCTCAAGCCTAACAATTAGACTTCCATCTTCATCTACGTTCTGAGCTATTCCCTCCATTTTCTCTTTGGTATTCGAAACAACAATGCGTTTTCCCAGAAAAGAAGCAAAATTCTTCCATTCGCTTAAAACATGCTTGAAGTTGCCAGCTAACATTTTATTATAGCAAATTTCGAAATATTCAAGAAAAGACCTTATAATTGCCTCACGATCCACATTTCTGCCCAAAACTTCCCTTAAAGTTGTTGCAGTTTCCCACAGTTCCCTTGGAAGAACAGCTAAATCAAAATTCGCATTTATTCCCACTCCGACAACTACAAATTTCATTTCGTCTCCTTCACTCATTCCTTCAGTTAGTATTCCACAAACTTTTTTATTTTCAACAAGCACGTCATTGGGCCATTTTATGCTCACGTTCACATTGAGATTTTCCTTGATTGTCCTAGCAACTGCAACTGCTGCTGTTAATGTCAGTTTTAAAGCGTCTTTCGGTTTTATTTTCGGTCTTAAAATTAAGGATAGCCAAATACCACCTTTTGGCGAGAACCATTTTCGTCCAAGTCTACCTTTGCCGCTTGTCTGAGTTTCGGCTATAACAACTGTTCCTTCTTTTGCACCTTTAGCAGCCAATGCTTTAGCCACTTCATTAGTTGAACCGACTTCAACAAAATAGTGAATTTCGTTTCCTAAACATGCAGTTTTCAGTTCTTCCTTTATTTTAGCCAAGTTAAGCATGCTAGCTTCCATTTTAGGCAGCCAGTTATTCTTCACAAAGCTCCACTAAAACATTTTTTGTGCTTTTAGGATGTAGAAACGCAATTTTCGCCCCTTTAACTCCTACCCTTGGCTTTTCATTTACGAGAATTATTCCCTTTTCCTTAAGCTGTGCCAACAAGCCTTCAATATTTTTGACTTTAAACGCTATATGATGGAAACCTTCACCCCTCTTTTCTAGAAATCGCGCCACTGGGCCTTCTTGTCCAATTGGTTCTAAAAGCTCTATCCTTGTTTCTCCAGCCAAAAGCATAGCCGCCTTAACCCTTTGCTCCTTGATTTCGTGAACTCCCTCAAGCTTCAAACCAAGCTTTTTCTCAAAAATTTCAAGAGCCTCTTCCAGATTTTGAACAGCTATACCAATATGGTCTACTCCAATAATCAACCCTTCCACCCCTGTCTTCAAATATTCAATAAACCTTTAAATTGTATTCTCTAAAATGGTGAAGAACATTAGGCTAGAAAATATCACATTGAAGAATTTGAGTGTAGCTATGGAGAAAATAGAGAGAACTGTGGAGAAGTTTTAAAGGAAGAAAAAGAATTCGAGCTTATGACCTAGGCGAAAATGTCTCCACGAACTAGATGGGCGATGCAGTAGCCAATTTTATCCAAAAGGTATAGTTTAAATTATCATCGTGTAATTTCCTATTTTGATGAAAGCCAAATTTTTTGCTACTACTCCAATAGGGATTGAGGATGTTTCAGCTAAAGAAATATTGCGGATGCTTGGTTGTAAGGTAGATGTTGGAGTTGGTAAGGTTTTCTTTGAATCAAAAATTGAAGAAGCTGTTTACTCTTTAAATTTGATGGCAAGGACTCTTCATAAGGTTTTCATTCAGCTTTGTAAGGAAAAATTCGTATTTTTGGATGATTTGTATAGGTTTGCTAAAAACATCGATTACACATGGTTTATTAGGGAAGAGCAAAGTTTTGCTGTTAGAAGTGAACGTGTTGGCGTTCACAACTTTACGAGTATGGATGTTTCGAGGGTTGTTGGACAAGCCGTTATTGACTCCTTCTTGGAGTCATGTGGAAAAAGGCTTAAGGTTAATTTGGACGAGCCAGACGTGGAAATTTATGCTTTTGTGAAAGAAAACGATTTTCTACTTGGAGTAAATACTACTGGAGAGTCATTGCATAAGCGTGGTTACCGCGTTTACGAGCACCCAGCAGCCCTAAAATCCACGCTTGCATGTGGAATGCTCCAAATAAGCGGATGGAAACCAGAAAAGTCAATAATCGACCCAATGTGCGGAGGAGCAACAATACCAATCGAAGCTGCCTTTATCACACGTAACATGGCGCCGAACCGCTTCAGAAAAAACTTTGCTTTTTTAAAACTGAAAATTTTTGAGAAAAAGGAATTTGAGGAGTTTAGAATGAAAACTTTGGAAAATGAAAAAACTGGTGATTCTCATATTTTTGGCATGGAAAAATTTAGACGCCACCTAGAAGGCGGAATAAAAAATGCAGAAAAAGCTCAAGTTCGAGACTCTATACTTTTTAAACTTGGAGATGCAACCAGAAAGGTGGATTATCCAGACACCGACCTAGATTTCATCATTGTTAACCCGCCTTATGGCGTAAGGATGATTCCTCAAGGAAGCCCCATAAAACTCTATAGAAGTTTTCTCAAAACCCTTAAGGATGTGGCTTCTGGAGCAACTTTAGTTTTGATTACGGCTGCTTCACGAAGATTTAAAAAAGCAGCAACAGACGCTAATGTTGAAATTTTAGAAGAAAGGAAAGCTTTGCATGGTCAACTAAGAACAACAATCTTCAAATGCAAAATTTAACGGCTATACATCAGTTTTAGTCTTTCATAACACTAGCAAGCCTAACAGATTTAAGTTGATTTCATAATTATCCATAATCTAATGTGGTGTTAAAATATGGTTAGAGCATTTCCTTGGTGGAATGAAAAACAAAAGAGGCTAGCTGAAGAAGCTAAGGCTTTTGCAGAAGAAAACATCCCAAAAGGCGAGGAAATCACGTGGACAAAGAAATATCCAACCGAAATGTTAAAAGAAGTTGCTTCCAAAGGCTGGTTTGGAGCCTTCATTCCAGAAGAATACGGCGGAATGGGAGCAGGAGTTACTGGCGTAAGCATAATTGCTGAAGAACTTAGCCGTGTATGCTCAGCCCTAGCATGCGCCTATGCAGTAACCATGTTCGGCGGAGTTGAACAATTAGTAATGCACGGAAACAACGAACAAAAAGAAAAATGGCTTCCAAAAATGGCAAGAGGAGAACTATTAGGCGCAGTATGCATAACCGAACCCTTCGTTGGTTCCGACGCAGCTGGAATCGAAACAACCGCCAGAAGGGAAGGCGACGAATACGTGTTAAACGGGAAAAAACGTTTCATCTCAAATGCTGGCGCCGCAGACATCTACTGCGTATATGCAAAAACAAGCGACCAACCAGAAGACAGAGCAAGGTATAGACACTTATCCGCCTTTATAGTAACAAAGGGAACCCCGGGCTTTTCAGTTGAAAGAATAAACGAACTCCCAGGATGGTTGGGACTACCAAACGGAGTGTTAGACTTCAACGAGGTAAGAATTCCAGCTGAAAACCGAATAGGAGAGGAAGGAGACGGATGGAAAATAATGATGGACGGCCTAAACTTTGAACGTGTGCTTTTCTCCGCTGGAATGCTTGGTCCAATGCGGGAAGCACTACGCTACGTTATAAACTATACCCAACGCAGAGTCCAGTTTGGTCAAAGAACCATCGACATGCCAACAAACCAGTTCAAAATAGCCGACATGATAACCGACTATACCACTTCACGCCTGCTAGTTTACTACGCAGCATACCTAATGGATTCAGGAATAGTGCCCATGGTAGAGGCAGCCACAGCCAAGCTTTTTGCTTCTGAAGCATCTGAGAGAGTGTTAAGCCAAGCAATACAAGTCATGGGAGGAGACGGATGGACACGCTTCTACCCAATAGAAAGCTTCTTCAGAGACACAAAAGTAAATCAAATCGGAGCCGGAACAAGCGAAGTTATGAGAATAGTCATATTCAGAGGCTGGACAAGAGCTATGGCTAAAGAATTGACAATGCCAATAAGAATTAAGCATGAAAAATTAAAAATACCAATCTCAATAACCCATCCCCTCGCCAAGGCTGCAGCCACAGAAGATGGAGTATTACAAATCTTAGCAGAAGATTATTTTGCCAATCCAGGCCTCTACATGACACTCGATGACATTAAAAAACGCCTAACAGAAACAACAGATGAACAACTTATCCAGATACTAACCACGCTTGAACAGAAAGGCTTAGTGAAAATCTTCAAAGACAGAAAAGGCAGAATTTCAATGGCGAAAGCCACTTACAACGGATTAAGAAAAGCCAAACCACTTGACTATTACAAGCTAATTCCAGAATGGGTAAGTAAAGAACACATTTTCTAAACCCTTTCTTTCCTTATTCTGTAAGGTTTAAGCTTAAAACGTTTTAAATGCAAAAACAAAGAATAATCTATACATAGAGTAGGTGAAAGTTTTGGTTGAGCCCGAAGTTGAGGATAAAAGAATCACATTAAAGGAAGCAGTAAAGCTCATTCCAGACGGAGCAGAACTTTTCTGGGGAGGATTCGGCTTCCAAAGACCACCCATGGCATTCGCCCACGAACTCGTCAGACAGAAAAAACGAAATCTCCACATCTACACATGCGGCTCCGAAATTGACATCGACATCCTAGCCGGAGCACGTGTAGTCTCAAAATTCGAACTAGCCTTCTTCGCAATAGAAGGCATAGGACTATGCCCAAACATTCAACGCAGAATAAAGGAAAAAAGCGTCCAGATAGAAGATTACACAAATTTGGCTATGGCACTTAGATTCCTAGGCGGAGCTCTAGGCGTACCCTTTATGCCTATAAAAAGCATGCTCGGCACAGACCTAATTCGAAAATACAGATTTAGAAAGAACAAACTCAAAGTTATTGAATGCCCATTCACCGGCGAAAAAGTTTGTTTGGTTCCATCCGTCAAGCCAGACTTCAGCATAGTTCACGTCCAAAGAGTAGATAAAGAAGGAAACGCCCAAATAGACGGAGTAATAGGTGAAGACTCCGAAGGTGCAAAATGCGGAAAAAAAGTAATAATTCTAGCAGAAGAAATAGTTGAACCAGAAATGATTAGACTCAAACCAGACTCAACAGTAATCCCAAATGTCTACGTAGACTACGTTGTAGAATGCCCATGGGGCTCCTATCCCATGATGGTCTACAACTACTACGACTACGACATGGAACACATCCTACTCTACTACAACCAATGCAAAACCGAAGAAGGATGGCAAAAATACTGCGAAGAATACATAATAGGCGTAGAAAACCACATGGAATTCCTCCAAAAAATAGGAATAAAACGTTTAATGCAACTTAGAGCTAAAAAACCCTTCGGATATTAAAAGGAGGGAAAAATATGGCTGAAAAAAATTATGCAAAACCAGGAGAATTCTCCACCCTTGAAATAATGGCTGTCTGCGGAGCCAAAGCAATAAAAAACGGAGAAAACGTTTTCGTAGGAACCGGACTACCGATGATAGCAGCCATGCTCGCCAAAAGAACACATGCTCCCAAAGCAAAAATAATCTATGAAGCCGGCTTCATAGACTCAAACGCCAAAGACCTATCCCTATCAATAGCCGACTCTAGACTAGGCTACAAAGCAGCAGCCGCAATAGGACTAATAGAAACCCTAGGCATACTCCTACAAGGCGGAAGAGTAGACGTAGGCTTTGTAGGAGCAGCCCAAATAGACGAATACGGAAACATAAACACCACCTACATAGGCGACTACGAAAACCCAATCGTACGCCTCCCCGGAAGCGGAGGAGGAAACGACATAGTATCCTCAGCAAAAAGAATAGTAATCATAATGACCCACCAAAAAAGAAAATTCGTAAAAAAACTCGATTACATGACAAGCCCAGGCCACTTAGACGGTCCCGGAGCAAGAAAAAGGGAAGGCCTCCTAGGCGGCGGCCCATCCCTAGTAATAACAAACCTTTGCCAAATGGACTTCGACGAAAAAACAAAAAGACTTAGACTGAAAACCGTGCATCCAGGCGTAACAGTTGAGCAAGTTTTGGAAAACACAGGCTTAGACCTCATCATTCCAGAACATGTCCCAGAAACCGAACTTCCAACTTACGAAGAACTCAAAATATTAAGGGCAATTGATCCTAAGGGAATATACCTCAAAAAAGACAAAAAATAGAATTTATTTCATTTTCTCCCCTTTCCCTGAAAACACCAATAAAATATGGCTCACATATAAGGTTGCAGCTAAAACGAAAACTAAAAGCGTCAAAGTTTATATGAAAAAATAATCACTCTTTCTAAAGAAGCCGCGGTAGCTCAGACTGGGAGAGCACCCGGCTGAAGACCGGGCTGTCGCCGGTTCAAGTCCGGCCCGCGGCACCATTAATGTACCTGCGACAGAGAAGGGACTTAGACAAGATATACTAGATTTTGCTATATGGCTTCTAAGGAAGAAAGGGAATAGAGAATCTACCATTAAGAGAAAGATAAGATTTCTAAAGTATCTCAAGGGAACACCTGAAGAGATGATAGAGCAAATTCTTAGGAGAGACCGGTCTGATGAGACTAAGAGAACTATCACAATAACTGGAGTGAAAGGACATAGGACATGGAAGTATAAAGTCTCTAATGAATTACTCAGTCTTCTAATGCAGTTACCTAAGACTAGTGACAAAGTTCTTTCCTACAAAGATCCTAAGTACATGAATGACTCCCTAAGGAGATATAGAAAGAGAGACTAGGCTAATGAAACTGGGAATAGTGACTTCCTTAAGATACACTTTCATAGTTTGAGGTACTATGCTATTAGCTGGAAATATTCCAAATGCAAAGAATATAGTTGAGACTCAAAGATTCGCTAGACACTGTTCCATACGAAACACATTAAGATATGTGCACATAGTTAAGTCATGGATAAAAGAAGATCAATACGATGTTGTATACGCAGAAACTAAAGAGGAACTTACTCAGTTCTTAAGAGAAGGATTCCAATTAGTAACTAAGACTGAGTGGGGATACTGTCTAAAAAGACCTAAGTCTATCTTAAACTAAACTCCTCCTTTCTTTGAATAAAGACCATATTCACCTAATTTAAATACTGGTAACAAAAAATTATATTGTATGCCCGCCTACAGAGTTTCATCTGAAGGAGATTTTAAGGAATTAGAGAAGCGAGTAAAGAAGTACTTAAAGTATGAAAAAATTAGTGACTTAGGGCCTTCTGGCCTCTTCATGATATTATATATGATTCTATTTTTCGCTGACTACTTCTTAAGTAAACAACTGTTTAACAGAGACATCCAAGTTTGGGAGATACTCTCTATACTTGGGTTCTCTTTTGCCATTTCCTTTATTGTTATACGTTTTGCGGATAAGACGGCCGAGAAATATGCAGTAGAAGACAATGAGTGGGCAATCTACTATAGCCATTTGATGTCAGATAATCTAGATAGATATTTCAGAGTGAAATGTGTTGGTCCAAAAGAAGAGTATAGAAAAAAAGCGCTCAAAAATGCTAAAGATTTCCTTTCTTGCATCAAAAAACGATGGGTAGTTGGTAAATTCAAGCTGGTCAAGCCTATAAGGGATGTAGTCTCAGATTTAAAAGATAACTTACAATATAGAGTAAATTCCAGCTTTAGAAAGTGGCAATGATGAGGAAATAGAGAAAATAAGTTCAGTATTCTACTCTCTTTATCATATGTCAAAGAATCTCAAAGTTGATGATATAAGGAAAATAAATAACATGATAGTTTCTTATATCCCAGAAAGATTATGATCTTCTTGTATGTGGTGAAAGAATAGAGTTTAAATTCTTAAGTAAGGGTAAGAAACTTTATCATTCATGGTTTTTAAGGATTTATGTCTATTTCTTGAACCTTCTAACTCCCCTCTATACGAATCTAAGTCTATTGTTCTTTCATAGTAAGACTTTAAAGTTAATTGTCTATATTCCAGTTTAAGGGGGTATGTTGTGTGAATAAGAAGGTTTGTTACTTTGATAATAACAGAGAATGCCCAGTGAGGAAAGCATTTGGTATGAGTGTTCCTCTTCTAGATTTTATCAAGATAGCATGTACTATATGTCCTATAAGAGAGAAGATGATGAAATCTACTGAGTAACTTCTCTATTTTTTATCCTCTCTACCCGGTTAAGGACTCTCTACACTCTGTAGCTTGTCTTTTTTCTCATTGTTCATATAGTCTCTCTATTAAGGACAGTTGTAAAAATAGGTCTTTTAATGCATAAAGGAATCTAGTATCTATAGATGTATAAGTTCTTAGGGTAGTGTATAGAAAAATAGAGAAAGTGTCTAAGTTGTGTGTAAAGAGAGAAGAGGATAGGACAGTTAAGTAGCCTTCTAAAGGACAGTTATTCTATGTCTAATCGTTCTAAGTAAAGTCTGTTCTCTTCCATACCTAAGTATTTTACTTTATCTTTTAGTCCCATTCTTTCTATGACTAGATTAATTCTTCTAGCTACTCCTCTAGCCTTCCCTCTAGTCTTTAGTTCATAACATCCGTACTTAGTTTCCCTCTTTAGAAAGTCAGTAAGAATCTGTTCAGAGATAGGAACTTAATCCTCTTTTTCTGTTTACACAATTTTCCTTGGCTCTTTCGGTTTCTGTTATTTTTTAGTAGATTTATAGTGTGTGAGCTTTCAGAAAATGTTATATGTTGTTATTTAACTATATAATGATATGGTGAAGTTGTTGAGTAAGTATGTGACTATTTCGGTTCCAGACGATGTTAAGAAGTTACTTGAAAAGGCTAAAGGTAAGGAGGATTGGGGAAGTTTTCTGCTTAGGCTTTATTTTGAGGCTAAGAGCTTGAAAGGCAAGAGGGCGTTTGATGAGTTGACAAGTATTCTTACGGAGGAAGATTTGAGGGCTATTGTTGAGTCGAGTAGAGAGTTTAGAGAGAGGTTTCAATTTAGATGATGTTATTTGATACAGATGTAATTACAGAGATGCTACGTAAGAGGAGATATGAAGTTGGGGCGATCTCAATTATAACTTTAATTGAAATTTTGAGAGGATTAAAAACTGAGAAGCGGGAAAAGGTCAAGAAATTGCTAGAAGAAAGCTTCGATATCGTTAACATAAATAACCAAGTTATCGAAACGTACTGTAGCATATATCGAAATCTTAAAGAAAAAGGACTACTCATACCTGATGCGGACACATTAATAGCTGCGACAGCCATATCTAATAACATGACCCTAAAAACAAGAGATAAACACTTTAAAGAATTGAAAAAATTCGGTTTAAAACTGGCACAACTAAAGTAAAATATCTGAATGTTTCTATTAAATCAGTGAATATGAAGAGTGGAAAACAAGGACTTTTCCCAGCTCTATTCTTCTTCGAAAATATTCTTAAAAGTCAAAGCTAGACCTTATTAAAATGGCATGGGTGAAAAGGATGAGGAAATTTCCGTATATACGCTCTTAACCTTAATTTCGTATTTTGAAAGGTTCTCCATTATTAATTTGAATATGTCAATGCGAGCTCCAAGTTCCTCTGGGGGTATAATGCCTTTGTCGTCTATTTTTCCCTGTCCTATCAGTTGAGCTACTATTGAGGCTGTATAAGCTGTGGTTCTAGCCATAGATGTGACTTTGCGGGTCTCATCGTAGTGATCTAATAAGTCAAAGGTATATTGTTTGAACCCCTCGTCTCCAATAACCTTAACTCTCATAACTGTCATGTCCTTTTCATCCTTAAGTTTAAGTTTGGGATCTAATAGAGTTGTAAGGAACTTCCTTGGGGCTATCTTGACGCCCTCGAATTCAAGAGGCTCAATGTCTAACAGCCCACATTCTATTAAGGTTTTAATCTTATTTGCATGTCCGGGATATCTTAAAGTTTTCTCGAACATCTCTTTAACATTAGCCATCTTCTCATTCTCCTTAAATGTATGTATCAAGCTCGCAAGTCCATCAGTGTAGAAGGCCTCGAGCTTTCCCACGCCTGGAAACTCTATTAATTCGAGACCTGAAAGCGCATCAACCTTCTCAACCTTGCCATTAACAACGATTCTAGCCTTACAAGTATACTCCAGCCAGAGGCCTTCTAGATTGAAGAGAACTCTATATTCAAGTGGTGGAACAGGTCTTTGTGGCAACCCACCGACGAAAATGTGCACCTTTTCTACACGATCGAGGTGATTCGCAGCATAGCCTACAAGCATATTGCTTAACCCTGGAGCAACGCCGCAACCTGGAACTACCGTAATCCCAGCTTCAGCAGCCTTATTTTTAAGGCTCATCTGTTCACTCTCAAATTCCATATCAACTACATTTATACCCGCCGCCATCTCCGCTTTTAATGCAGACAAAATTAGGTAATATGGAAGAGCATTAACAACAACATCGAAGCCGCCACCCTTCAATAGTTTAACCAGAGCATCATGATCCGTTACATCTATTTGAAATGTCTCCAGATCTGGACTTTTAACTCTGTCAGTGCAGAGGCTTAGCGCGCGTGCGCTCTTGTCACCAACGGCAACCTCAACTCCGCTGTTAATTAGATGTTCAACAGCAGCCGTACCCATTAGTCCGGCTCCTAAAACAAGCACCTTCATTTTACATTATCTTCCTTCTTACTTGTTTCAAAAAAGGTAAATATTTAAACTTTTAAAATTGCGTATTACCAAGAAAGGGACAAGAATATTTAAAACCGGATCCATAAACTTGCTCAAATTACATTCCAGAAAGGCAAAAACTGGCACAGAAACCTCGGATCCGCGACTACTCAACATCAGAAGAGATAAAGCAGCTTCTAGAGGTCGGCTTCGAATACATATGCGAAAAAGGCGGCCTACTGTTCTTCCGAAAAAGAAAATAAATAAAATGCTGAACATTAAAAGTGGTCGAGGCTAGGAAAAAGT
>JAOZNA010000107.1 GCA_029934005.1 Candidatus Bathyarchaeota archaeon
TTATTTTCTAAAGCATTAGGATTCAAATCAAGAGCTAATAATACCGCCTTTTCAATTCCTGCTTTCTCCATTTCAGACAAAATTCCTTTCTCTGAAATTTGTTTCAAAAGTGGATGAACATGGAAGTCAATTTTCACTTTTTAAGCTCCTAATTTGCAATTCGATGTCCATTTATGGGAAACCGATTTAGTTTTAGTTAGCTTCCGACTTACTCTTTTTCTGTATCGGTGCATCCAAGTAGTTCTCTCAGCGATTTAACTTCTTCTCTTAGCATTGAGATTTCGCTTTCAAGTGCATTAACCTTGGATTCAGCCATTTTCTTTAGTTCCTCGATTTCAAGCAGAAGGTTTGCCCTTTCAGTTTCTAAAGTCTTTATTTTCTCCCTCAGATTCTTGAGGGTTTGTATGAATTCTCCCCTAACTTCCTTCAATTTGCTGACCATATTTTTAATGCTAACCTCCTCTTTAATTTCAACTTTTTCCTCGATAGGAGCTTTAAATCTAGCCCCACAACTCGGGCAATCAAACAAACCAGTTCTAGCCCCAGCTTTTCCCCAAATTTTAACTGGTTTTTCACCTTTAAATTCGGATCCGCATTTTGGACACTTAATCAACAACAGCCCCAACACTATTATCAAACTTGAATCTAAAATTTCTTTTGCTATTAAAAATAGAAAAAGAGGGAAGACTAAACGCTTATTATAAATAGAAGTCTTTCGGCAAGCTCCTTGTACCTATTTCTAATGGTAACTTCTGTTACTTGTGCTATTTCTGCAATTTCCCTCTGAGTCTTTCTTTCACCCGTTAATACTGACGCTATATAACTTGCGGCGGCAGCAATGCCTGTTGGTCCTCTTCCAGAGGTTAATTTCAGTTCTTTGGCGGCGTTCAGTATTTTGTGGGCTATTTCCTCAACCTTTCCTTGCATTGTCAGTTGGTTAGAGAACTTAGAGATGTAATGGGTTGGTTTTAACGGTGGAATGAAGTAATCAAGTTCTTTTATTAGAAAGCGGTAGCTTCTTCCAATTTCCTTTTTACTTATTCCAGAAGCATACGCAACTTCTTCAAGGGTTCTTGGAAGTCCACATTGGCGGCATGCAAGGTATATTGCCGCTGCGGTTACTCCTTGAATAGAACGCCCTCTAATCAGTCTTTCCTTAACCGCTTTTCTATAAATTAGAGAGGCTGTTTCAAGAATGTTTTTAGGAAGATTTAATGCATTTGCAACTTTTGAAATTTCCGAAAGTGCATAAGCTAGGTTTCTTTCAGTTGCATCTGAAACCCTAATTCTCCTTTGCCATTTTCTAAGTCGGTAAACTTGGGCTTTCTGTCCAGGTGAGAGTTTTTTACCGAAAACGTCGCGGTCATGCCAATCTATCATCGTTGATAATCCTTTATCGTGAATGGAAAAGGTTACAGGTGCTCCAACTCTTGTTCTTTTGGCTCTTTGTTCATCATCAAAGGCTCTCCATTCTGGTCCCCTATCCGCAAGTTTTGCGGCTATTACGTAGCCGCAGTCCATACATACAATTTCAGCGCATTCATAATCTCTCATTAATCTGGTACTGTGACATTCGGGGCATTGTTGAATAACGGGCATTAAGGATTCAGATTCGTTTTCCTCTTCCTTTACTTCTTCCCCTTCTTCTTCATCCTCACTCATTTTTCTTCCCTCTAAATCTAGGTCGAGAAGTTGCACTGAAATAGAGAACTTGACCAATGTAATTTTCAGCTTTCTTGATTTTTGGCTTAACCGAAATGTAGGGCGAGGATACTGGACCGATTATATCGAAAACCTCTCCAATTGGAGTTATGTTTTCATCAACCACTTGGTCGCCTATTCTAGGCAGCTTTTTCTCTGCTTTCACAATTATGTTGCGACTAGAACTTACGTGCAATACACGACCCAGTCTTTGTAAGTTTTTCATTTTTCTCACAAAACGCAAAACTTCAGATACAATAGTCTTATTTAAATGTTTCTAAAAGCTTAAATTAGTGAAATTTCAAAATCAACTAGAAGTTTCATTAATCTTTAAACAAATTGTAGTGTTCGATTATACCAGAAAACCTTTTTAGGATGTATGATTGATAAAAGTTGCACTTGAGGGATGAGGCTTATGTCCAAGCCATTCTACGTAAAATTCGAAGTTCCGAAAGAAGTTGCAGATGCAGCCTATGAAGCCCTACAACTAGCTTCAAAAACGGGAAAAGTAAGGAAAGGCACAAATGAAACAACAAAGGCTGTAGAACGCGGAATAGCAAAACTCGTCGTAATAGCTGAAGACGTCGACCCACCTGAAATAGTAGCTCACCTACCAATATTATGCGATGAAAGAAAAATCCCATACGTGTTTGTACCAAGCAAAGAAAAAGTGGGCGCTTCGGTTGGAATTGAAGTTTCAGCGGCTTCAGCATGCATAATTGAAGAAGGAGACGCTGCTGATATAGTAAAGGAAATAATTTCCAGAGTTGAAGAGATTCGTAGAGGAACAAGCAAATGAGTAGAAGAGCAGAAAAAGGCAAAGAGGTAGAGGAAGAGGAATTAACTCCGGCGCAGGTAATTCAAATTATAGGTCGAACTGGAGTGACTGGCGAAATAACCCAAGTAAGGGTTAGAATACTTAAGGGTAAGGATAAAGGAAGAATTATCACAAGGAATGTTAAGGGTCCAGTGAGGCTTGACGACATCTTAATGTTGAGGGAAACTGAAAGGGAAGCTAAAAGAATCACATAAGAATGGAGAGAGTAAACTTTGCCAAAACCAAGAAAATGTTCCTTCTGCGGTCACGAGTTTCCGCCTGGAACGGGAATGATGTATGTGAAAAATGACGGTTCCATCCTATGGTTCTGCTCAAGCAAATGTAGAAAAAGCGCATTAAAGCTCAAGCGTGATGCAAGGAAGGTTGCCTGGACTGTTTATTATGGCAAGGAAGAGAAGGGTAAAGCTTGAGACAATCCGATGTTAAAAAGGAGAGAACCCTAGTTTTCCTTAAACCTGGAGCAATAATGCGAGGATTAATGGGCGAGATAATAACTAGAATAGAACGTAAAGGGCTTTTAATAACTGCATTAAAACTCGTTAAGCTAAGCAGAGAAAAAGCTGAAAAACTTTATGAAATGCATAAAGGCAAACATTTTTTCGAAATTCTTATAGAACATGTTACTTCAGGTCCGGTTTTGGCTATGGTTATAGAAGGACCAAATGCGATTAGCGTTATGCGTAACATGGTTGGGAAAACAAATCCATTGGAGGCTGCACCTGGAACGATACGTGGAGATTACGCTTTAGACGTAACCAAGAACGTTATTCATGCTTCGGATAGTCCGAAAAATGCTGAAAGGGAAATAAGGATTTTCTTCGAGGAAAACGAAATAATTCATTATAGCGAAATCAGTTGATAATTCAAGCTGAGAGACCGTTTTAA
>JAOZNA010000045.1 GCA_029934005.1 Candidatus Bathyarchaeota archaeon
TCCCGAGGGTAGCCAAAACATCGTTGAGGGTACACTCTACATAAATGTTAGCATTAAATGGATTCGTGACCCTGAGGCCAGCTATGGCATTTCATTTTTAATAATTAAAATAAACGATGATGACTACGATGATTGGGATTATATAGGAATAGTTTCAGACAGTGATGGAAACGGATCTATTGATAGTTATGTTCCGGTAATATATGCAAATAACAGAGGTGGGCGAGCCCTTTTAAGAGATTCTGGCTTCTTAGATATCAGAATGAAAGATGACCTGCTAACGTATCCTCCACTTAGCTTGAAACCAACGTTCAATCCAGATGAAGGATACACTTTCACATGGAAGATTTGGCCCGTCGGAGTTTTAGAATACAATTTTACACAGCTGGAGGAACCTAAATGCCCCATAAGAAGGTGGTTGTGGTGCTTTTGGCCACCATTCCCAGAAATACCACTACATATAGTATTCTATGATAATTCAAACGGTGAAGGAATCTTCATGAGATTCCATTTCCATGCACCGGAGTGGTGGTGGCCATGAAGAAAAATTTCAGCTATCTACTTATAATTCTCATTGCAGCATCAAGCATATCAATAATTGATAGCTCCATAGCAGAAAGTAACGAATTGATCCCTGCTGATTATTATGCGCTCATAATTAATGGAGCAGGTGGAGAAGGCGAATATGGCCTTCCATCCAGGAATGATACACAATACATGTATCACGTATTGTCTGAACATTACTCCTTTGATGGCATAACGTACCTAAGCGTTTACCCCTCTGATCCAGGGGTCAATGCTGCAGCAACATTGAGTAATATAAAATCAGCAATCACAAACACTCTTACAAATTGGTCAGACGAAAATGATACAGTCCTGATATATTTCAGCGGTCACGGAGGTGGATGGCTATATCACACTGATCTTTTTATTTGCGACTTTTATGGTCGCGAAATTCCATTAGAGGTCAATACTTTACCATTTGCGATGAGTGGCAGATATGATAATAGCGGAGACGAGGGAAACGAGATTCAGGAAGGAGAAGTGCATGTAATATGTTTTCAGCTTAATGGTCTGTATGATATAGATAATGATGGCCATCGAGATGACCGTGTACGCAATTTTGATGGTGATCCATGTATTGAAATTGACATAGATGATGATGGAACAATTGAATATAGATTTGGTCTCGGGGATCTGGACGGCGATGGCTGGGCTGACGATATGTATTTAGATCCTGATAGGGATGACCACTGTGACTTAGCAATTGATGCGGATGTAGATCATGATGGACAGATTGATAATTTTGTAAGTGATGGAGAGGACTTTGATAATGATGGTTTCATTGATGGTGCAGACTTAAACAATGATGGAGATTTCAACGACTGGTTCGGAATAGACGAATGTATACTTATTCAGGTTGGTGAAAACCAGTATGAAGTCTATTGGGACGATGAATTTGCAGACGACGTTAACACGATCGAATGTAAATATCTTATCATAATAATCCAGTCGTGCCGTCGAGAGGGAAATTGGAAGCTAGATGTTCAAGAAAAATACCTCTGCCATGGCGGAGGATTTATCGACGACCTTAGCGCACCGAACAGAATTGTTATAACCTCAGCTAACGAAACATTCCTTAGCTGGGCGTCAGGAAACTTTAGCTTTTGGTCAAAAGCTTTCATAGATGCTTTACATGGGGAAAAGGCGTATTATAATCCCCAAACTCAGGAAATTGTTCATACGGGCGTTAAGGTTGACGCTGACTTAGATGATAACGGCTATGTATCGCTATTAGAGGCGTGGCAGTATGCTTGGGACCATGATGATGCGCGTCTTCAAGGTTTAGAAACACCATGGTTTGATGATGATGGCGATGGACTCCCCACATTTATTAGCGGCTCAGATCATCTAGATGCAGATGGTCAAGGCGATCTGGCGAGCCAGATTGTTCTTGAACCTAACTTAGTTACTATTTTGGATCATTTGGGCTTTACGAATATTGAAGAGTCAACTGTCGAAACCTTTAGCCCAGGCATGTATGAGGTTAGGCTTCAAGCCGAGTTTGCCGCCTATCACGCGGTTAACAATTTAAGCTGGTATCCCGTTGGGACGGAAAACTACAACCTGATCTTTTCAGGGGAGGAAGGCCATTTTGGTTATGTGGAGCCGCCAGTGACTAAAACGTTTGTAGCAAACACCGAATTTGGCCTTTCATTTTGCTCGCCCTATCATAGATACTTTACAGAAACGAGTGAAAACCCTGATGGCCTTAAGCATGCCCAAGTATACGTGAACTTGGATAATCCCGACATGTTCTTTATAGGATTTGAAAACCTATATGGTCAAGGAGATAAAGACTTTAACGACATGGTCATTTCCTTAGAAATTGTCAATAGACCGCCAAATACTCCTTCTAAGCCTTCTGGTCCAACATCCGGGTATACAGGCTCATCTTATACTTATTCTACAAGCACCACTGATCCTGATGGCGACAGCATTTACTACATTTTTGATTGGGATGACGGTTCAACAACTACTGTAGGACCATACTCATCTGGCACCTCTGTTTCTGCATCCCATACTTGGAGTTCCTCTGGAACATACCATGTTACAGTTAAGGCTAAAGACGTTAACGGATTGTTAAGCGATTGGTCTGCCGCCCTAACGGTTACCATTAGCAGTAGCGGAGGGGGAGGGGGAGGATGCCCAACGCTGTTTTCTTGGAATGGATCGGCCTTTGTTAAGGAAGCTCTCTTAGACATACATAGCGATCAAGATGTAACCGTTGATTATACATTGGAGCATTTAATGCCTGTAGACGGTCTCTGTATACTTCAGCTTAGGGAACTTGACAATTTCACAAGCCATATAGATTATGTTAAGCTGTATGCTGTGGATGAAAATGGCAACTGGTATAAATGTAGCCTAATCTTTGCATGGCATAGTCAGCTTAGACTAGTAACAACGGAATTACTTTACGACGACAGCACTAGAGTGGATTTAACTCCTCAACAAAAAGTCTGGCTGATATTCCTAATTCCAAATGACATTGACAACGTTCACTACTTTGTATTTGAACTCAACGGTTATAACATGAAAACACCTTTACTTAAATAAACTTCAAACTCCCAATTTTTTCTAAAACTCAATAATTCTTCCCCGTGCTAAGAGAAGGGGGCTATATCACACTGATAAAACTTGTAATGAGATGCTGTTCTTCCCATTTGTTAAACTCTCTTGTACTAGGGCTTTCAGTTGCTTTAATGTCTTGCTATGATGTCTTCTGTATCTCAAGCTGTCTCAATTATGTCTTATAAACATCTTTGTTTCCTCTTTTAAGCTTAATTGCTAATTAGTAATTGCCGATTAATTAAAATGTTAATCACCAACTATTAACATTAATTAACATTATGTTAGCATATATGTCTAAAGAAATGACAACGAGATGTATATGAGGTTGAAATTTTAGTAGAGGCGTGTAGAAATTAAATTTAATCCTTTAATCCCAAAATTCCCAAAGGCCTAAATATTGACCTCTATCACTCTGACCGCTTTAAACTATTAAAACAATCAACTCAGGCGTATCCCAATATGAACTTGTTCCGTGGGCGATTGTAACATGCTAATTAACGGAATCCTAAACTTGATACCTAAAGACAAGAAGTTTGTTCTATGCTTCATAGATCCCGACAGCCTATATATCGAAGAGAGACTGCAGAAACATTACAAATTCGCAAAGAGGCTATCAAGAGATTTGAAGTTTAATTTCATTAAATAAATTTTAAGGATCAATCATTTTAAATTTGTAATTGGTTTAAAATAATTGAAAGTCTATGGGAAATGATATTGAGTTGTTGAGTGATATCAAGAAAATTGTATTGGAAGAGCTTGGAAGTCTTGTCAGTTTAGAGAATGTTATTTCTGTGTGTTTTTATGGTTTTTTTGGTAGAATGGAAGGTGAACGAGAATTCAATGTTTTAGCTGTGGTTGAGAATCAAAAGAGGAAGATATTAAATTATGTGAAAGTTACTGAAGACCTAAAAATTTCTTTCCTAATTGCCGAAAGGACAGCTTTTGAAATGGATGTTAAACGAGGCTCTCTTGGTGAGTTTCTGTCTGACATAATGTTGACTTCTTATCATCCAGTCCTAAACAGAGAATATTTGGAGTTTATGGAAATTGAAGTGAAAAAACGTGTTTTGAAGAACATTCTGGAAAACCTTGTAATTGAACACCCAGAATATTGCCACGAACTCCTAATTAAACCAGAATACTTTATTTACGAAATAGCTTCAAGAAAAGTCAGGTTATTTCCATTTTCAAAGCAAAGTTACATTGAATTTCTGGAAGAGGTTCTTGAGAGAAATATGTTAAGTGATGTAGTAAAGAATTATGTAAGAGTTTTAAAAGAACTTGAAAAAGAAAAAATAGTGCTATCCTCTAATGGTTTTTTCAAACTCACTAATGATTTTATAGAAAAAATAAAAAGTACTAAGAACTTCCCATTTGAAAAAATCAGAAGAGCTTTCCTAAATAACATTTTAAATGTCTTTCCAAAAACCGCCAACTGGCTTGGACTAGAAGATTCGGCTCTTACAAAGTACTTTGAGCTTCCAGAAAATTATTTGTTTATTCCAACCCCCATAGGTCCAGTTCCACTTTCAGAAAGGGTAAACATTGAAGAATTTTTGAAGAAAGTGATTTCTAATGTCGAAGTATCGGAAATAAAGACTAAGCAAATAGGCGGAATTTTAAATTCTGTTTATCTTCTTCAAATAAAACTTAATGACAAATGTGAAAAGCGGATAATTGTTAAAAGATTTAGAGATTGGGTCGGATTAAAATGGTTCCCGATAACTCTTTGGACTTTAGGAACAAAGTCCTTTGCGGTTTTAGGAAAAACAAGACTTGAAAAAGAGTATTCAATAAATCATTATTTACGCAAACATGGTTTTAATGTTCCAAAAATCCTTTATATAAGCCCGAAAGAACACCTACTTTTCCAAGAATACATCGAAGGAAAACCAATCAGCGAAACAATAAAGGAGATAGTTTCTTCAAGAAAAGCCCCTGAAAAGGAAAAACTTGATTTAATTGAGAAAGTCGGAAAAGAAATAGCTAAAATCCATGTTTTAAACGTCAGTCTCGGAGACTGTAAACCAGAAAATATCCTTGTAACAAAGCAAAAGAAAATTTACTTTGTTGACCTTGAACAGTCAAGCAGAGGTGGAGACAAAGCATGGGATTTAGCTGAATTTTTATACTATAGCGGACATTACCTTCCAGCGATTCTACCTAGCACTAACATGGCAATAATTACCGAAGTTTTTATTAAAGGATACTTAGAGGCAGGCGGACAAAAGAAAGCTGTTAGAGCTGTTGCATCACCTCGTTACACTAAAGTCTTTAGCATATTTACTGCACCACACGTGATTTTCACTATTTCAAAGATATGTAGAAAATTAGGAGAAAACTAGTATGGTGAAGGAAAAAACAAGTCTAACCTTTTACGGAGGAGTAGACGAAGTAGGTGGAAACAAGATTCTTTTGCAAGATAAAGACGTAAAAATTCTATTTGATTTCGGAATGTCCTACAACCTAAGAAGAAAATTTTATTCAGATCCGTTCTTGTCGCCTAAAAGCGAAGAAAGCCTAAAAGAGCTTGGAATACTCCCTAACATAGATGGATTATACAAATTTGAGGATTCCAAAAAACAAATTGATGCCGTTTTCATATCTCATTCCCACATGGATCACTCCGCCTACATATCTTTTCTAAAGGATTCCATACCCATATATTGCGGAGAAACAACAAAAACAATTTTAGAAGCAATTAGTCAAACAAAACCAACCAACCTAGAATTCAACATCAATCATTTAGAATTTAAGATTTTCAGAACCGGGGATGAAATAAAAATTGGACATGTGAAGGTTGAACCAGTACATGTTGACCATTCTGTGCCGGGTGCATACGGATTCATAATTCATACAACAAATGGAACAATAGTTTATACTGGAGATTTCAGAACTCATGGCGCAAAGGCTAAAATGACTCAAGATTTCGTGGAAAGAGCTTCTGAAACAGACCCTCTAGTTTTGATTCATGAAGCAACTAATTTAACAAATGCCCACTTGTCATCTGAAAGAGAGGTAGAAAGAAAGCTCATAGAAATTACAAGAGAAACCTCTGGTTTGGTAATTGCTGATTTCGCCCGTGCAGACGTTGATAGGTTCCGTTCATTCTATAAAGCCGCTAAGGCGAATGGAAGATATTTAGCTATATCCATGAAGCAAGCCTTCCTAATAGAGAAACTTGCTAAGGATAAGCACCTTAAGATTCCAAGCCTAAGGGATGAAAACTTAAAAATTTTCTGCAAAGAAAAAGAACGTTATTACGGTTGGGAAAAGGAACTTAAAGAAAAATTTACCGACAAAATGGTGGATGCAGAAACTATAGGCAAGCGTGGAAACAAGTTTATTTTAACCCTATCCTTTTACGATTTTGAAGAGTTATTCAACATTAAACCTCCGTCTGGAAGTTGCTATATTCTTTCAGCTTCCGAACCCTTCAATGAGGAAATGGAAATCGATTTCTTAAAGCTCAAAAACTGGCTTGAACATTTTGGCATGCCCCAGTATCACGTTCATGTTTCAGGGCATATTCTACCATTGGATTTAAAACGTACTATTGCAGAAATTTCGCCTAAAATGGCTTTCCCAGTTCACACTGAACATCAAAAACTTGTTGCAAAATTTATTGAAGACCTTAAAATCCAAACAGTTGAAGTGAAAAGGGAACATGAATATGTTTTAAGGTAATTTCCAATTTCAATCCTAGATATTAAATTTCAATAAATATAGCGTATTTTGCCCTAAAATACACAAGGTATAAGTTAAATGCTTTAATTTTTATTTTTTAGATTCAAAATGGAAAAAAAGCCTAGAATTAGCAGGCATTTGCGCAGAATCATTCACAGTCTAGGATTCAGCTGCATAGGTGCAGCTATATTTCTACAAGTACTTGTCTTCGTAGATATTTTTAGGCAAGGATATTTCATGGCTGTCGAGACGAACATGGCGATTTTAACTGTGGAGCTTATCCTAACAATTTTTGCAGTAATATACTTCTTCTACATTTACCGATGGTTTTTACGTTGGCTGAAATAGTTTCCTTCTAAACCTTAGGCAATTTTTAAATACGTTTACGTAAAAAATAGGGCTTTTGAGGTTGAAATTACATGATTAAAAAAGCTATATCCATGTTATGCGTAATCGTTATTCTCTTAGCTGTAATTCCAAAGATGGTTCAAGCCGAATCTCAAACATTTGAATATCAACTAGTCTATTACAGTGGACTGCGTTTATCCTTAAAGACTCCATGGTACGTTAACGCAAGTTCCTCTTTTAACATCACCTTTATAGTTGAGGCGGCTGAAGCTAACTTACAAGATATAGAAATAAGAATTTTAAACGTAACGACGTTCATCAATGAAACTGAATATTCAATATCTGAACCGTTTAACTTTACAATTAGCGAGCTTAAAATCGGAGAGCAACAAGAAAAATCCTTCAACATAATTTTGCCTCAAAACGCTTCAAAAGTGGTACTGGGCGAAATGTCATGCGAATGGCAAGTTCCACCCCACGGCTTAGAAAAAATACCATACACCAACTTTATCATAGCCATAATTTCCGATTACTGGAAACAAAAAGCTGAACAATTCAAAGAGGAGCTGGAGATTCTACAGGATAAATTCGAAAACTTAAGCCAAACCTATCAAGACTTGAATCAAACATACCACGACCTCAAAGCAAACTACACAAATCTCGAGGAAGATTATAGAACACTTAAAGACGATTATAGAAAGACCTCAGGAGAATTAGGTACAACCAGACAGTTAACAATAATTTTTGGAGTAATGACAGTCTTTTTCGTCATAACAACACTCTACTTGTATAAGCGTAAACCTCAAGCGTGGTAAATTGGCTCACTAACCAAATTTTTATAATTTCAAATATCCTAGATTAGAATCTAATTAAAAGGATGGATGTATTTGAAGGAAATTTGGAATAAAATTGAGAAATGCGGTGTGCCTGGCAGAGACCTCTACGAACTCCCAACTTCTGAAAAACGTTTTCCAGACGGTTGTCACTACAGAATTGAAATTTCAGGTGTTGAGCGCCCAGAGGTTCTAGAAGCTCTAATTGACGAGATGGAAAAAAGAGACGTGCCTGTTCATAGACTAATCTCAATGGTTATGGGAGCAACACTACTTTCCGATGATGAACTCGAAAGATTTGCAAAATTAGCTAGGGACGCCAAGCTTGAAGTAATAGTTACTCCGGGTCCACGAACGGTCTGGGATTTAGGCGGACAAGTTAGAACTCCAGAAGGCGCATTATCAGGCTTAAGAATTAGAGGCGCCGATAACCTTGCCTATGTTATTGGTGATATAATGCGGGCAATAGAATTTGGTTTCAGAGGCTTTCTAGTAATGGATGAAGGTTTGCTTTGGCTCTTAAATCGTATGAAGGAAAACGGTGACATACCACGGGATACAGTCTTTAAAGTTTCAATTTTGGCTGGACATGCTAATCCGGCTGGAGCAAAAGTATTAGAAATGTTAGGTGCCAGCACTTTCAATCCAGTTGCTGACTTAACCCTGCCAATGTTAGCTGCAATCAGAAAAGCAGTAAAAATTCCAATAGATGTTCACGTATATCTTTTTGACTCGTTCGGCGGTTTCAACAGAATTTGGGAAACTCCAGAAATAACGAGAGTTGCAGCACCATGCTATTACAAAATTGAGCCTGGACAGAGCATGGGTGTACTATACAAGCCTTGGGTCAGCCCTCAGCAATTAGCCTTTATGGTAAGAGAAAAAGTGAAACAAGCAGAAATAATAATTTCATTAATTGAGAAATATTATCCGGAGGCGAAGCTTTCGCAACGTGGAGCACCAGACTTAGCGATTCCTAAACCATAAAATACCCGACCGACTTTATTTTATTATTAAAATTCAAGTTAGCTGTGGGAGTCAGAATGTTTAAACCAGAGGGAATATATCCAGCATTGGTTACGCCTTTTACGGATGACGGAGAAAAGATTGACGAGGAACGATTGAGAAATCTTGTAAATTTCTGTCTTGAGCTAGGAGTTAACGGTGTAGTTCCATGTGGAACAACAGGCGAATTTGTAAATTTAACCGTTGAAGAAAGAAAACAAGTGATTAAAACAGTTGTTGACGAAGTTAATGGTAAGGTTCCTGTTGTTGCTGGTACGGGTGCAAGCGGCACTTTAGAAGCCGTTGAAATGGCAAAATACGCTAAAGATGTAGGTGCAGACGCCGTTTTGGTTGTGACTCCGTTTTATTTGAAGCCGACCAACCGTGGTGTTTACCAGCATTATTATACTATTGCTTCTAAAGTTGACATTCCATTAATTCTTTATAATATTCCGCAGTGCACTGGTGTATGGCTTACTTGGCAGATGGTTGAAGACTTAGCGGATGTACCAAACATTGTTGGATTAAAAGATAGCAGTGGCGAATTGAAGTATATCTTAGCTGTTTTAGAAAAGGTTAGGGATAAAATTAATGTTATGTGCGGTTACGACGAGGTTGTTTTACCTGCCTTAGCCGCTGGAGCTTCCGGTGCAATCCTTGCGAGTGCTAATGTTATTCCGGATGTTTGGGTTGAAATCTACAAGGCTGTTAAAGAGGGTGATTTAGAGAAAGCAAGAGAGCTTCAGTTGAAAGTGCAGAAACTGGCTAGGATAATAACTGGAAGCGGTGCGGTTGGAACTAAAGAGGCTTTAAACATGATGGGTATAAAGGTCGGTCCAGTGCGGCTTCCATTAAGTGTTGGAGGAGAGTTAAGCTATGAAAACCGAGAGGAATTAAGGCTAGAGCTGGAAAAACTTGGTAAGATAAAGCCTAAAATGATAAAGGTTGAATATGAAGGAAAAGTTTTAGAGGAAAGATTCATGGCTATTGGCATAACTCCAGACGTAATCCGTGACTTCAAACTTAAAATCGGCGAAGCTTTGGCTGGACAAGAACCTGAAGTTGCCCACATAGACTTGATTATAGGTAAGAAAGACGGACCGGTGGGCGAAGCCTACGCAAAGGCAAAGGCAGCTCCCTCGCCTGGACATGAACCCTTACTTGCCATTTTGGAGCCAGACCTCGCCGTAAAGCCCACAACGCTCATTGTGCCAACCGTGACCATAAAGAGTATGCGTCAGGCTAGCATGGTTTACGGTCCAGCGCAGGCTGCTGTTGCAAAAGCTGTTGCCGATAGCGTTGCAGACGGAACAATACCGAAAGCCCTTGTAGAGGATTTGATAATAATTGCAAACGTTTTTGTTCATCCGGCTGCTGTTAACCGTCACCGTGTCTATATTAACAATTATAAGGCAATGAGGCATGCCATAAGGAAGGCTGTGGAAGGCAGACCAACTGCAGACGAAATAATTGAGAATAAGGATAGGTCGAAGCATCCGTTTAAGTATACGCCTTAAACACGACAACCTTAATACTTTCTTTCTCCAAAAATTTTTGAGCTGAATTGCCGAGTGAAAAAATCCGTGAAGGAACCTACATACTGCTTTATTTGAATCCGAGAAAAACCTTTTTAGTTAAAGTGGAGAAGGATAAGGAATTTCATACACATAAGGGATTTATCAAGCTAGGTGAATTGATTGGAAAAAGTTTTGGGACGAAGGTTCTCAGCAGTACAGGCGTAGAATTTACAGTTTTGAAGCCAACCATTCGCGACTACATATTTAAATCTTTGAGGAAAACGCAGATAATTTATCCGAAGGATATAGCGTTAATTATTCTTTTCAGCGGGATAGGTCCTGGAAGCAGGGTGGTGGAAGCTGGAACTGGAACTGGAGCGTTGACATGCGCTTTAGCCTACTATGTTAAGCCTAGAGGTCACGTTTACAGTTATGAGGTAAGGGCTGAACTTATCGAAACTGCCCAGAAAAACATTGAAAGGGCTGGACTAGCCAAATATGTAACTATAAGAAATAGGGATGTCACAGCGGGAATAGAAGAGAAAAACGTGGATGCTGTTGTTTTAGATATGGCTACTCCATGGCTTGTTGTTCCCCATGCTTATGAAGCATTAAAACCAAGCGGCAGCTTCGTTAGTTTTAGTCCAACCATTGAGCAGGTTATAAAAACGGTTGAGGCTCTTAAAACAAACGGTTTTGTTGGAATTGAAACTTTTGAATGTTTATTGCGCGGAATGCAAGTTGAAAAGGGAAGAACTAGACCTCATACGCTTATGACTGGGCATACTGGCTACCTAACTTTTGCCCGTAAAGCATCTAAAAATGAGCGCTAAACTTTCTTTTTGCATAGAACCAGCAGACAAAACCTAGAAAGACTGCTGGAATCATTATCGTTAAGATTTCAGTGAGTTTTACGGAAATAGGCTCTACATGAGGCAGTTGCTGAGTTTCATATTTTTCATTCTTCCCCACGCTCTGCAGATATGCGACTGATGGTTCTTTCCTAATTAAGTAAAAAATCTGCGGCAACATAACTATAAAAGTGGCTAAGACAATTGCGCATACAACGTATAAGAGTTTCTTTTTCATCAGTCTTTACCACTTTATCATATATTCTTATATCTTTTAGTTCTACTTTTTAGAACAGCCTAGAATGGTTTCTCCTTTATAAGCCTGAAAGTTTCAATCCACAATATTAGGCTGGACAAGCTTACGAAGATTAATGCAAAGAGGTTGTGTATGCAAAGGGTTTGTGCGTAGAATAAAACGTACATTATGAGCATGGTTGTGAAAAACACCGAGTAGAAAAGGTATCTTGGAACCAAGAAACGACCAAGCCTTGTGAAAAACCTTAAAATTCCAACCTTAACTTCTTGAACCAAAACATAGTCGCCAGTTCCAGTTTTCCTCACAAGACCTAAATCTTGAAGCTTGTTTAAATGATGAACCGCGACACTTGGACTGGAAAAACCTAAGGAACGCTGAATTTCACGAACACCAGCTTTAAACTCGGGCGAACGCAACAAATACCAATAAACAAGCAAAGTTTTACCCTTCAAATTAGACTCAACAACAGCCAAATCAACAGCCTCTTCTTTTGGCATAGTTAACCACAGAATAAGCCTAAACAAACAAATATAAAACATTCACTGACTAAAATTCGAGAGAGTTTTCGGAATTATTCCTTCAATTCATCAGAAAGGCTTATATCTTTGAACAAAAAATGTACTTACCAAAATGAGGAATGGTTATAACATTCCGGAGGGCTTATATTATGCCTCAACTTTTTCAGCAATTGTACTGCTAATAATTTCGCTTCCATTCTACACCATGAGTTTCTCTCCATCTTGGTTAGTTGATTTTTGCAGTTTATTTGATTGGGCTCACCTTTTTTCAGGAATACTTGTTATTTTACTTTTTTTCTTCTGGATGAATAATATTTGTGAAGGTAAACATAAAGAAGTTTTTACGTACACTTTCTTGTTTATTTTTGGTTTATCATCCTCCTTTATTTTAACTCGTCTGACGCTGGGAGACAGTTTTGCTTCTGAGTTCCTTCAAATTAGAGCTCCTGCAAACAAAATTGAAGAACCTCAACTAACCTTATGGATTAAGCATCAGCTTTCTGGAATATTCCAGTTTCTTGGAATAACTTTAGCAGAATCTGAATATTCTGCGCCTTCGGATTATGTGTTTAGGCAATCAATACTCACTTTATCTGGAATTTTTGTTCTTTCTAATTTTTATAGAAATTACGTTAAGTCCACTCTGTTAAAA
>JAOZNA010000046.1 GCA_029934005.1 Candidatus Bathyarchaeota archaeon
CTCCAGTTGGTGTTGTTGAACTGGGTTTTCCGCTTCCGCCTTCATCTCCAGTTGGCGTTGTTGTGGAATCACATAGCGGCATGGTTAGGTTTAGGCTGTAGATCGCTATAAAAATCATCATCAGCAAGGTTATTCCAACAACCAAACTTTTCTTCACTTCTAAATCCCCCCTTCTTTTTTAACTTATACTTTGTCTTTAGTATCTTATTTCATTTATCTTAGAAATAGAATAATAAAACGTAAGATACGACATTGGATAAGTTTTAAATGTCTTTTAAGAGTGCAAACTAGAAGAGGGGAGGGAGAGCGTTTCTAGAAGTAATCAAGTGGTGGGTTTCCCATAGTTTTTACCGCTTCATGTATATTATTGTGAAAAGTTTTGGTTTTCAGAATCCTGTAACCTTGGTAGCTATAGCTGCATATAATGTTGCGGCTTTACTTTACTTGGTATTAATAACTGCTTTGGTTGCGCCATTTTTACGTAAGAATGCTTGGAAAATAGCTTTAATTATAGTGCTTTCATGGTTTTCGGTTGGTTTGCTGTTTTTTGTGGTTATATCCGAGGAGAGCCCTGTGTTGGCGGTTAAAATTATGTTGCCTCATGGGTGGTTGGAAACGGTTATGGTTTTTTATTGGGTTAATTCCATTCGTGTAGCATGCTTTAATTTATCTGATTTTCCAGTGGATATGGAAACTTATTCTTTTAGAGATTACGTTTTACTGATGAATAAGCCGGTGGAAATGTTTTATTTGGCTAGAAAAGAGGTTTTTCAGCTTTTGGTGCTTGCAAAATATTTCTTTGGTAGTTTATGGTCTTCTTTTCTGAAGAAAAAGTTTTTGGTTGTGGTTTTTCTGGCGGTTATTTCGGCTTTTATTGAAACGTATGTTACTCCTTTGATTGCTGGTTTTTAGAAGTTTGTGGGAGCCAGCGGCAGAGGGATCTGGAACCCCTTTACTTAAATGTTTATTAGCCCTTCTGCCCGCTGGCTTTTCCCAATAAAATTTGGGTTAGGTTAAGTCTTTGTAGATTTTTTCGAGGTTTACCTGTTTTTCGGCGAATATGCTTATGTCGTTTTCATTTATTGAGAAGTTTAGGAGTTTTGTTTTTTCTCCTTCAATTATTGTGTATTTTGTTTCGTCTAGGGTGAATATTTTTGAGAGTTGTTCTGCTGTTTCTTTTGCTGATGTGGATAGTATTGCGTAGTCTATTAGTTTTGTTGGGTCGTCTAGGTCTATGGTTGCTGAACGTTTATTTCGAATTATATAGCCGACTATTCCCGGCTTGTTTTTTATTTCGTTTAGTTTTTCCTTAATTTTATCTAATTCTGGCTCTGGTTCCGGTTTTGCTTCAATTTTTTCTATTTTTCTCTTTCTTGGCATTTTTTCACTTCCTAAGAGATGACTGGTTTAACTCGGACTAGTTCTCCTCTCTTAATTTCTAGGTTTTTGCATAGTTTTTCTGGGATTTTTATTATGCCTTTTCCAGCAAGTTTTGAATCTTTCATTTCTTTTACTTTACATTGGACTGTTTTTCCGTTGAAGGTTTCGATTTCAACCATTTCTATTTTCTTTCCGTTTAGGGCTTCGTTCCATTGGGAAATTATTGAAGCGTCTATGTGTACTGTGTCTGAGCGTACAAGTAGGCCTCCTATTGTGTCGACTATGAGTTGGTTAACTGGGATTTCGGGTTCAATTAGTTCTGGTTCTATTTTTTCCTTTTCTTCGATTTTTATTTCTCTTTCCTTTTCATCTTGTTCTTTTTGTTCTTTTTCTTCAATTTTTGTTTCCTGGTTTTGAAGGGCTGGTATGGGGTGGGTAGGGGCTAGCTTTTCCAGCAATCTTAATAGCGTGGGTATTATAACTCGGACTGTGGCTTCAATTAGCTGTGTATCTGCATTTTTTTCAATTGTTAAGGCTAGATAGGAATCTTCGTTTATGTTAAGGATTTTGAAGGTTCCGTTTTTTCCTTTCACTTCTAGGTGGTTGAGTCCTCCTATTACGTCTTTCTTTTCAAGTATTTCGTCAAAGTTTTCCATTATGCTTTTTATGTCGAATTTTGAGCTTTTGTCGTCTTCAGCGATTATTTCTCCTTCGCTGTTGAATATGAATGAGCATTTTATGTTTTTATTTATCTTTCCGATTTCGTTTAGTGCATTTTTCATGGCGAATGAGTATATTTCCTTATTCATTTTGTGTCACGACCAGGTTTGAATGAAACGGGTTTTTAGTAGATTTTGAATAGTATTTTTTCTGGTACGCCGTCGTTTTCTACTACTATGTATTTTAGGCCTTCTGTGTCGCCTATTTGGTCCATCCATTTTAGGGCTTCTCTTGCTTTTTGTAGCATTAGGAGTCTTTCTTGTTGGCTTCTTACTACGTCTTCTATGGCTGTTAGTTCGTGGAATGGGTTGGCGTCTAGGACTATGCTTAGGTTTCCTACTGTTATTTCTCCTAGGGTTTCTTGGACTGCTTTTTTGCCTGCTAGTTTCATTACTACTTCTCTTATTTTCTTTGATTTTTCGGCTAGAGAACGAATATCGTCTAGTCTTCTTAGATATTCGCCTAGCAGGCTTTTTGTTCTTGAGATTTCTTTTTCTAGGGTTTCTGCTATTTCTGAGGCAGACTCATACTCTTTTAATTCTACTACCATTTATTTTACACCTCCGTGGAGGAGCGGGATGTGTGGAAAGAAGAGGGACGCATCAAGGCGCCAGCCCCTACCCCACTCTCAACAGTTCAAATGGTTTAAGTTGGGGCTGTCGCTGTATAATAGAACTGATTACCCTTGGATGTCACTACCTTGACTTCGTAGTTATAGCCGTTTTGCCATGTATATGTCACTTGTACTTCCTGTTGAGTGTTCGCGGGTAAAGTTATTGGGGAACCTAATAGGTTGGAGCTTCCGCTAATATGAATTTCATTTATGGTAATTGGTGAAGTCCCCGTGTTTTGTAGAGTTATGTTCACATGATCTTCGGATAGAAATTCGACATTTGTTATTTTTAGTTCTTCTGTTCCCATGAATGTGAATGTTAGTGCTCCCATCCATGCTGCGACTGCGATTGATACTGCGACTGTTACGGCGATGAGTATGATTGCGGCTACTACTGGGCTTAGCGCCTTCTTATTTTTTAACAATTTTTTCATTTTGTTTCTTATCCCTCCTTAGGGTTGTCATGAAATTAAGTAGAATATTGAGATTTAAATCTTACGACTCAAGAAACCTTATCCAAGAAAAATACCAATAAAAACTTTACAGGAAACATATCTTACTCAAGCTTATCAAAGAACTCAAGCAAAAGTTTCGCTACTTTCTCGCCAAACTCCGTTTTAACGTAGTATTTTTTCAGCGGGTCTATTGGAACGCTTTTTGCAAGCCCTAAATCTTCTATTTCCATCATTCTCGCTCTGAAGGTTCCGTCGCTTAGGGTTAGGTTTAGGTTTTTCATAAACTCCTTTGCCTCTTTCCATTTTCCCCTGTTCATGTATAGTAGGAATATGCAGTCTATTGCGTGGTCTTTTTCGAGCATGGCTTTAATTGCAGACAATTTCTCATCCGTCAATATACGTTTAATTTTTTCCTCTACGTTCAATGATGTTCTTCTCCCTTCACTTCTGATTCTACGTTTGTCCCTTTTAAAATTTAAGCTGTATTACGACACATGACTTATTACTCAAAGGTTATAGTTAAAATTCTGGATATATACCTCAAGATGTGCACCAAGAGGTTATAGTATGTCTAGGGAAATATTTGTTAGGGAGGCTAGGCGTGAGGATAAGGATGCTGTTTTAAGTTTTTGTAGTAAAACTTGGGAATGGGGCGACTACATCCCATACGTTTGGGACAAATGGCTAAACGACCCAAAAGCAAAAGTTTTCGTAGGCTTAATCAATGATAAACCAGTTGGAATCACATGCATAAGACAGCTAAAACCTAAAGAATTTTGGCTAAGCGGAGCAAGAACCCATCCAGAACACAGAAGAAAAGGAGTAATAACCGCAATAACGATGAAATGCCTAGAATACGCAAAAGAAAAAGAAGCGAAAACTGTAAGATTAGTAACAGAATCCACAAACATTCCAGCCCAAAAAGCCCTAGAAAAATTCGGATTCAAACCAACAGCCACATTTCTAGAAATGAAAAAGGAAGAATTAAGCCAACAAGCCAACCTTCATGCCCAATGGGCTGAAAAAGAAAACTTAAACGAAATCTGGAAATTCCTAGAAAAATCCGAATGCTTCAACAAATGCTCACGTCTCTACACAAAACTCTTCACATGGATAAGCCTAGAAAAACAAGACCTAAAACAATTCCTAGAAAACCAAAAAACCATAATTTTCAAGGAAAAGAAAGAAATAGCTGGAATAACCCTAATCGACGACGAAGTTAAAAGTGAATGGCAAGAAAACGCCATCCAAACATGCTACATCGACGGAAACCCAAAAGCAATAACGAACATGATAAAGTTCCTAGAAAACCACTGCACCAAAAACGCTATAACAAAAATTTTCGCTTACACACCAGACTACAAGTTCATTCCAACCCTACTGCAACAAAATGGCTTCGAATGGGACAAAACCAAACTCATAATCTACGAAAAACAAATAAACTAAAACTCCCTATCCACCCAAACTTCTCACCACATCCATGACTTCGTTTATATCCGCATCCGTTTTCATACCAGTACTCTTAAAATGAGTTAAGGAAGCAGAAAAACCCCTAGCCCTAAGCTCCTCAACAACCTTACGCGGCGAAACAGTCAAACAACCAGCCTTCTCACAAACCTTATTAACATCATAAAAAGTCGGAGCCATACCAATTTCATCCAAAATCAAACCAACCATCTTCCCAATTCTCTTCCCATTCTTCAATTCCCTCACATCCAATTCACGCAAAATTCCCTCACAATACTCCCTACTTGCTAGTTCTCCAAGCCAAAGCGGACCAGCAAAATCCATCTCCCTTCCACACCTCGGGCATTCCCTCTTTTCAGCACCAAAAATTCCATAAGAAAACTCCCTATGCAAACACCCAAAGCAATGATAAACATAACCCATCCCCCTCAAGTTTTCATCAGCCTTCCTAGCTCCATAATCAATTTCAGCGTAAACTCTCGCATAATGTTCCGCGTAATGACTGAAAACAACCCTAACCCCCAACTCATACTTAGCCGCAGTAACCATCAAACAACCAACCAAAATCCTAAGAGCAAGCTCATGACAATACTCAGTCCTCAAAGGCTTAGCACCATACTTCCTAACACAAGCATTCACATGAACACCACAAAGAGGAGCCAAATCAGTCGAAGTCAACGCAACCATACCACCACGTCTAACACTCCTCAAAGCAGAATCCAAAAACGGAACAGGAGACCCGAAAGGATCAACATCAACATAATCAAACCTTCTTCTAGGAGCAGCATGCTCACTCAAAAGCAAATTCGCATCCTTACTTTCGGCAAAAACCCTACCAGAAACACCATTAGCCTCTATATTAAACCTCATAAGCCCAAAAGCCCTCGGATTAATATCATTAACAACAACCTTCTCCACCCCATCAACCTCAACCGCAAACCTTATCCCCCTAACTCCACAACCAGCCAAAGGCTCACAAACAAAAAGCCCACGATTAGAAAAACGCTGAAAAACCTGCAAAACAAGCACAGCAACATCACGGTTCAACTCCATAACAGGATTATAAAAAACCGGAGCCCTCGAAGGAGCATAATCACTAGGCTTCTCAACAAAAGCCTCAAGCCTAGGAACCAAAACCCTAACCTTTCCTTCACTAACCCAAACAGTAGGAAAATTAAACCTCTCTGAAACTTCCTTCTTCACAAACCTTCACCAACAATTTAAAAACAAGCCAGCAATATTTAAAATGGTGCCAAATGAAAAAAGCAATCTTCCTAACTGGAAGACCAGGAATAGGAAAAACCACAGTTCTACTCAAAACAATCGAGGAGTTAAAAAAGCTAAAAATAAAAATTGGTGGAATGATTAGTCGAGAAGTTAGAAAACAAGGAAAAAGAATAGGATTCGAAATAATAGATTTAAGCCTTAATAAGAAAGGATGGCTTGCCCACATAAATCAACCAGAAGGCCCAAGAATAGGCAAGTACCGCGTTAACCTCCAAGACCTAAACTCAATAGGAGTAGAGGCTATCCTAAATGCAGTCGAAAAAGCAGAAGCAATAATCATAGACGAAATAGGACCAATGGAACTTTTCTCAAAAAATTTCAAAGAAGCCGTTTTAAAAGCTCTAAAAAGCCAAAAACTAGTTATCGGAACAATACATTACAGAGCCAAAAACCAAATAATCAACCAGATAAAAAGGAGAGAAGACTCCGAAATAATCGAAGTTACGCTTGAAAATAGGGAAAACCTGCACAAGCTTATTATGGAGAAAATAAGCAAATACCTAAAAGGAGAAAAATTAATGCTTATAGCAGGAATAGACGACGCAGGAAGAGGCTCGGTTATAGGTCCTCTGGTGATAGCCGGAGTCCTAATGGAAGAGGAAAACCTACCTAAACTCGTTGAATTGAAAGTTAAAGACTCAAAACTTCTCTCACCAACCAGAAGAGAAAAACTAGCTGAAGAAATAAAGAAAATAGCAAAAAAATGGCACATAATTAAGCTTTCACCAGCAGAAATCGACAAAGTCGTCAACTATGGAAGAAAACTACGAAAACTCAACAGATTTGAAGCCATAACAATGGCAAAAATAATTGAAAACCTAAAACCAGACATAGCCTACGTAGACGCATCAGACACCATACCCCAAAGATTTAAAGAACACATTCTAGAATGCGTACCCTTCAAACTCAAAGTAATATCAGAACATAAAGCCGACAAAAAATACCCAATTGTATCAGCAGCATCAATAATCGCCAAAGTAGAAAGAGATAAGGAACTAGAAAAACTTAAACAAAAATACGGCGACATAGGATGCGGATACCCAACAGACCCAAAAACAATAAAATTCCTAAAAGAATGCCTCAAAAAATACGGTCAATACCCAGAATTTGTAAGAAAATCGTGGAAACCAGCCAAAAAAATAAAAGCTGAATCAAGTCCAACCCAAAAGAGGCTGCTTGAAACTTAAAACAAGCTCCCAACAAAGTCTTCAGGCTTTCTAATTTTCTCAATTTCTTTAAGACCAAACAAAGGAATATCGTTGCTATTGGGCACCTCATCCTTCCTTGACGTTATCAAAATAGGCTGCGCTCCAACAACCTTCCCTACACTAACTATTTCCTCTGTCCTTCTTTCAAGGTTCTGCTCCTTTTTAACAGCTATTCCGCCAAGAATACTCAAATTTTCTTCTGGAATCTTCGCAACAAAATCGAAAGGTGCCTTCTTCACCTGAGCAATTTTAAAGTTAAACTGCATTAACTTCTTCAAAACTTTATAAAGAGGACAATGCCTCGAAATAAACTCCTTAGCCGTTGTAAAAATTCCCTTCTTCTCCTTCTTACGTTCAAAAATGTTTACTGGCTCAATAACTGCAGTTCCCAGAATCCACTCCAATCTGTACGCAGTCGAAACAGAAGCATTAGCCATTCCCCGCTCATAACCATAAAGAGTTCTCCTAGAAATACCAATCATCTCAGCAAGCTTACCAATCGACAACCCCAACTCATGCCTTCTTTTTCGAACAAGCTCACCGTTAATCCGAACATAATAACCGCCAGGCCCAGCCATCACAAGCGGGAAAAACCCTCTAAATAAGGCATCCTTTAAAGTTTTGGGCGTAACCGCATAAATTCCATACCTCGAATACACAGTGTCATTTTCCATTCTCCGATTTTTTGTTCTTTCTCCAACTAAAATGGAAGAAGCTTCAAAAAAACTTGATATGGCTCCTAACTCTGAAGCTTCATTAGGAGAAGTGCTTCCAATATTATTATGAATTTTAACAAATGTTAGGAGATTATCTCTGCGAGCTGTAAAATCAAAACAGCTTGGTCTTGAACAGCATCTATGAGACAGATAGAAGCCAGCTTTCCTAAAAATATCCTCAGTCTCGTCCAAAATGCTAACTCTCTCCACGTTCTCCCCTTCCACAAACAAAAAGATTTTAGCAGCGTTTAATATAAACTTAGCTTTCTTCTAGAAGAATGTTCTAATCAAAACCGAACATATCATACAATTGAAACTCTAAAATTTAGCCACAATCATGGCATGAGCTTTATCATAGGGCTCCAAATGAACAGTTTCCTTAATTTCAAACCCCCTTTCCCTAAGAGTTTCTATTTCACGCTTATAAACCTCAGAAGGCTCCTTAGTCACATCTATACTTTGAGCCTTTATAGCAAGCATTATCCAACCATTCTTTTCAAGGAAAATGTCTGCGTTGTCTGCCAAAATCTTAGCTTGTTGAGGCTGTGCAACATCACAATAAATATTATCCACTTTCCCAACAATCCTCGCATAATTCTCCGGAGTTCTCGCATCCCCAAGTATTGGAGACATATTGGAACGGTAAATACAAACATTGTTAACTAACTCTCGAATAGCCCTAGCAGCAAACTCAACACAATAAACATGACCATCCAACCCAACAATATCCGAAACGTGGCTGGCAGTAGTCCCAGAAGCCGCTCCAAGATAAAGAACACGACTTCCAGGCTTTATAGGAATATTTTGAAGCCCTTTCAAAATACCAGCAGCAAGCTTACTCCTATAAGGATCCCACAACCTATATTCAGCTTCTCCATAACGCACTAAACGTTCTCCATAAACGGTTCTTCCAGGAGCCAGATTCTTAGTGGCTAGCCTTTGTGTTCCGTCTTCTAAGTAAGCAATAAAGATTCCAGGAAATCTTGGATGTGGCTTAACTTCTACCACGTTTTTTCCCTCTCCTTTTAATCTTTCTTTTCGGATAGAACTTCCTCGGAGGGGGTTCAGCATATTTTTCCCTAATTTCCTCAATTCTTTTCTCCAAATCAGATTTTAATTCGTCTCCAACAAATTTACCGCTGTAAGCGTCTGTCCTAGCGGCTATTGCAAGTTTCCCAGCAAACGC
The DNA here is from genome assembly GCA_029934005.1 of Candidatus Bathyarchaeota archaeon. Lineage (GTDB taxonomy): Archaea > Thermoproteota > Bathyarchaeia > Bathyarchaeales > WUQV01 > JAOZNA01. Next base: position 9,033 of record JAOZNA010000046.1, read on the forward strand.
CCTAGCTATTTTTCCTCTCTGCCACTTCTTTGCCTCACGAATATATGCATGTTGAAAAATTATGCCATGTTTAGGCGGCCTAGTTCCAGTTCTTAAAGCTCTAAAAAGCGCCTTTTCAGCTCCTAAGACCTGTATTGTACTAGCTGGCATTTTCGCAAGATTTTCGAGACCTCCAGCCAATGCGATGAGTCTGGCACCTAACAATGCGCCAGCTAATGCCTTTATGTTTGGAGCAACCTCCTCCATGACTTCTTCAACATATTTTTCAAGATGCTTTCTTCTTTCATAAAGCTCCAAGGTTATTTTACACATAGCTTGAATTTGTTCAACATCTTGTTCTCTTAAGGAAGCTCCCATCGAAACCTTTGCTTTCTTAAGAATTTTCTCTGCCTTAGCTTCAGGAATTTCAAGTTCCTTAAGCCTTTCTAGTGAAAGATTTTCTCTCTGTCCAATTTTAAGCACTATTCTTGCGTATGTTTCATGGCGTTCAACGAGCTTATTAAGCTCTGGAAAATGCAGGCCATACCATTCTCTAATTCTCCCTATGAAAAGATTTGTTGTTTTATCAATGTCATCTATTGTTTGAATTGCCTGCACAACCATTAAATCACGTTTTTCTATTGCTTCTCTTACCTTAAGCTTCGTTAGTTCGATGGAAACTTGATGAACCCACTGATTAAATTCCTGTTCATTTTCAATAAATCCCAAGTTTAAGGCTATTTGCGCCATTTTACTGCGCAAGAATTCTCCAGCATCGGTTACTTCCATAGTTTCCGTTTCAACGTCAAATTCCTTCCGAACAGCCCTCGCTAAACTTGCATTTTCAAAAACAAAATGCCTAAATCCATTCTCCTTAAGTTTTCTGATAACAACTTTCACTTCATCTGTGATTTTACCAGCCTCAAGCTGAAGAATCTTTTCAGCGGCAACTGAAGGATTTTTAGGAAAAAACTGGCTGCTGACTATTTTGTTTCCCTTCTCTTCAAAGGCTAAAATTCCAAATGGACTATCAAGCAAAACAACCTTCAATTCACATTCTCTCCATCATCATTCAATTCAGACCCTTCCTAACTTTTATCTAAACTAAAGGATAACTTTTACCCAAGGCTGAACAAAATGGAAGAAACATTACCAGCAGAAATCGCCAAAATCAAACTCAAAAACCCAACAATGCTTGCGGCTGGAATTTTAGGAATGACAGCAAAAAGCCTATTACGTGTAGCAAGAGCTGGCGCAGGAGCAATCGTAACAAAATCGGTAGGATTAAATCCTAGAGCTGGATATCCGAATCCAACAATAGTCCAAGTTAAATGCGGCTTAATCAACGCTATTGGGCTTCCAAATCCAGGAATTGGAATTTTTACAGAAGAAATTGAGGAGTATAAGGCTGTTGAAGATAATGTGCCACTAATCGTAAGTGTTTACGGTTTTTCATCAGAGGAATTTGCGGAAGTTGCAAGCTTAGCAGTTAAAGCTGGAGCAGATGCAGTAGAACTAAACGTTTCATGTCCACATGTCGAAAAAACCGGTATGGAAATTGGACAAGACCCAGAAATGCTCCATGAAATTGTCAGAAAAGTGAAGAATAAAATTAAAAAACCAGTTATCGTTAAGCTAACGCCAAACGTTTCCGACATAACTATTTATGCAGAAAAAGCAGAAAGAGCCGGAGCAGATGCGATAACAGCTATAAACACGGTTAAAGCAATGAAAATAGACATAAAAACCGCTAAACCAGTTTTAGCCAACAAATTTGGAGGGTTATCAGGACCAGCAATAAAACCGATAGCAGTTAGATGCGTCTACGAAATATTTGAAATCGTAAAAATCCCAGTAATCGGATGCGGCGGAATTTCAAACTGGAAAGACGCCCTAGAATTCATCATGGCAGGAGCATCAGCCATCCAAATTGGAACAGCAATTGCCTTCAAAGATATAGGCATCTTCAAAAACATCACTAAAGGAATAAAACTTTACATGGAGAAAAAAGGTTATAGGAGCATAAAAGAAATTGTTGGACAAGCTCACAAAAAATAATCGAATGAGAATACGGAAAATACGGAAAATAGAAAGGGAAACACCGACAATAAAGACTTTCTACTTTAAAGACGACTTATGCGCAAAAGCAGAACCCGGCCAATTTGTCATGTTATGGATACCAGGGATAGATGAAATTCCGTTGAGTTTGTCTGGAACTTACTTAAAAAATGAGGTTTCAGTTACCGTTGCAAAGGTTGGAGAAGCTACGAGTCATCTTCACCAAATGAAAGTTAATGATTTTATCGGCATTCGAGGACCGTTTGGCAATAGCTTCAAAATTTCAAAGAGCAAAGTTCTCTTGGTTGGAGGCGGAACCGGAATTGCCCCTCTTGCATTTTTAGCCCAAAAACTGGTAAAGACTTCGCAGAAAATTAAATTTCTAATGGGAGCAAAAACAAAAAGCGAACTACTTTTTCTAGAAAGAATTAAGAAAATTTTAGGGGAAAATGAAAAGATAGTTGCCACTACGGAAGATGGAAGTTTCGGATTAAAAGGTACAGTCTCAAATCCCCTAGAACATCTTTTAAAAAATGAAGATTTTGATATTATCTATACATGTGGTCCAGAACAAATGATTAAACATGTTTTATTAACAGCCCAAAAATATGGAATAGAAGTTCAAGCAAGCTTGGAGAGAATAATGCGATGTGCAATTGGAATATGTGGAAACTGTGTGATAGGCAAATACAGAGTATGCAAAGACGGACCAGTTTTTTCAAAAAGCCAACTAGAAGAAATGCTGGATGAACTTGCAATTTTCAAAAGAAACTTCGATGGAACCAAAGAAAAAATATAGTGAAAATTTTTCCTCAGCTTTTGTTGGTAAGAGCTAAAATCTGCGTACTGTACGATAAATTTAAATATTCGTAACTCAGACACCTCAAAAAGGTGAAAATTCATGAAAAAAATAATAGTTGGCATAATACTTGCACTGATATTATCTTCAATGAGCATTGCAATTTCAAATGCTCAACAAATAGAAAGGAAGGTACACGTTTTCGTGTGGACAGATAAGCAATCTTACAGACCAGGCGAGGATGGAACCATCACAATAATGATAGTTAACAAACATCCATCCAATTATTACACGATTAAAAACATTACTATAACGTATCCTTGGTGGCCAAATTATGCTGATGGAGAATGGATTGGAAACGATACTATAACAAAGAAGGTTGATGATAGGCTTCCTTACAGTTTAGCAGTGGGAACAGAATACAAGATTGAAAGGCATTTCAAAGTTCCACCGGATGGAAGAGCGAAAGGCGGACCTATCGAAGTTGTAGTTAATGTTGGTTTTGGAGCAACAGAGCTGCAATTAGATCCGGACACTACTCCATATATTAATGTAGACACAACGCCGCCCTTACGAGTGGAGAACCTTGACAAAATCATGATTTTGCTAGTAGTGCAAGCAATTTTAATTATTGTGGCCGTGGTGATTCTGGCTTCATCTATATCCA
>JAOZNA010000047.1 GCA_029934005.1 Candidatus Bathyarchaeota archaeon
TAATGAAGCCTATCGGTATGTTATTGTGTCCCTTTACCAGCGGGACTGTGCAGGGCGACTCGATTGTATGGGCTCTAATCATGAAGGGCATTAAGATTAGAGCTGACATGAATGATGCGAAAGAAATCAGTAAGATGAGCTTCTTCTTAAATTTCATATTTGACACTCCTATTTTTGTTAGTGATAATGAGTACGCATTGAGCTGTTTTTTAAAAATTATCTAAAATTCCGAATATTAAACATGAAATTCCATCTTCAAAACTTTCAGAAACCTAGACTTCGATTTTATACATAAAGGTTAAAGCTTCACCTTTTAACATACTCTAGCCATGTATGCCCAGCCGTTAGCTCCAGCCGCCACTTGATACCTCTCGAAATGAAGATTGATAGGAAGCCCTTGAAGTGGCGAGGAAGAAAAAGAAAAGTGCAAAAAAGAGGAAGATTAAATGGGTACTCGCTTTACAAGTCGCATCCATAACTGTTCTTTTATTAGTTCTGACACCATATTTTAATGGTTCACAGCCCCGGTCAGGTTATGGCGTCAATCTATCAAAAGCGGTTATAATTGACGGAATAGCACTTACAAAGCCTAATCCAAAGTTTATTCAAGGCGTTAAGGAAATTCTAAGCCAAGCTGGTTTAGAAGTAGACGTATATCAAGGCGAAAAGGTAACGATAGAACTTCTCAGAAACATAAGTGGATACGGACTTATAATTCTCCGAGTGCACAGCGCAATCTATAAGAGATATGGTTTTCTGTATCTTTTCAGTGCAGAGAAATATAGCGCCTATAAATATATTTCAGAGCAGATCCAAGGCGCAGTTAAAGAAGCATACACATTTAATGAGAATGAGGGCCCATACTTTGCTTTAAGGGCAGACTTGCTTGGAGACAAGGGAAGCCTAAGCGGTTCAGTAATTATATTAATGGGCTGCAATGGCACAAATTCGAAGCATGCAACAAACAAACTTTTCGAAAGAGGAGTTAAAGCCATAATCGCCTGGAACGGCTATGTAGACCTCGAATATTCAGACAACCTCACCCTAAACCTTCTAAAAGCCGTCTATGAACACGGGTTAAGCTTCAAAAAAGCTGTAGAAAAATTGATGAATGGATATGGTCCAGACCCACTCTGGAAAAGCAGACTTGAATATTTAACTCCATGAATAATTCATAGGTCAGAAGTTATGATCATTTTGACGAATTTCTTCACCTTCTCTACGTCTTCCAGATATACGAATTCATTTTTTCCATGAATATTGTTTTCTTCCCGCATCGTTCCAAACTGGATGACTGGCATCCGATCTATCATGAATACGCCGTCTGTCCCTCCAAGCTCAACCACGACTTTCGCTTCGCCATCTAAAACTTCTTCAAGGATTCCCCTAAACTTTTCAATTACCCTTTCATCCGTAGTGTACCAGCCGTCCATGAAGACCTTAGTTTCCACTTCAACCTCTATACCATTTCTTTTGGCGTAATCCTCAATTGCTGCCTTTAATTCTTCTGCTGCCTCTTCAGCCCTTTCTTCGGGTATTGTCCTAATATCTACTAGAAGATTGCATTCGCTGGGAATTATGTTTGCAGCTATTCCGCCATTAATCATGGTTACGCTTACTCTTCTCGGAACATATTCATAATGGGTCGGTGCATAAAATTTTGAAATCACCCTCTTTTCCATTTCCTTGGCAATTTCCTCTATGCGGCATATGATTTTTGAGGCTTGATATATGGCGTTTATTCCTCTGAATGGATAAGCTGAATGTGCTTGTTTGCCAATTACCTTAACGTTTAGTCTTGCAACCCCCGAGGCTCCAATCGATAAGCCTTCACATCCAGAATCTAAGACGACGCATATGTCGCCGTCAATTTTTCTAAAGAAACTTTCTCCTTCGCCTGTTTCTTCTCCGCCTGCAATAATAAGAACTGGATTGATCTTCAATGGCAATTTCTCTTCTAGAACTTCTTTGAAAGCCGCCAAAGCTGCAATAATATTGGATTTGTCATCGGCAGCACCTCTTCCAAAGAGCTTTCCATTCTTAACAAACGGTTTGAACGGATCGAATTCCCATCCTTCACCAGCTGGAACAACATCATAGTGGGTTAGGAAGACGATCTTTTTTCCTTCTGGAGCTTCGTGAAACGTTACTGTGACGTGAGGAATACCTTTCTCATCAATTACTTTTTCAGCTTTAAGCCCAGCCTTTTCAGCCTCGCAAATCAGCAATTCAACAATTTTATTGTAGTTCTTTCTCTGAGTTGAATCTGTATCTATGGCAACCAGTTTACAGAGTAAGTCACATTCGTATTCCATTATAGTTCTTACCTCAGCTAAGAGTAGAACTGGCATGCAATAAAACTTAATCGCATTCGCTGGATTCTGTCTCATTTATGTATACACGTAAACCTAAATATACTTCCACATTTTAACGTAGTTTCATGAGTAAACAAGAAGCTGAAACTTCAACTATTGCGTTTGAGCTTGTGTTAAAAAATGAAGATTTACAGGAACGTTGGATAAGAAGAATAGTTGCTTACATTATCGACTTCATAACAGTTTTAATACCTATAACAGTAATTTTCATAGTAATTAGCCTTTTACTTCAAATGTTCACCCTCCTAACCGGAATGAAAGGGCTGAATTTTCCATTCTTCGACATTTTCCTTTACCCTTTCATAGTGGGCACTACACAAATGTTCTATAGCGCGTACTTCGAAAACCTAAAAGGAAAAACGTTTGGAAAACACTTAATGAACCTAAAGACAAAAACTCTAAACCAAGAAAAACCAAAAATCGACGTAGCTCTGCTAAGAAATCTAACAAAAATACACCCATTAATAGTAATACTCGACATGCTAGCAGGACTAGCAACAAAAGGCAACCCAAACCAAAAACTAACAGACCGCATAGCAAAAACAACAGTAACATAAGCTAAACGAAACAAAAATATAATTCACATCAACCATAAATTCTTGAAGGAACACGCACGGGCGGTAGCTCAGCTTGGTAGAGCTTCCGGCTGTAGACACCGCCAAAGGCGGTGCCACCAGCCTACCAAGCGCACAGCAGAAACCGGAGTGTCGCAGGTTCAAATCCTGCCCGCCCGACCACCCTTAGTTTATTTTTTATTTATTATGTTTATTATGGAGCTTTCATTTTATGAGGAAGGACATGAGTTCAAGAAGACTTTAAATTTTCCTTAACAATTAAATTAAAGTGTTAAAACCATGAAAGCGTTTACAAAAGAAGAGGTTCTTAAGATACTCGAAGAAAATCTAGAAGAAATTAGAAAGTTCGGGGTAAAGAGATTAGGTTTGTTTGGTTCTTTTATTAGAAATGAGCAGAAAATTGAAAGCGACATCGACATTCTCGTTGAATTTGAGAAAGGAAAGAAAACTTTCGATAATTACATGGAACTAAAATTTTTCCTTGAGAAACTACTTAAATGCAAGGTTGATTTAGTTGTTTCTAGTGCTTTAAAACCTCGAATTAAACCTTACATAATGAGAGAAGTGAAGTATGCCAAGGGATTATAAGGGTTTATCTTGAAGATATTATGGAAGCCATTGCCAAAATCGAAAGATACATAGCCAACTTAAGTTTTGAAGAATTCTAAATCTCATTGCATTTTTGGGTTCTGAGGGTTTGTTGGTAATTCTTATTTACCACTTGTTAGAGTACTGTTTTGGTGTTTGATGTGAGCTTCCTTAATAGGGACATTATTTCACTTAGGGATTTTAGCCGTGAAGAAATTGACTATGTTTTGGAGATTGCTGAAGCTATGGAATCCATCGCTAAGACTGGTTCTGATATGCTTAAAGGTAAGATTTTGGCTACTTTATTTTTTGAACCAAGTACGCGTACTCGTCTAAGTTTTGAGGTTGCAATGCAGAGGTTGGGAGGGTCAACTATAGGTTTTGCTGAAGCCGAGATTGCTTCTGTGAAGAAAGGGGAAAACCTCGCTGATACGGTAAGGGTTGTTCAGAACTATGCGGATGTTATTGCCCTAAGGCATCCGCTTGAAGGAGCTGCGAGGCTTGCCGCAGAATTTGCAGACGTTCCAGTCATAAATGCTGGTTCTGGAGCAGAGGAACATCCAACTCAAGCTTTACTTGATCTTTATACGATAAGGAAGGAGAAGAATAGGATAGATGGCTTGAATGTTGCTTTGGTTGGAGATTTACGTTACGGTCGCACCGTTCACTCGCTTGCCTATGCACTTTCTATGTATAATGTAAAACTTTTTCTGGTTTCGCCTGAATCCCTTAGGATGAGAGAGGAAGTTTTGAGGTCAATAAAGGATAAGATTGATGTTGAAGAACGGGCTTCTGTTGAGGAGATTGTTCCGGAAGTGGACGTTCTTTATGTAACTCGGATTCAAAGAGAGCGTTTTCCCGATCCAGCCGAGTATGCTAAGGTGAAAGGATCGTATAAGATTAATTTGGAAGTTTTGAAAAATGCTAAAGAAGACTTGATTATTTTACATCCGCTTCCAAGGGTTGATGAAATTTCAGCGGAAGTGGACAATACGCCTTATGCAAAATATTTCCAGCAGGTTTGGAACGGAATAGTTGTTAGGATGGCTTTACTCGCTTTAATTTTGGGTGTGGTAAAATAGTTTAGAATTTTGTACGGTATCTATCTAGCAGCTCCTTTTTTTTGGCTTCGTTCCATCCGCTTACCGCTTGGTAATAGCCAGTTACTCTAGACCACCATTCTACGTTTCTTGAACCACAATTTGGGCATATTTCGTTTAATGGAGAACTTACCATTCCACATTCGTTGCATACGGTTAAGTCCTTTGTGTATGCGAAATAGCCTATCTGAGTTTGTGTTGCTATTCTCTTAGTCATTTTGTAGAGTGATTCTGTATCTGGATTTGCTTCTCCCAGCCATACGTGGAACATGTTTCCGCCGTTAAGTAATGGGAAGAATTTTTGTTCTATCTCCATTCTTTCAATTAATCCTAGTTTTGCGCCTACGTAGACATGTGTTCCATTGCTGTAATATACTGGTACGTCTTTCATTCCTTTACTTAGCATAAGCCTTGCTTGTTCCCTATCACCTTTAACGAGTTTTTCCGCATTTTCTCTAAATTCTTCGGTTAATAAATCTGCAACTGCAAATCTTTGGGCTGTTGATTCAGCGGGGGTTCTCGCCAAAGCAATTTTTATGCCATGCCTAGCCTCAAGCTCCTTCTTGTATTTTTGCATTTCAAGAATCAACTTAACAAGTATTTTTATGGCTTCGGGGCTTTCATGAAGCTGATATCCAGTATGCCACTGAGCCATCTCATTTCCACCAACAAGCCCAATGGTATACACTAGTTCATTGAAATCTACGGCTGGAGGGCCACGCTGTCTTGTATATGGGTCTAAGGGTCGTTGAGTTGCGAATGGTATGCGGTTCTCCTTTATCATTAAATCCATCCATTTCCGTTTGACTTTGAAAATTTCGACAGCCAAGTCCATAAGCCTAAAAGCTTCCTCGAAAAGCTTCTGGTCGTTACCGTTTGCACGATAAGCCATTCTGGGAAGGTTTAAGCTTATAACTTGCCAGCTTCCCATAGTGAAGTGCTTTCCATCAACAAAATTGAGTTTTTCATAAAATTCATGGTTAGACTCTGGAGTTTCCACAAAACAGTACGCACAGCACTGGTAACATGAAACTCCTTTTCCATAACCTCTGTACGCAGGCAACATGTTATCAAAATATGGGGTGCCAAACTTTGCTACCACGCGGTGAACGTCAAGCCAAAGCTCGTCGTAGTCTGGCTTAAAGAATTCCGGGCTTATTCCATTTTCAAGCTTTGGAAAATTAAACGGTTTACCCCAATAATCCCCTTCGTAAGCAACATCGTAAAGCGCCTTAAATAACAAACGAACTTCTTCCTCGTAATCACCATAAACGTCTGGTCCAACCTTTCCGTACTTAACTATTGGAACATTCTGCCAGACTTCCGGAACGCCTGGCTGAACTTGGATGTTGCTAAAAACGAGTTGTCCTCCTCTAGCTACATAAGCCTGAGTATATTCGAAAAACATCATTTGCATTAGTTGTCTAATTTTTTCATAGTTTAGTCCGCGCATGTAGGGTGCTAAGAAGACTAGGAAATTGTAGAAGCCTTCTCCACCAGCAAAGTTTGTTTGTGCAGAAGCTAGGATTTTAGCAGTGTGCAATATTGCGACTTCGGGATGTTTTGCTGGTCCGGCTACACTTGTTCTCGTTCCGATTCCGTCTGGCATTAGGCCGTAGTAAAAGAAGTAGCGTAAGTCCCAGTCTTGGCAAAACGGTCTGGTTCCGAAATATTCGAGGTCATGAATATGTAGGTCTCCTGCTAAATGGGCGTCGGCAAGTTTTGGGGGCATTAAAAGCAAATATTCTTCTCCAGAAACCCAATCAGCCTTCCTCTTATGGGAAGTTTCTGGGTTAGGCTGAAGGTTGGCGTTTTCCTTAGCCTTATAGCCTAGTCCAACGTCAATTAAGTAAGCATCGTAAACTGGGGTGCCAACCCTTGTCAAGATGTTTCTGTAAATTGCATATTCCGGTTTTTCCTTGGACTTGTCTAATAAGACGTTGTTTACAAGTTCTCTAATTAATGGTCCGCTGATAAATCTGAGTTTTAAATCGAAAACCCTTTTTTCAACTTCTTTTGCTATTTGTTCAGCTTCCATAGGGCTTATTGGAGGTATACCGAAAAATTCCTTTGCAAGTTTGGTTTCCGTTAAAAGTTGTCTCACAATGGCGTTTCTATTCCATTCCACCATGAAGCCGTCGCTTCTTCTAACCATAGGTTTTAGTTCTTCTAAAATTGCAGAATCATTCATCCTAAGCTTTTCCTCCATCTTCCAGAAGGTTCTCCAAAAAATCCACGTTCAAGGAGTTGTTTCCATCAAAAAGTTCACTTTCTGTGTAAACTTTTCCATTAGCTTCTAAAGCTGGCGTGGATAAAATGTATATGTCTCTTAGGATAAGCTCCGCCATTACGTCGGATTCTTCAATGTTTCTTTCTTCAAATTCAACGTTTTTACCTTTGAGCCAAGTTTTCAACTGGCGGCATCTCGGACAGTTAGGCGAAGTGTATACTATGATTCTTTTGGAGTTTTTGAGAGACTTCTGTAGTTCATCTTTCACTCGCGAGAACCCCCGCATTAAAGAACCATGTAAATAATCACTATTAGATTTCTCTATACAAGTTTATGTAAAAATTCCACCAGAAACAAGATTCCCTACAAATCTAAAATATATAAAATGTTGTATAAATTCCTTCACAAGCAGATAAGTTGAAAATTTTAGAAAAAATTGTATAAAAAATTGTATATTACTCTTCCAACTTTAACATAGTTGGTCGATGTAATAAACGCAAGTTTTCCTTGCTCAGCTTAGAGTATTTCGCGTTATATCTTGTGAAATATGCTAGTTTTTCAGATGAACCACATTCTTTGCATTTAGCTTGGAACCCAAGCGAAATTTTTCCGCATTGATTACAACATGTTAAGTTATAGTTGTAAGAGAACAAGCCAATTTTAGAGTTTAATACCTTTTTAGTAGTTTTCATCAATGTTTGAGCTTCAACTTGCTCGTTTAGAAGCTGTATAACCATGAGGTGCCCACCTTTGCATAATTTATGAAATTTCTCTTCAATTCTTAGTCTTTCTGTCAAGGATAATTCGGCTTGGAAAGGAACAACATTTAAATCCGTATAAATTGGCTTCTTCCTTCCACCTAATGTTTTAACCTTGCCCCAGCCATATCTTTCTATGTCAAGCTCAACAAACCTAGTGGCACCTTCTGGATTTGAACTCAAAGAAGCATAGGCTCTTGCCACTTTTCTCCAATTTCTAGCAGCCTCTTTGCTTATTCTTGAGACAATTTTTTCTGCTAGTTCTAAAGCTTCTTTACTCTCATAAATCATCTTTCCAGTTAAAGCCAAAATTGCCTCATTTAAACCAGTAAAACTGACATTTCTTATTACATTTTCAATTCTGAAATATTGGTCGCCGTTCACGATGTAGTTAAGTATTGGGAAAAGTCCCATTTGGGAAGTTCTGCATATGCCTCTGAACTTAATTTCTAAGGCTCTTAAAGCCATTTCAAGCTGTAAATCCAAGGTTTTTTCGAATATTTCCATTTTTCCATTCGATTCGTAAGCTATTCTTGGCAAATTAATAAAAACTAGTCCTAGACAACCAGTTCTTAAGGTGTCTAGCTCCCAATCTTTCTGCCAATCGGTGTTAAGTTTAAAACCAGATGAGGAGTAAACTGCTTCATAATTTGCTTTTTCTTGTATATTGGCGAAATACGGTAGTCCAGTTTTAGAAGCTAGCAAATGCGCTTTATAAAAGATTTCTTCAGCTTCCTTTTGAAGGGGAAAAGACCTAACTTTAATTATCGAACTTGGATTTAAAATCACGTTTCGCGAAGATTCTTCAAGTAAAACATCTAGGAAAATTGAAGCAAGTTCTTGGGCTTCTTCAACAAAATCTGCGTATTTTAGCTCCTTCTCATCTGGTGTTTGGACTTTTTGGTCTTCGATGAAAAATGGCATTTCAAGCTCTATGTCAATTGTAGTTGATGCATACGGCATAAGATTCAATTCCTGAACAAAACTTCTAAGGCAATTTCTAATTTCTTCCCTTCTTAAACCTCTTGTAAATGGTGCGAGGAAGATGTTAAAATAGCTTAGCACATTTCCCATACTTTCTCTTGAAGCTAGTTTTAAAACATGTAAGGTAAGGTTTAAGGCTGAATTGAAGCTTTTAGGCTTCGGAAGAGCTGTTTCAGCATATTTTAAACCGTCTTTTAGAAAAATTCTTAGGTCATGGAATATCTCCGTTGGTTTTAAAATCCACGTGTCAATATTGTCTAGATGTAAGTACCCGGATATGTGAGCGTCAGCTATGTCTCTCGGTAAAACGTTCAATAATGTATATTCTTCCAAAACGTTTCTTCCAGCCTCAATGATCACCTTTTCCGATGGTTGCTTTGATTCACCTAATCTCTGTATTAGATTTGTTACGTCATAAACTGGTAAACCAAGCCTTGTTAACTTATGTCTATATTCTTCTAAGCCCTTTTCAACTAAAACAGCGTTTACTATTTCCCTTATTAAAGGAGCAGTTAAATATTTAGCCCTAAACTGTTGCAACCTTTTTTCTGTTTCCCTCGCAATTTTCTGAGCTAGCTCAACTGGAACATCTGCCTCTTTTATTAAGGATTCAACTATCTTTGTTCTATCAAATTCTTCAATTGAAAGCTTTGAAGTGCGAACTAGCATTCTTCGGCGTTTAACAGCTTTCTTTTCAAGTTCCTCTGTAAGACCGAGGACAACCCTTCCAAGCTCGGTTAAACGATACTTCTTTGTTCTTCCATCAGGCTCGATTAAGTCGGTCTTTAACAAAGCCTTAAGGTGATAAGCAAATTTTCCAGCGTCTCTTACTGGACTCAATTTCAGCTTATTCATCAACTCGGTATACGATTTGGGGCCTTCATCAAAAAGAAAACGTAGAATTTTTAGTCTTGTCTGGGATGACAAAGCTTTAAGGACACGTGCAGTTACCCTAAGGCTAGTTTTTGAAGACACGCATACTCACCTTAAAACAAATCCTTCACATATTAATCATTCACTCAATTATAATTATTTGCAACTAAGGTAGCAAAGATCATAAAAATATCCATCGAGTAGTATTAACAAGGTTTCCAGCATGGAAGACCAGTTAAGAATTAGCTACCAACCATTTAAAGAACTCGTAATAATGCATTGTGCAAAATTCAATAATATTGAAGAACTGGCACGTTTTACAGCAATAATTACTGGTGGAAAAATAGCTGGATTATACTGGGCTGAAGGAATAGCCTTCATATATGTTCCATTAATGGCTACAACCAATGTTACAGCAAAGGAGCTTATTGAAAATAGACGAATTTACTGGACATTTGTGGGCTATGCTCCTCTACAAAAATTTATTCCACGTGTTGAAACGAAAGAAAAAATGATAATTCCATTGTTAAACCTTGAAACAGACCCGTTTTTCAAACAAGTTGCTAAGTGGCTGAAAGAAAGAGAACACATCTAAAATAACAAATTCGGAGGAAGCAGCTTAAATTAGGATATTCAACAAACTATTATTTCACTCCCTTTCTTTTCATAAAATTCTCCATGTACTCATCATAACATTTACACTTTATAAGATACTTTCCGTATCGAACCAACGCACTCATGGCTCTTGCAGCATCCTCCGGAGAACCGTAAGCTGGAATTCCAAACTTGTCGAATCTTGAACGAATGAACATCGCCATTTCGGTCTCCCCTATATCACATGCAACAATCGGTTTCGGATAATCCTTAACAAGATTCGCTATTCTATCCACGAAATCTTCCATAAGAGCTGGCAGATGATGTAAACCAAGCACAATAATTCCATCTATTTCCGGATCTTCAACCAAAATCTTCACTGCCTCCTCGAACATTTCCGAAGTAGCCAAACCGCTCAAATCAACAGGGTTCAGATTGGTTGCAATTTTGGGAATCTTACCCTGACTTTTAAGGTCCTCGAATTTCCTAATAGTATCATCTGAAAACCTCTTAACCCTAAGTCCCCTTACTTCACATTCATCCGCCGCCATTATTCCCGGTCCTCCCGCATCGGTTACGATTCCTATATTATTCCCTTTAGCTGGAGGTTGGTATGCTAAAGCCTTTCCTAAATCGAAGAATTCTTCCATGTCCTTAGCTCTTATCACTCCGCACTGCATAAAAGCAGCCTCGTAAACGTCATCTGTTCCAGCAATAGATCCGGTATGTGAAGCTGCAGCTCTTGCTCCAGCCGAGGTTTTACCAGTTTTTAGGGCAATTACAGGTTTTATGCGTGTTACCTTTCTGGCTGATTCCATAAATTTTCTTCCATCACGGATTCCCTCAATATATAGAAGTATGACTTCGGTTTTTTCATCTTCAAGCAAATATTCAAGCATTTCAGCCTCTTCTACATCGCATTTGTTTCCGAAACTTACAAACTTGCTTATTCCAAGCTGTCGACCAGTTAGGTAGTCTAGTGCTGAAGCGCCGAAGGCTCCGCTTTGAGTAACTATTGAAATGTTGCCTGCCATGGGGCGAGGAGTAGCAACCATTTCGTCTCCAGTGCTGAGAATTTTTGTTTCAGGTAAAAACAGCATGTCTACGCCTGTATATGAATCGTAAACTCCAAGGCAGTTTGGACCTAAAACCCTTATTCCAGCCTTTTTTGCTATTTCAACAACCTGCCTCTCTAGCTCACGGTTTCCAATTTCGCTAAAACCAGCTGAAATTATCACAGCAGCCTTTACTCCTTTTTGTACCGCTTGAGACATTACTTCTGGAACAAATTCGGCGGGAACAACTATTACAATTAAATCAATTTTTCCAGGAATTTCAAGTAGTGAGGAGTAACATTTGAATCCGAGAATGTAGTCTTCTTTCGGGTTTACAGGGTAAAGTTCTGCTTTAAGAATGCCTCTACGTTTGTTATCTGCGAAGTTTTTGAAGATTACATGCCCAGCTTTATGGATTTTACGTGATGCTCCAATCACTGCCACAGATTTTGGATTAAAAAACGTGTCCATTTGTTCAATTATATTCATATTTTTCTCACCTCTTACTCCTAGAATGGGTTTACGTTTGAGTATTAAGCATTTCTCCTATTCACTATCCTCACAATAACAATTGGTTTATGCCTAATTTTTTGCAGCATGTTCCAAGAAACTGTGGTAACTGAAGTCTTAAAGGTGTTAGCCATATCCCAAACTGTGCGTCCGCTGCCAAAACCTCTAACTTTGTTGGAGAAATCGGCTATTCTCAAAGCGTTTTCAGCATCTAATTTTAAGCCAACTACAGCTACGGGGGTTGCACGGTGCCTTAGACGTAAGAAACGCCCAAAAACGTAAGCTAAAAAACATTTAACATGAAAAATTCTCCTAACCATGCATGACCTGAGGGTGAAATGAAAATTTCTAAAAGAATACGTTTTATCTGTGTCAACTATCATAACAGCCACTTTTTTCCCGAGCTTCTTCTTAATATACTCTCTAATTTTTTCTGCTACTTTCTCGGCTTTCCTTAACGGTAAAGCAACATAAGCGTAGGGAAGATTGCTTCCGTCTATTCCATTTTCAGACCAAACATTTAACGCTTGTAAAATTCCAGCATAGTGAATTACCGTTTGCTTGTGACGTGCACCTTCAAATAAAGGATAGTTTCTTATCCTTGCGATATTTTCTTTCTTCATTCTTGCCAAAAAGCAGAGAAAGTAGCCCCATATTATTCTCATCCAATATTTAGCTATTAAATGGGCAGTTTTCCTCGGTTTTATTTTGGATTCGTCAACTATGTTGCCTATAGCTGTTGAAATTGCCTTTTCAGAAACAGTTATTATGTCACCGTCTT
>JAOZNA010000108.1 GCA_029934005.1 Candidatus Bathyarchaeota archaeon
AATATGCATGGTATGAAATTCCAATCTATTATCTTTGGGATTACTTCAGCCACGCTTGGATATGCCTACTCTTCGCATTTACAGCTGCAGGGCTAGTTTATGAGTTTGCACCGAAAGAGGCGATAACCAAATACATGGGAAGCAGCAAAGTGTTGGGCTACGCCATCGGCGCAAGCTTTGCGCCCCTGCTCACAGTTTGTTCATGCACTATGGTTCCATTATTTGCTGGCATACTATACACTGGAGCCGGAATAGGGCCAGCCATAACGTTTCTGCTGATGGCGCCGGCAGCTAACATACTAACTATCCTCATAACTGGCGAATTCATCTCATGGGAAATAGCCGGCGTACGCATAGTGGTATCGTTGATAACAGCCGTTCTAGCCGGAGTCATAATCTCAAGGACTCCTTGGGGAAAAGCCATAGAAAAGGAACATCAAATAGTCCAAAATCCGGCCAGCAACCAGCAAACTGTAGAAATAGTTAGGCCTCCCCTAGATGAGAGATTGATTTCAGCCTTAAAATTTGGAGGATACCTTGCAAAGCAGATACTTCCCTACTTCCTAATGGGGCTTGTTGCTGTGGGTTACTTAAGCGCTTATCTTCCACCAGAGATAGTTGAAGGATACCTTACTGGCGTTACTGGCATACTACTCGCCTCGGTTATAGGTGGACCGCTTTATACTCCGACTCTCGTTGAGATAGTGCTTGGAAGAGCTTTACTCGACTTAGGAATGTCCAAAGGAGCGCTATTGTCATGGCTTATGGGCCAACCCTATGACATCCCCAACATGGTTGCCGTGTCTAGAATTGTTAAGTGGAAAGTCGTACTAACCTATGCGCTGATAGCTTGGAGCTGCAGCGTAACATTTGGGCTAATATATGGATTGGTTTCAGGCTCACTTTAGAGATGAGGGAGAATGGCGAAGCAGTGTGCTCCTTGGTATCCTACAATATTTCCGGATCGTTGCGACGGCTGCGAAGGCCGAGAGGCTCCACGCTGCATACAGTTCTGTCCAAATGACGTCTTTGAAATTCGCAACGGAAAGGCCATAGTTGCAAGGCCCTATAACTGTGTTTATGGCTGCACTGCATGCGAGCCAGTCTGTCCACGAAAGGCCATAACCTTTCCGCAGAGACAGACCATAACAGCTGTAACTTCAGCTATGAAGGATAAAGGATTGCTTCATAAAGTGAAGTGTAAGAAGTGTGGGAAGATATTTTGGACAAATCGGGATACTGACTTATGCTTCGACTGTGAAAGAAAATAAAAATGAGTTCAAACTCTAATTTTTTCCTTTATGATAAACTTACTGCTTTTATACTTTCAAGGGAGTTCACAAGTTATAGTGAGATAGAATTTCCTTCCATAATTATAGTATGGGAAGTTTTAAGTTGAGTTTAGGGACATTACAAAGAAAGGAGAAGAGGGAGAAAAACGTGAGGAAATTAGTTTCTGGATTAATGCTGATACTATGGCTACTTAGCATATTATCTGTAGCAGTTAACATTGAACCGGCTAGAAGTGAGTGGACTGGAACAGTCTATATCAGAGCGGATGGAAGAATAGACCCATCAGATGCACCAGTAATAACCGATGATAATATAATATATACCTTAACCGATAACATCACAAGTTCTAATTCTGGGATTATCGTGGAGAGAGACAATATTACGATTAACGGTGCTGGTTTTGCAGTTCAAGGCATTGGCTCATTTCCTGGAATAGGAGTCAAACTGTACCATCGAAGCAATGTAACCATTGCGAATATGACTATTGCCGGATTTGAAACCGGTATTTCCCTCTCTGAATCGAATGATTGTTCCCTTTTTGATAACATAATTACAGATTGCTTGCGGGGAATCTCTCTCTATGAATCTGCCAACAATAAACTCAGAAGAAACAAAATGAGGGCAAATCAACATAACCTTGCTGTGGACGGATATAGATTTTTACATTTCGTTCAAGACATTGATACTTCAAATACCGTGAACGAAAAACCAATCTATTACTTACATAACAAACAAAAGATGGAAATTCCATTGGATGCTGGATACGTAGCTTTAATAAATTGCACAGAGATGACCATAAAAAACTTAACCTTGATGAATAATGAACCGGGAATACTTGCAGTTTTTACCAAAGATTCGTTGATAACAAACAATATAATAATGAATAATAGTTACGGCATTAGTCTTTACAACTCTTCAAACAATGTAATAGTTAATAATAATATAACCGCAAATGGACATGTAGGTATCTACGTAGATGGTTCGTTCAATACTATCAAAAACAATATAGTTACACATCACCTTTCAGTTGGCATATCAATTTATAGCCCGAACAATACCTTAATTGGTAACACAGTAACAAATACCTTGGAAGTTGCAATTAATTTATGCTCATCCAATAATACACTTTATAATAATGTCATAAAAGACAACTCTTGCGGTATTGATAGTGGTGGATCTTCTGACAACATTATTTACCATAACAACTTCGTTAACAACACACAACACGTATATCTCTACGATACACAAACTAACATCTGGGACAAGGGTTATCCTTCTGGAGGAAATTACTGGAGTGACTACACTGGTGCCGACCTTTACAGTGGTCCACATCAAAATGTGACTGGTGGTGATGGCATAGGAGACACATTTTATGTTATTAATGAAAACAATACGGACAGATATCCGCTTATGGCTCCATTTAAAAGCTTTAATGCTTCTCTAAATCAGATAGTGGACATTATATCCAATTCAACAATAGAAGACATTCAGTATTTCGAATCAAATGGAACTCTTGTTATGTATGTTTCCAATGTGACAACTAATCAAACATGTGGCTTCTGCAGGTTAACAATACCTCATAATCTGCTTCCCCCACCATATTACATAACTGTCAATAACATCCCAGTAGACTATGTCACAATATTCGAAAATCAGACATTAAGCATAATTTACTTCACATATAAGCATTCTACACTCAAAATAGTGATAATTCCAGAATCCCCACCAACCATAATGCTAATAGCGCTCATAGTGTCTACGACGCTCATTGTCATTCTAACAAAGAGAAGAAAAAAGAAAATGTAAAATTCTGGGTCTAATTATTGACTATTTAATCTCCTCTTTTTTCACTTAACCTTTGTTTGTGTTTTTCTATATGAAATTATTGTAATGTTCACTGCCATCAACGTGATTGATAGTAGAAACGGACTTGCGAATGAG
>JAOZNA010000048.1:0-3875 GCA_029934005.1 Candidatus Bathyarchaeota archaeon
TTTGAAATATGGAAAGCCAAACAAAGAAGTGATTGAGACAGCAGCCAAGCTTTCATGGATGGACATATACAACTATCTTCCCAAAACTAATTGTGGCAAGTGTGGATACCAGACATGTTCGGCCTTCGCCGTGAGCTTACTCCAAGGAGAAACAAAACTTTCAGAATGCGAACCGCTGAAGGGGGAATATTACAGAAATTTAGAAAGGTTGAAGCGGAAGATTGGAGATATGATGCTTAAAGCGCTTGGCTGGGAATAGCCTTTAGTTTTAGGAAAAGTTTAAATATTACAAAAATTTTTGTAATATTGCAAAGGTGATGAAAATGTGCAAAGAGAAACCATGCGTAGAATGCCAATATAAGGAAGATTTAAAGGGCTGTGTCACAAAGCACGTAACCACTGCGCTTAAACTCTTAAATGAGAAGAAAATTGAAGAGGCAAAGGCTGAACTTACAAGTCTGGAAACTCATCTAAAAGAAACGGAGTAAAACGCTGTGTGTAACAACGGATACGAATACAGACACAGCAAAGGTCTAAACCAATTCAAGAAATTTCAAAAATATGTTAGAGCATTACATTGCCCAATTAGATGGGTAATAATAAGGCTATTAGCAAACAAAAAGTTGAGCACAGGTGAAATTTACGATATGTTGAAGGAAGCCGGAGAAGACATCTCGAAATCGGCGCTTTACTACCACCTTTCAGAACTTGAAGAAGCAGACATAATAGGCTTATCAGAGTATCGAGAAGTCGGCGGAGGAGCACCGGAAAAAGTCTGGAAACTAAAAGTTAAGGAGATTAGAATAAACTTTCTAGAAGACCTCTAAATTGACTAGTCCAATAAAAGTTGATAATTTAACGAAAAGATTTGGTGAAATAGTTGCCGTAGACCACGTAAGCTTTAAGGTTAGAAAAGGAGAAATATTCGGATTTTTAGGTCCAAATGGAGCTGGAAAAACAACAACTATTAGAATTTTGACTGGAATTTTGAAGCCGGATGAGGGAAAAGCCTTCGTGGCTGGCTACAATGTTGTAGAAGAACCAGTAAAGGTTAAACAGCGTATAGGAGTTGTTCCTGAAGTTTCAAATGCGTATGTGGACTTATCCGCATGGAGCAACCTTATGCTCATTGGTGAACTCTACGGAGTTCCAAAAAAGGAACGTGTAGAAAGGGCAACTAAGTTTTTAAAGGAATTTGGACTTTACCAAGCCAGAAATAGGCTTGTTAGAGGATTCTCTAAGGGAATGAAGCAAAGGCTTCTATTGTGCATGGCGTTAATGAATGATCCGGAAATACTTTTCCTCGACGAGCCCACGTCTGGACTTGACGTTGAAAGTGCTAGGCTTGTGAGAGAGAAGATACAACAATATAATGACGATGGAAAAACGATTTTTATTTCAACTCACAATATGGAAGAAGCAAACTTGCTTTGTCACAGAATAGCAATAATAAATCATGGTCAAATAGCCGCGATAGATACTCCTGAAAACCTAAGGCTTCAAAGCATGGAGCTTCAATACGTTGAAGTTCTTTTCAATAAACCTATAAAAAAAGAAGAATTGATGCATCATCCAGAAATAGTTAAAGTTGTGCCTGCGGGAAATAAGATAAGAATTTACACGGCTAATCCTTCGGCTATAATCGAATTTGTTGTAGAATTTGCCAAAAAATGCGAAATGCGGATTTTAAGTTTAAATACCATGATGCCTTCACTGGAAGACATTTTTATAAAACTTGTAAGGGAGCATCGAGAAAATGACTTTTACAGAACAGATTAAAAGGGCGATTGCTATTACAAAAAAGGACATTAAAATCTACTATTCTAAGGGACCAGTAATAATATTCGGCTTACTCTTTCCGTTTTTCCTGTTTTTAGCTTATACTATTGGGAGAGAAATTTCCGCAAGGGAGCTGATGCCCGGACTTATAGGGATGACTGTCTTCTTCACTTCTACTTCGATTGGACCCGGCATAATTCCTTGGGAAACGCGTTCAAAAACTTTTGAGAGGCTTATATGCTGTCCAGTGGAGTTTTGGGCAATCTTGCTTGGCGACATGTTTTCATCAGTTATTTTCGGAACAATGATATCAATAATACCTGTAATGTTTACTCTGCTGTTTTTAGGATTAGACCTAACTAGCTTCATAATTATAGTTTTAAGTTTGATTTTAGCTTCCTTATGTTTTTCAGCCTTAGGCGTTCTCTTATCGTCTTATCCACCAACGGATATTCCTGCTACAGCTATGATGTTGTCCTCCTTAGTTAAGTTTCCGATGGTTTTCATTAGCGGAATATTTATTCCGGTTGAACGATTGCCCTATTGGGGGAGAGTAATATCTTCAATTTCTCCATTGACCTATTTTACGGACATAACGCGTCATTTAATCCTAAAGAATGGATATTATATGTTGCCGCTAGATTTTTTGGCAATAGTTCTGTTTACAGCATTTTTTGTTTATGCAGCTATAAAGATGCATGAACGAACTTTGCCGCAAAGAATAAGCTAATAGTAACGATTGTAAGTTAAGTTTAATATCCCGCTTTTTTAAGAATTTTTTTAATTGAAAGATACGCTGGAGAATCCTCTGATATTTCAAGAAGTGAATTTCCAGACAACACGTACTCTTCGACTTTCTCGTCGTAGGCTATTTTACCTAAATAAGGCATTTTTGTTGCTTCTTCCGCTTTCTTGGCTAGTTCTTCTGGAAACCTATACCCTCCAACTACGTAAAAGTTTTTGATTTCTATTTTCACTTCTTTCGCTATCTTATAGGCTCTATAAACATGGTTAAAGGATTTTTTGGAAGGGTCTATTATGTCAAATACATCGTCTATTTGAGAAGTTATCCTTCGGTTCAAATGTTCTAAACCAGCTGGTGAGTCTAAAAGAATGAACTTGTAGTTTTTTGTTAGTTTTTCCATAGCCCCTTTTAAAGCTGCGTTTGGAAGACAGTAGCAACCTTCAACCCATTTAGTTCCTAAGGCAATAAAATCAAAATCTTCACCTTCATACATGCCTTCCATCCATATTTTACTTTCTATCCTTTCACTTGGCGGGATTCCTACGGTAGTTCCCTTTCCTTCAATAAAAGTTTCAATTAGCAGTTCAGAAATAGTCTTCTTTCCTTCAGCATGAAGATCTACACCTATCATTTCGCCTAAATTTTGGTCTGGGTCAGCATCAATGAGCAAAAGCGGAGTTTCACCCTTTTCTATAAAATATTTTGCACTTAAAGCTACAAAACTTGTTTTTCCAGTTCCTCCACGTCCAATAACAACCAGTTTTTTCATTTTTCTCCCTCAACTATCAATGATGTTCTTGTCTAATATTTTGTAACCTACTTAAACCATATTGTGATATTTTTTCGTTGCTGTGATTATGTTGATAAGCTAGATCAACTATTCTTACTCCATCTTACAAATCTTATTTTTTCATAGCATTTATTACAAAAAACGTGGCCGAGCTCGTTGACCATAAAATCTTCTTCGTTTCCGCATCTTGGACATTTTAGTTCTTTACGTTTTACTTTTTCCGTAAGCATTCTTTTGTAATCTTCAATTGTATATTCGTTCTTAACCATACTATTCACTAGCTTATTCTCGATTAATTTATCTATTTGTAAAGCTTAAAAAATATTGATGTAAAATGAGAAGGCATGCAAAGATTTTCTCATTAATTCTCACTTTTTTCATGTTCTTTATGGGTTTTAGTGCGTGTCTCGCTGAAAATGATAATTCAAACAAGGTGCTTCTTGTTGAAATAAATAATGAAATAACAGCAGCTACTGAAATGGTTTTTGAAGATTCACTTAGAATGGCTGAAGCTCTAAAAGCTCGACTAATAATATTTTCTGAAAATACTCCTGGCGGAGA
>JAOZNA010000048.1:3885-12258 GCA_029934005.1 Candidatus Bathyarchaeota archaeon
TGAAGCAGTTCAAAAAATTATGATGTTGCTTGAAAACTCCGAAGTACCCACATGCGTATTTGTTTACCCAAGCGGAGCTGCAGCATGGAGTGGAGGAACCTACATCCTTATGGCTTCACATATCGCAGCTATGGCGCCAGGTACAACTATAGGCTCATGCCAACCAGCATCGTCGTTAGGACCAATAAACTACTCGAAATATATGAATGCCTATAAAGAATTGATTGCAAATCACGCCAAGCTTCATTGTAGAAATGAAACGGCAGCTAAACTTTTCGTAAGTGAAAACCTTAATTTAGGTCCAGAGAAAGCTTTACGCTTCAATGTTATCGAAATAATAGCTGATAACATTGCAGATTTGCTTGAAAAACTTGAACAATATTCTTTGATTAAGATTGAAAATTCCGAGGGAAGCATAGTTTGGAAGCTTGTTCCATTGGGCGAAGCCAACAATTATAACTTTTCGAAGAGGATAGATTTTGATGGCATAAGTGATGCTAGCTTAGTGAAATATTCTTTTGGTCCTCAAATTTTGTTTTTAAGGGTTCTTTACAATCCATTGGTGAGCTCTCTTCTATTAATTATAGGAATTTTCGCCATTCTAATAGGTATTAAAACTCCTGGATGGGGGGCAGAAATCGCCGGGGCAATCTGTCTGTTCTTAGCCTTGGTCTCTTTTAGAGCTATTGGGATAGCGCCTGCCGCAATATTATTTTTCGTCTTAGGTGTTGCGTTGATAATTGCTGAAATAAAAACGAATATAGGAATTTTAGCTATTGGTGGTGCAATATGCATAATTATTGGAAGCCTTTTCGTATTTCCTTCCCCTCAGTGGATGCTTAACTCGGAAACAGTAAAGCAGATACAAGAAGTTCTTGTTATATCCGCTGTTTTAGCAGCTGCTTTCTTTATCTTTGTAGTCTACAAGATTGCAGAGACTAAGATGCTTAAAGCTAAGACTGGTGTTGAAGCTCTTCTTAAAGCCAGAGGAGTAGCGGTTACAGATTTAGACCCGAATGGTGAGGTTCGGATTTTAGGAGAGTATTGGCGTGCAAAGGCAGTTGATAGAACAATAAAGAAAGGAGAAACAATTGAAGTTGTTGGCAAGGAAGGTTTGGTACTTATAGTTAAGGCTGTAAATGAAAAAGCTTAACTTTTGGAACATAGAGTTTACTTGAGGGAGAACTCCATGGACGGATTAGCAATATTTCTGATTTTCATATTAATAATCATCATACTAATTCTTCTAAGCGGTATTAGAGTAATCAAGGAATGGGAGCGAATGCCAGTCTTACGACTTGGACGCTACGTAGGCATCAGAGGACCAGGTATAACTTACGTCATACCATTCATAGAAAAAGTGCCAACGATAGTGTCTACCAGAATAATGACTATTCCATTTAGAACCGAGCAAACACTTACACTTGATAACGTTCCAGTAAATGTTGACGCTGTCATGTATTGTAAGCCAATTGACGTGGAAAAATGCGTGTTAAATGTTGAAAACTATCTGCATGCAACTCAATGGGCGGCTCAGACAACCTTGAGAGAGGTCATCGGCAGAATAGAGCTTAACGAGCTTTTAGCTGAAAGGGAAAAAGTTGGAGCCCATCTGCGTGAAATAATAGATGAGAAAACCGAGGCTTGGGGAATCAAGGTAACGGCAGTTGAAGTAAAGGACGTGATTATCCCATCGGTTCTTCAAGACGCTATGTCTAGACAAGCTCAAGCAGAAAGGGAAAGAATGGCAAGAGTAACGCTTGCAACCGCTGAATATCAAGCCGCACAGAAAATGATAGAGGCTGCAGAACTCTACGAGAAAAATCCGAAAGCCCTCGCCCTAAGATGGATGAACATCCTATACGAAATTGGACAACAGCCTGGAACAAACACCATAATGCTTATTCCAAGCACCATGCCTGAAGCCGGAGTTCCATTAGTTGGGTTTTACGGCTTAAAGAAGATCGAAGAAGAAGGAAAAAGAAGCTCAGAGAAGACTATTGGGAAAGAAGGGTAAACATTTTCTCCAACGCCTTTCTTGCTTTTTTAGCTACTGCCTTAGGCACCGTCACAACATATTGTTCATTTTTTAATGTCAAATACAATTTTTCAAGAGTATTTAGCTTCATGTTTGGGCAAACTGCATCTGAATAGGCTGGAATAAAATTTTTATCGGGATTTTCCTTCTTTAAGCGATGCAAAAGTCCGTTTTCCGTTGCTATTACAATTTCATTTGCTTCGGTTTCCTTTGCGAAACGACACATTTGAGATGTGCTTCCAATAAAATCAGCGATTAGCTGCACTTCTGGCATGCATTCCGGATGGACCGCCACAACAGCGTTTGGATATTCATTTTTCAGTATTTCTATATCCTCTTTCTGGAATAGAATATGGGTTGGGCAAAACCCTTTTTCTGGTATTGGAATAATCTCCTTTCCAGTTTTCCTTTTAGCGTGCCATGCTAGGTTATGGTCTGGACCGAAAAGCACTTTTTCTGCGTCTATGGCGTCAATGATTTTTGCAGCGTTAGCAGAAGTGCAGCAGACATCGCATTCAGCTTTTGCTTCTGCTAACGTATTTACATAGAGAACCACGGGTACGTTTGGGTATTTTTTCTTCCACATTCTAATCTGTTCGACTGGTAGCATCTGTGCCATTGGACATCTTGCACCTTTGCTTGGAAGAAGAACTTTCTTTTCAGGATTTAGGATGGCCGCTGATTCTGCCATAAAATCTACTGCTGAAAAAACTATGATTTTTGCTTCTTTTTCGTCCATAGCTTTTCTGGAAAGTTCTATGCTGTCTCCTATATAGTCGGCTATGTCTTGAATTTCTGGACGTTGATAATTATGCGCCAAAATAACTGCTTTCTTCTCCCTCTTCAGTTTCAAAATTTTATCGATAAGTTCTTGAGTTTTGTTCATCAACTGTTCATCTCATGTTAACGTTTGGTTTAGGAGTTTAAGAGGCGAAATATATGTTTACCGTTCACTCGTCCTCACCTTCAAATTCCTCGTCTTCAATATCTTCTTCAGCCGTACTCATATACCCCTCAATTTCGCTATATTCGGAGTCCTCCCAAGGTTCAACTTTACGTTTCTTGCGTTTCTTTCTCTTTTTAGGCAAGCTTATCCCTAACTTTAAATGCTGATATAGAGACTTTAATATTCCGTTGATGGAAGTGGAAGGCTTGGTTGATGAGGTTGAACTTAAAATTCTGGTTGAGGATACTAAAAACCCAGCTAAGCCATGGATTTGGTCTGAACATGGATTAGCAATCTTAGTTAAGGCTAGGACTAACAAGAATGAAGTTTTCATTCTGCTTGATACAGGTACAACTGGCAAGACAATTCTGCACAATGCATATAAAATGAACGTGGATTTCAGCAAGCTTAATGCAATAGTGCTCAGCCATGGACATTATGACCATACAGGAGGCTTATTGGACGTACTAAAATGTGTGGAAAAGCCTATTGCTATCGTTTTACATCCCGATGCTTTAAAGCCGAAGTTTGTGGTTAAGCCCCGCATACGCTTGGCTGGAATACCATTCACTAAGTGGCAAATAGAACAACACGGTGGAAAGCTTCTACTTTCTAGAGGTGTTGCGCCATTGGCAGAAGATATATGGGCTACTGGACAAATTGAAAGAACAAACAAGTTTGAGAAGGTTCCTGAACGGTTCCTAACCATAGAGAAAGAACAGTTTGTGCATGATGAGTTATTTGATGATCAAGCTCTAGTTATTGATTGCGCTGGTGAAGGCTTGCTTGTGGTTACTGGATGTGCCCACGCTGGAGTAATTAACACGATTAGGTATGCTCAGAAAATAACTGGTAAAAGTAGAATTTACGCTGTTGTTGGAGGCTTTCATTTAGTGGAGGCAGACGAAGAAAGAATTGAATGGACAGTTCAAGTTTTAAAGGAAGCTGACCCGAAATTTATTGGTGCTTGTCATTGCACTGGAAAGAAAGCCTTGAAACGTTTAAGGGAAGAATTTGGAGAAAAATTTGTTGAAGTTCACGCTGGCACGGTGCTAAGTTTTTGAGATGATGTTTTTGATTGTGGAAATTAGAATAGATTATGAGAAATGCAATAGGTGTGGAAAGTGTGTTAAATCTTGCTCGTTTGGTGTTCTAGAATGGTTTGAAGACCGCCCAATAGTTGTGAATCCGAGTGAATGCGGTCGTTGTGGAGAATGCCAGAAAAACTGTCCAATGAATGCAATTTACATTAAAGAAAGATAGGAATTAGCGTATTAGCTTATTTGGCATTGTTTTAGGAGTTTCTGCCAGCGTCGGTCAACTTCCTTCTGAATTTCCTCTAGCAAATGTTTGTTTTCAGGTTTGAATAGATGCTTAAATCTTCCTTGAGTTTTTAAGTATTCCTCAACTGGCTTTTTGAGTTCTGGTTTAAGCGCTATCGCCTTGCTTTTCGGTGAAAGCTTATATTCACCATTCTCAGCTTCCCACAAAGGAAAAACGCATGTTTCAACTGCTAAACGAGCAATTTCAATGGTTTTGCTTGTATCATGTCTCCATCCTCGTGGACAAGGCGCCAGAACATGTAGAAAAGCCGGGCCTTCAACTTCCATACCTTTTCTAGCTTTAAGGACTAAATCTCGCCATTCCGATACTGAAGCAGTTGCAACATAGGGGATTTCATGAGCAACCATAATGTCGGCTATGGGCTTCTTACGTTCAGTTTTCCCCGGAATAACCTTTCCAGCAGGCGAAGTGGTTGTCCATGCTCCAAGGGGGGTTCCCCCGCTACGTTGAATTCCAGTGTTCATGTAAGCTTCGTTGTCATATAGCACATAGAGAAAGTCATGACCCCTTTCCGCTGCACCCGATAAGGCTTGAAGCCCTATATCGTATGTTCCACCGTCTCCACCGAAAGCTATAACGTCTATATGTTCATACTTTAAACGCCCTTTCTTTTTCAAAACTTTTAATGCAGCCTCAATTCCAGCCGCGTTTGCAGCTACGTTTTCAAAAGCCGTATGTATCCACGGGATTCTCCATGCGGTATATGGGTAAATTGTTGAAACTACTTCCATGCATCCAGTTGAATTTG
Organism: Candidatus Bathyarchaeota archaeon; assembly: GCA_029934005.1. Classification (GTDB taxonomy): domain Archaea; phylum Thermoproteota; class Bathyarchaeia; order Bathyarchaeales; family WUQV01; genus JAOZNA01. The sequence goes on from JAOZNA010000048.1 coordinate 8,962, forward strand.
TGGCTATTACTGGGCCTCTTGCGGCTTTTAATATTAGTCGCATGACGATTGCTGGTCCGCATCCAGCGCATGCTCTATGTCCAGAAGCGAAGAGTTCTGGTATTTGTGCGAAATCTTTAGCTGTAAATTTCCATTCAGCCATATTTTTCACCTTCTACTCCCTTAATCCAATAAAATTAACAAGCTGTTCTATTCGTCCAGTTTCAACTATTTTCTGTAAGTTTTGATATACGTGGTGTATTAGGTATGGCGGGGTATCTCTTCCGCCGAGTCCGTAAATGTAGTTTATTACTGGTGGGCGATTTTGCAAGTCGTAGAGTGCATGTCGAATTTCATGGAAGAGTGGTCCGCCGTTTCCACCGAAACTGCATGCTCTGTCCATGACGGCAACTGCCTTTTTATCTGAAAGCCATTTTATTATATCTTGAACTGGTAGGGGTCTGAAAACCCTGATTCTTAACAGTCCAGCTTTTACGCCTTTCTCACGTAGTTCATCTACAACCGTTTTTACCGTTCCAGCCGTTGAGCCTATACATACCGTGGCTATCTCAGCGTCTTCCAGCCTATAAGGCTCTACAAGACCGTTTCCGTATCTACGTCCACTCAGCTGAGCATATTCTTCATGAACCTCTTTAATTATGTCATAGGCTTTTCTCATAGCTTCTTCTTGTTGGCGTTTATGCTCAAAATAGTAATCATACAAGTCTAGTGGCCCAATTGTTATTGGATTTTCCGGGTCAAGCTTGAATGGAACAAGCTTTCCTTCATGATTTCTTACAAGTGGAAGTTTCCTTTCTCCAACAAACCTTTTAACTGTTTCATCTGGTAGAACATGTACATTTTCCAGCGTATGGCTTAGAATAAATCCGTCGAGACCAACTAATGTTGGTAAAAGAACTTCTGGATGTTCAGCTATTCTGAAAGCTTGAATTATCGAATCGTAGGCTTCTTGGCTGTTTTCAGCATAAATGTGTATCCATCCCATGTCCCGTTCAGCCATACTATCGGAATGGTCTCCATGAATGTTGATTGGTGCGGATAAGGCGCGGTTAACAATTGCCATGACGACTGGAGCTCTACAACCTGAAGTTACTCCTAGAATTTCATGCATTAAAGCAAGTCCGGCGGAAGCCGTAGCTGTGAAAGCTCTTGCACCGGTTGCAGCAGCTGTTAGACAACATGTTAATGCGCTGTGTTCTGATTCTACACATATAAACGCCGTGTCTACCTCTCCGTTTGCAACGTATTCGCTGAATCTTTCAACGATTATTGTTTGAGGTGTAATTGGGTATGCAGCCACCACATCTACATCGCATTGTTTAACAGCATAAGCAACAGCTTCATCTCCATTTAATGCGATAACTTCCTGTTTAAGTGCAGCCATTCTCCTTTCACTCCTTTCCTTCCAAAACCATTTTTATAGCTTCTTTTGGGCATTCGTTTGCGCAGATTCCGCATCCCTTACAGAAGTCGTAGTTGAATTCCATTTCGTCTGTTTCTGCGTTATATTTTATTGCCCCTTCTGGGCAGTAAATGTGACAAAGCATACATCGAATGCATTTTTCAGAATCCCAAACTGGCTTGTAAGTCCGCCAATCTCCAGTCTTATATTCTGTGCTTGGAACCCAACACACACCAGCTATTGGAATTTCCTTCCAGCTCTTATATTCTGGGCTCATATTGATTTAGCCTCCTTATAGGCTTCTTTAATAACTTCAATATTCTTTTCAGCCAGTTGAGCAGGAAAACGCTCCTTAACTGCCTTTTCAATACTTTCCATACCAACAATGTTCGTTGCACGTGCAACGGCCCCAAGCATAGCAGTGTTAGTTATCGGTCTTCCAAGAATTTTTATTGCTATTTCAGTTGCTCGAACAGTCCAAACAGTTCCATTAGAAATTCTAAGTTTCTCTTTTATTTTTGCGGGTTCTTCGCTGGTATTAACAACTATAGCTCCATTATTTTTTAGGCCGTCGGTAACTTGAACAGACGCCATTAAAGTTGGGTCTAAAACTACCACTATGTCTGGATTGTAGACTGAGCAATGCAGTCTTATTGGCTTATCACTTATGCGTGTGAATGCTCTTACTGGTGCGCCCATTCTTTCTGGACCGAATTCCGGAAAGGATTGGATGTATTTTCCTTCGTAAATTGCTGCTCTCGCTAGAAGTTCGCTGGCTGTCCATGCTCCTTGTCCACCGCGTCCATGCCATCTAACTTCTATAAGCACCAAGCGCTTTTTCCTCCCCTCTGAACTTTCACATAATTAAGGGAAGTCAAATATACATGTTACCCTATTTCAAGTGAATAAGCTCATTGATGGTTAGTTCTACTTGGTAGTTTCCGCATGTAGTACAATTTTCCTTCGTATTCAAGCTCTATAAGCAATTTTTTATGTAACAATTCTTCAATTATGCGCCATTCCGAGTTTGCCTTCTTTAAGAATTCTTCAATAGCTTCTCTTCGCATTGGATGAACTGCTGTTATGGCTAGTAAATCTTCCTTAACGTTTCCAGTAAAAGCGAAAGCGTTTCCCTCGTAGCCTATCAAATATTCAACCTTTTCTGCGCCGAGTTTTTCGGAAAATATCTGATAGGCAAGGTTTATGATTTCCTCATTGGCTGGTTTAACCCACTTCTCCGCTGGAGGCCTAGTTGGAATAGCAATGTATGCCTTCTTTAACCCATTCAATTCTTGAAGAAAAGAGGCGATTTCCCGTAGTTCGGCACCATACTCTATTTTATCTATTAACATTGTCTCAGTTATCAAAATTCCATCAAAATCATCTGCGAAACTTACTATACTATCAAGAATTTTGTTTAAACTCAAGCTTGTGTGTGGTCTGTTAATTTTCCTCCATAAAACTTGATTGACAGAATCCACTTTTAATGAAACGAGATCAGCCTTCAATAAATCTTCTTTTACGTCTTCATACCAGAGTAGTGAAGCATTTGTTAGAACAGCTATCGGGATTCTCATTTGTTTCAAAAGAGAAATTTCTTTGCCTAGATTAATGTCTAGCGATGGTTCACCGTCTGGAACAAATGTGAGATAATCAATATTTTCATTTCTTGAAACAGCCACCTCAACTTTTTTCTTAACTTCATTGAAAATTTTCTCTGGGTTGTAGAAAGCTCTTCTTTTAACGGTGAGCTGGCTGGTTCTTCCGAGCTGGCAGTAAACGCAGGAGTAGGTGCATGTTTTAGCTGGAATATTGTTTATTCCTAAGCTTCTTCCTAAACGCCTAGATGGAACGGGTCCAAAAGCCAACATTTTATCAAACCTATAGATGATTAT
>JAOZNA010000049.1 GCA_029934005.1 Candidatus Bathyarchaeota archaeon
CCTACGGGACAGCCGCCTCAGGGCTGCGCCGTTGGCCTGGCTTGGCGACCCCCGCAATTATGTTTATCATTAAGATTCGAGTTGATGAGTGAATTAAATTTTACTAGTTTATTTTTAGTATTTTGTTTAGGTTTAGGGCTTTGTTTTGGTTTGCTGATTTTAGTGCTGCTTCGCATATTATTAATGATTTTAATCCTTCTATTCCATCTACCAATGGTTTTTTGTTTGTTTTTACACATTTTACAAAGTGGTTTAGTTCTCTTTTTAATGGTTCTTCCCATTTATGGCGTGGCATTAGAGCTTGTTGAGCGGTTTCTAAGGCTATTTCTTGGGTTAAATAGTCCAGTTTAATTATGCCTCGGCTTCCTGTCACAATTAACTGTCGCGTTTTATATGGTGTTAGCCAGTTTGCCTCTATAAAAGCTGTTTTTCCATGGCTGAAAGTTAACATTATTTGGGCGTAATCTTCGAAGCGTTTATGTTTAAGTTTGCCAGTTCTCGCAAAAATGGTTGTCGGGTCTTCCTCAAATAGGCTGCATATTACATGGATGTCGTGGATAGCTGAGTCTTTTACAACTCCTATGTCCCCTATTCTTTCAGGCCATTCCGAAACTCTTTTTGCTGTTGCTGAAACAACAGCTCCAATTTTTCCCTTTTTAATCATTTCATAAGTCCTTTCCACGCCTGGATTGAACCTTTCTATGAAGCCTACCATGAGAATCCTTTTTTCTTTCTCAGCCATTCCAACGATTTTCTTGGCTTCTGCAACTGTACTCGCTATTGGCTTTTCCACAAGTACGTGTTTTCCGGCTTTTAACGCCCTAACAGCCTCTTTTGCATGGGTTGTTGTCCACGTGCATATGCTTACTGCCTCCACATCCTCTCGTTTCAAAAGCTTCTTACTATCCGTATAAGCTTCAACGTCAAATTTTTCCGCAACAAATTTGGCTGTTTCCGGATTTATATCACAAACAGCAACTAGTTCGCTTTCTGGAAGTTCGCTAAAAACCCTTGCGTGGTTTCTACCCCAAAAACCAACACCAATAACCGCTACTCCAACTTTTTTCATTTCTAACTCAACTCTGCAACTATTTTACTTATTTTCTCCTTATATTCCCTAACGAGGTTCTCAGCCCTCTCCCTAGTTCTTGCTTCTGCATAAAATCGGTATATCGGTTCGGTTCCACTTGGTCTAACAAGTATGGAGCTGCCATCCGAAAACCATATTTTTGCACCATCAATAGTTTCAAATTTTAATCCTTCAGCTTCTATTTCCATCCTAAACCTTTCTAAAACCTTCTTTTTAAGTTCATTAGGACATTCAACCTTATCTTTCTCTATAAAATACTTTGGGAGTTCACTTAACAAGTCGGAAAGTTTCTTATCGGTTTCAGCCAGAATATTTAATATTAAAGCTGTGGTCATTGTTCCGTCTCTAACGGGTTGGTGCGGTCCATAAAATACTCCGCCGTTTTCCTCTCCGCCAAGTTTTGCTCCAATCTCCTTCATCTTATGCGAAACAACGACGCTACCAACCTTCGTCCAAACAACCTTCCCACCGTACCTTTCGGCAACATCTAAAACAAGTCTTGAAGAACTTACGGGAGTAACTATTTTTTCGCCCGGGTTTTTCCTAAGGAACCATTCTTCAATCAACGCAAAGGTTTTGTCTCCCCAATGAACTTCGCCGTTTTCATCAACGAAAATTGATCTGTCAGCATCTCCATCATATGCTACGCCGAAATCTGCATTTACAGCCCTTACAACAGCGCATAAATCACCTAGGTTTTCAGGTCTTGGCTCGGAAGGTCTTCCAGGGAAATTTCCGTCGATGTTAGCGTTTATTGTGAAAACTTTACAGCCTAGCTTCCTTAAAAGCTTAGGAGCTGTAAGGCTGGCAGTTCCATTTCCCGGATCAAGAACCACGCGAAACTTTTTCCTCTTTATTGCCTCCACGTCTACATGGTTCTTTATTGCCTCATTATATTCCTCAATTATATTCGTCAATTTTCTAGGCTGCCCGATTTTCTCCCAGCTGGCTCTATAAAGCTTTTCCTCGAAGAATATTTCTTCTATTTCAATTTCCTGTTCTCTTGAAATTTCTACTCCGTCATTTCCAAGGACCTTAATTCCGTTATATTGCGGGGGATTATGTGAAGCAGTTATCACTACTCCTCCATCTAGACTATGGTTTTTTACGGCATATTGAAGCGTGGGTGTTGGTGCCATTCCTGCTTCTATTGGTCTGCACCCGGTGGAAGCCAGTCCGGCTATTACAGCTTGTGCAATGGCTGGGCTACTTGTTCTGCAATCATATCCAACAAGGATGTTTCCGCCTTTGAAGAAGGTTCCTATTGCCTGCGCTATTTTAACAGCAAATTCTATTGTTAAGTCTTGGTTAAAGACTCCTCTGATACCATTTGTTCCGAATAGCCTTCGTTCCATACTGGTCTCCCAAATTATTTATTATGGTCTCCTTATAATCATTAGCGCAAAATAAGTTTGATGTTAAGGTGAAAGTTTTGAAAAGAAAGTTTTTGCTTTATGAAATTAGCTGGCCCGAAGCGAAAAAGTATTTCTCCGAGAACAAAATTGCAATTCTTCCAGTTGGTTCCACAGAACAGCATGGTCCACATAACCCGCTTGGAACCGACCACCTAATTGCAAAGGCAATAGCCGAAAAAGTGGCTGAAAAAACCGAGGTTATTTGTCTTCCAGTAATCCCGTTTGGGATTAGCGGTCACCACAGGCAGTTTTGGGGCACAATTTGGGTAAAACCAGAAACGTTACGAAACTATGTTAGAGACGTATGTTTATCTCTCAAGTATTATGGCGTGGAGAAAATTATAGTAGTTAATGGACATGGTGGGAACATTTCTGCATTGGTGGAGTTAGCTAGAGAAGTGAGGAAGGAAGGAATTTTTATGGTTGTCTTCCAATGGTGGGTATTGGCTGGAAAGCTTTTTCCAGAAATGTTTAATAGGGAAGAAAGGGGGCATGCTGGAGCCGAAGAAACTTCGCTTAACCTTGCTCTGTATCCCCATTTAGTTGATATGGAAAAAGCAGTTGATGAAAAACCGAGCTGGCTAATTAAAGAAGTTGAAGGCTTAAACTTACCATTAGACACGATTGACTATACTAAAAGCGGTGTTTTCGGAATATCCAAAACAGCAAGTAAAGAAAAAGGCGAAAAAATCTTAGAAGCAATTATAAATAAGTTAGTTGAGATTGTAGAATGGTTAAAAAGGGCTACTCCAGAAGAACTTGCTTCAAAAGATTTAGCAGATTTATTCATCTAACAAATTACGATGTTAAACCTTGCAAAAGCCGTGGTATGAATACTAGAAAAGTGGAAGCCTTAGCGGAGAAGTTTACTTAAAATGTCGGAGTAAAAGCTGATTTAAACATATTTCCTCTTTTATACTTCAGATAACTTGCTAACGTTATCCTGCCTTCATTAGATTTTGAATTTCGCTGTAAACTTCTCGGAGTATTTTCTGATAGTTTGCTTGCCCATTTTCCACCATATCCATTAAGCTTTCAAGCTTCCTTGTAGTTTCTTCTGAAACGTATTCTCCAAAGTTTTCAGCCAAGTAACGGTAAATTTTGAAGCCTAAAGCCGTGTTTATCAGTTTTCTCTTCCTTTCTATCACGTAATTCCTCTCGAACAATGTAGAAACTATCTTTGCATAAGTGCTTGGTCTTCCTATGCCTTTTTCCCGCATTAAGCCTATTATGTCTCCTTGAGTGTAAAGCCAAGCCGAGGGAAGCCACAGAATCCTCGCATACTCAATTGGATATTCGCCTTCCTCGACTGGTTGCTCAAGTCTAAACGGCAAAACCTTGTTGAAGCCATCTCTAACGATTTTTACTGGTCTTTCAACTGAAACCTCATTTCCATCAACTAAAACCTTGAATTTCTGGTAAACCGCCTTTACTTCCCGCATTTGGCTTGCAATAAACCGCTTAAATATCAAATCGTAAAGCATAAAGTGCTCTCTCGTAATTCTCTTGGGAAAACGTAGTATACCAAGAGAAATTAAGTTTTTCAGTTTCTCAGCATCTACTGGTCTCGTAGGCCTTATACATTCGTGAGCTCCCTCTCTGAGATAGCGTCTTCCAACAAACATGCCAGCAGAATACTTTTCTCTGACATATTCTTTTGCAATGCTCATACCTACGATTGAAACAGTTGTTGAGTCTGTTCTGTGGTAGGTGCAAAGACCCATTTCGAAGAGGTCTTGGGCAATCCTCATTGTTTGTGAGGCTGAAAATCCAAGTTTTATTGACGCATCTTTAAGCAACGCATCAGTTGTGTAGGGTGGAGGAGGTTTAACCTCCCTTTCCTCCTCGGTTAATTCGGTAATTCTCGCTTTCAACTCTTTCACATGTTTTTCGAATTCTTTTAATGGAAAACTAAAGCTTGGATTCTCAATTGAAATTCTCAGCTTATTTTGAAGCCTTGCGGTTAATACTGGCTTCTTTTTTCTGGCTTGTTTGACTCGGTCAATTATCCATCCTAAAACTGGTGTTTGAACTCTACCAGCAGATAAATGGTAGTTTCCGAATTTCTTCCATAATTTTCTGCTTAACTCGAAGCCTATCCATCTATCTTCGATTCTGCGAACTATTTGGGCTTCAACAAGTTTTTCATCTATTTTTCTTCGTTTCTTAATCGCTTCTAAGAAAGCCTTTCTCGTGATTTCATGGAATTCCAATCTTTCGATTTTCTGGTTATACGGATTTAGCGAACAGTAAATATCGTAGGCTATTTTTTCTCCTTCGGTATCGGGGTCTGTTGCTATAAAAATCTGATTCACTTCCATCGAAATTGTTCTTAATGCGTCAATAATCTCCTTTTTAGAGTAAAATTCTCTGCTTTTGCATTTTGGACATTCGTCGAACTCTGTAAACTGTTCTCCGCACTTCTTACACTTTTTTATGAAGTCGTAGACCGGTATGAACTCGCCGTTTTGAATTTTTACACCATGAAATCCTTCCGTGAAGACGAGGTCGTAAATGTGACCCATGCTCGCCGCAATATTTAAGACAAATTTCCCAGTGCTTATCTCGAAAACCGTTATGTTTCCAATCTTTCTTTTATAGGGTCTTCCGAAAAACCTTGAAATTGTTCTTGCCTTAGTTGGTGATTCTACAATGAGTAGAGCGGTTTTTATGTAATCCTTAATTCTTCTTTCGATTTTTCCTTCCTTGATTTCACGAATTATTTTTCTATCTTCGTCTATTTTTTCAAACCATTTTTCGGCGGTTTTTGAGTCGAGTTTTCTCCATGAAATGTCTCCGAGCATAAATTTTAGGCGTGTTTGAAGGGAATAAAACGCCTTTTCATCGTCTACGATTAGTATGCTTGCTCCCCGCGAGATTCCTCCAGCAAACATTCTGGAGGCTCTTCCCGAAGCTTGCACATATGCAATAGGGTCGGAAACAATCAAATAGAACATGCCGTTTTTCTGGCTTATTGAAACCTCTTTGCTCCTCTTGATGGCATTAATAACCTCTGGAGTTATACATGCCTTTAAGAACTCCCTCGTATCAGCAATTATTTTTCTTGCGTATTCTTCAAAACCTTCAAGCTTAGCATTTAATTCAATGGCTTCCCTAATTTTCTCCTGCAACTCCTTATTTAAGGGAACAATTCTTCTTAATTTTGCAATATGTTCGCTAGCTTTCTCCTGCAACCTCTTTTTAAGGAATTCTCTAAGGTTCTTCAAAAGCATAAGAAGTTTAGTTGGATTGCATTCTTCCCAGCTTAGGGGAATTTCCATTCGTGGAACTCCTGCAAAAATAACGTATCGTATTCTTTCTGGAAGGTCTATTCCACGTGCAAGAGGGCTTCTGAAACTGGCTATTCCGAGAAGGGCATTGTATTCTCCGGCTATGAACTTATCTAAGATTTCTTCGTCCATTTTTCGATAAACATAGGTGTTAAAACCTTTCTCTTCCAAGAAAGAGTTGAGTTTTTCAGCGTATTCTCTTCCAAGAATTGATGGAACAAAAATTAGGCAGCCGTCTCCAAACTTTTTAAGGACATCAATAACGTGTTCTTCTAAGCTTTTAGCTTTTTTAACGTAAAAGTCTTTGATGTTTCTGAGAAATTCAGGCTTAAACCCTATTTGAAAGCCTAAAAGCTCCTCGAACAAACGTATTCTTTTAGTTCTTCTCGCCTTTACGGTAGCTCCTGAAACAACAAGCAATCCAACCTTGTTCTTTTCTTTATAAGCTGCTATTTCACTTCTAACTCTTTCAATTTCCTCAAGAATATGTTGGTTGTTTTGACCCATTCTGGCAAGCCTGTTAGCTTCACGCCTCAAATCAAGAAGCTTAAAACCAGCTTGAATTACTTGTTCGTTAAAGCCCAGAATGGCAAGTATCTTATCAATGTTCTTAGGAGATTTCAGAAATGAATCGATGTCATCGACGAAAACGAAATCAAACGCTTTATCCTTAAGAAGTTCAAACCTTGTAACGATAAAACGGTCGGTTGTGACTAAAATGTCGAAATCAAATTTTTCGATTTTTTCTAGCTGTTCTTTTTTCTCTCTTTCGGATAAAGCTCCATAATAGAAGGCAACTCGCGGACTAAGCCCGGTTCTTCCAGAAAAAACTTTAATTCGTTCTAAGACTTGACCAACGAGCAGAGCGGTTGGAACAACAATGTAGCTTTTTTCCCCGTTAAGATGAAAGTATAAGGCGGAAACTATGCCTAAAACTGTTTTTCCAACGCCTGTTGGAGCTACGATTGAAAAGTTTCTTTTAAGAAGCAGTCTTCTCGCCCAGTTTTCTTGTAGAGACCACATTTTCTGTCCTAGAGCCTTCCTGAAAAATCTTGAAAAATCATTTAAGCTTTGAAGAAAACTGAAAACTTCTTCTGCTGAGAAAAGCTTATTTTTTTCTCTTAAAATTTGGAGAAGCTCTTTCCAAGTCTTAATCTTTCGCGGTTCTTCTCTTAGGCATTTCTCGCATACTCCAAACTTGGAGAGTCTATTGTCTGAAATCTGTCCGTTACAGTTGATGCAAAGCCCGTGATAGATTGCTCTCAACTTTAACCCTTCGTTAATTCTTAATTTAAATTGGACATTTTAAAAGGTAAAATAAAACATTGACTGTTTTAGCTGATATAAACTATTTCATTAAGACCTCTAAAATGTTCGTCTTCAGTAACAATTTTATCTTTCAGAATTAGGATTTATTCCCATTCTATTGTTGATGGTGGCTTATGCGTAATATCGTAGACTACTCTGACTACTTCTGGAATTTCATTGGTTATTCTTGTTGAGATTCTTTCTAATACATCGTAGGGTATTTTTGCGAAGCTTGCGGTCATGGCTTCCTTGCTTTCAACAGCCCTCACGGCTATTGTGTAGCCGTAAGCTCTAGCGTCACCCTTCACTCCAGTAGACTTCGTATCGGTTAAAACTGCGAAATACTGCCACAACCTTTTGTCAAGTCCGCTTTTTTCGATTTCCTCTCTCACAATTTTATCCGCTTTACGCACAATTTCAACCTTTTCCGGAGTAACTTCACCTATAACTCTTACAGCCAATCCTGGGCCTGGAAACGGTTGTCTGTGAACAATTTTTTCGGGTAAGCCGAGTTTCTTGGCGATTTCTCTAACCTCGTCCTTGTAGAGGTCGCGTAGAGGTTCTACTATTCCTTTAAACTCCATTTTTGAGGGCAGTCCTGCGACGTTGTGGTGTGTTTTGATTTTGTCTGAGAATTTTCTGAAGCCTGACTCTATTCTGTCTGGGTATATTGTGCCTTGAATTAGGTATTCGGCTCCAACTTTCCGTGCGACTTCTTCGAAAACTCGGATGAATTCTTCGCCTATTATCTTTCTCTTTTTTTCTGGGTCGGTTATGTCCTTCAGTCTTTTGAAGAAACGTTCTTTGGCGGTTACTGTCACGAAGTTTATGTTCATTTTTCCAAATGTTTTTTTGACAAATTCTGGTTCGCCTTCTCGCATGAAGCCGTGGTCAACAAATACTGCGGTTAGGTTTTTTCCTAGAGCTTTTGCTGCTAAGGCGGTTGTTGTGCTTGAGTCTATTCCTCCGCTAAGTGCAATTATAGCCTTGCTTTCGCCTACTTTTTTCCGTATTTCTTTTATGGCTCTTTTTATGAAATCTTCCATTTTCCAGTTTGGTTTGCATTTACAGACTTCGAAGATAAAGTTTTGGAGCATTTCCATTCCTTTTTCTGTGTGGATTACTTCTGGATGCCACTGTAAACCGTAAATTGGCTTTTTCTTATGTTTGAAAGCGGCTACTGGGGAGTTTTCAGTATAAGCCAGAACCTCGTATTCTTCTGAAACCTTATAAACGGTGTCGCTGTGGCTCATCCAAACCTTTTGTTTACCGCCTAAACCTTTCAAAACTCCCACTGGTTTTTTAACAAAAGCAATGGTTATACCATATTCTTTTTTCTCAGCTGGTTTAATGACCCCGCCGGTCAAGTAGGCAATAAGCTGATGACCATAACACAAACCCAAAACAGGAAGCCCTAAATCCAGAATTCCAACATCCATCTTAGGCGAATCAACCTCATAAACACTTAAGGGGCCTCCTGAAAGAATTAGCCCTTTAACATTTAGTCTTTCTTGAATCTGCTTAATTTCCATAGCGGTGATGTCATGAGGGACTATTTCTGAATAAACATGATGTTCTCTAATGCGTCTTGCTATTAGATGGCAGTACTGCCCTCCGAAATCTAACACTAGGATAGTATCGTACTTCACATTTCAAAGATAATAACAATTAACTGAAAAAAGTTCCTATTCCAAATTCTTGGATATTATCTCCAAGAAGACCTAAAGAACTATAAAATTTATTCAACGATTTGCAATTGTAGATAATTGTATTTAGAGGTGTAGGTATTTTTTGAGTTCCCATACGGATACTTCAATGCCATTTGGATTGTGCACGTTTTTTCGGTATTCTTCCCATTCTTTAAGTTTTAATTCCACGTATTTTTCGGCTGTTTCCTTACCCAAAACTTTCACACAAATATCATCGGTTGCCCATTCTTCTAAGGCTTCTTTCAATGACCCCGGCAGAACTCCTACGCCGAGCCGTTTGCGTTCAGTTTCGCTTAAACGGTAAATATTTCTTTCAATGGGGTCACCTGGTTCAATCTTCTTTTTGATTCCATCTAAGCCAGCTTCAAAAATTGCTGCAAAAGCTAAGTATGGGTTACAAACTGGGTCTGGAACCCTAAACTCTATTCTTGTTGCTCCATTGTCTTTGATGCGGTATTCAGGCACCCTTATAAGGGCTGAACGGTTTCTCTTGCTCCATGCGAGATAGACTGGAGCTTCGTATCCTGGAACAAGTCTTTTATAGCTGTTGACTGTTGGTGCAACTAAGGCGCAAAGTGCCCTTGAATGATAAAGTAAACCTCCTATGAAATAGCGGCAAAGCTGCGAGGTTCCAGCATAACCATTTTCATCGTAAAAAAGATTTGTTTCTCCGTTAGTTGTGTAAAGGCTAATATGAACGTGCATGCCGTTTCCAGCCAATCCCGTCCAAGGTTTAGGCATGAAGGTAGCTGTCCAGCCGTATTTTCGCTGGGCTATAGCTTTTGCCACAAACTTGTAACGCAAAACATTATCAGCCGTCTCAACTGGCGTTGAATACTTAAATGTTATCTCGTTTTGAGCTGGACCTAGTTCGTGCCCTCCTCGTTCAATAGTCATTCCAATATCAACAAGGGCATCACATAAATCCATTCGGTACATTTCAGTTAGGTCTTTCCCAAGCATAACATCAAAATATCTGTGAGTTTCTACTACATGATCTTCTACCGGTTTTATCTCACCATTTTCGTTTTTAACTAGATAAAATTCTATTTCAGGAGCAATGTAAGGTTTATATCCGTGAGCTTTCAACTTTTCAACGGTTTTTTTACAGATATATCTTGGATCCGACTCGAATGGTTTGTCTTCAGGGGTGTATATGTTGCAAAATGCCATAGCTACTGGTCTTCCATAGATGTATTCTGGTAAAATGTTAACTGTTGCGGGGTCTGGTTTCATCAAAAGGTCGCTGTTTTCAATTTTTGTGAAGCCTGGTATTGAGGAGCCGTCGAATCCTGAACCTTTTTCAAAAACTGATTTGATGTAAGAGGCTGGAATGGTTCTTCCTTTAATTCCACCAAGTAGGTCGGCAAACTGTAAAATCATGTATTTCGTGTTTTCTACCATTTCAAGAACGCTTTCCAAGGCTTTTGAATACACCATTGCACTCTCCATTTGTTAATGATAAATTGTTTTCGCTAACCAAATTTAAACATTTTTGATATAAATATGAACAAATATTTATATGTTATGCCAGTTAACTTAATATTTGTTCAAAGGTGTTAGCATGGGCAAACTCGACGAAATAGACCTTAAAATCTTAAGGGTGCTGCTCGAAGACGCAAGGCTTTCGAGCCGACAGATAGCCGACCGCGTGGGGGTATCCGTAGGAACAGTTCTTTCAAGAATAAAACGCATGGAGAAAGAGAAAATAATTGAAGGCTATTCAGCCGTAATCAACCATGAAAACCTTGGCTACCAACTCACAGTGGTTACCGAGATAACAGTCTCAAAGGGAAAACTCTTAGACATTGAACGTGAAGTCGCAAAACTACCTAACGTTTGTTGCGTTTACGACATTACCGGACTAACAGACGCCATAGTAGTTGCCAAATTCAAAAACCGAAAAGACCTAAGCGACTTCACAAAATGGCTTTTAAGCCTACCATACGTAGAAAGAACAAACACCCACCTAGTATTAACAACCGTAAAAGAAGACTTCAGATTCGTATAAATGCAAAATTTACTTCTGCTTTAAGTTAAATGGTTTTCCTTCCTCTAAAATTTTTTTAGGAATTTTGTGCTGCCACTTCTCAAGAAACGGCAAATCTTCCTTTTCCTTTCTAAGTTCATCTGGAAGCATTTCTGGAATCTCATCCCGAATTGGATACCAACGCAAACATTTCGGACAAACAATTAAGCCTTCAACAATCTCTTCTTTCTCTTCGAAAACATAGAGCTCAAGTGGATGATACTTATCAATCGGACAAGCCAAAATCTCCATAAGTTTCCTTTTCATCCAATCATCTCCTTAATAATAGAGCATGCTTATCTATTTTTAAATTTTGACTTGAATATCAAGAACCACTTGATACCAATTTGGCCCAGTCTCTCTGACAATTCTCCCAAAAGGCATATTATAGCTAACATCCAGTATCTCCAACTTCTTCGATACCTTTTCCTTTACCTTTTCTATTGGATTCTCGCCTTTCGCTGCATGTTCAAATGCGTAGTAGTGTATCCATCCTCCAGATGGTTTAAGGGCGAGCACCGCAGTTCCTAAAAACTTATACGCTTTTTCAGGAAGAGGCATCAAAACTCTATCAGCTATCCTCTGCAATTCTCTCTCTATAACTTCCTTCGCATCGCCTAAAATCACAATTACCCGGTCTTCAACCTTATTTATCCTAATATTCTCCTTCATGTAATGAACCGCATGCGGATTAATGTCTATTGAATAAATCTTCTCAGCCTTAGAATGTTTTGCAATCAAAATCGAGTAGCAACCCACACCAGCAAACATATTAACAATCTTTTCTCCAGGCTGAACAAGCTTTGCTATCCGCATTCTCTCATAGGATAATCTCGGTGAAAAATAGCATTTCTCTATGTCTACCTTAAAAGTGCAACCATACTCCTTGTAAACTGTTTCAGACCTTTTTTCACCAGCAATCCATTCGAGTTTTCTAAGCCTAAAATCGCCTCTAACAGGGCTTGTTTGATGCCAAACAGCCTTAACATTCTTATGAACCCTCATTATAGCCTCCGCTATCAAATCCCGATACTTCAAAGCTTGATCCGGAATTTTCACAACTGCCAAATCGCCTATAAGGTCATAAGACCTATAAATCAGCTGCAAGTCTTCGGAGGGGATCTTACCAGCTAAATACTGCTTTATCCCTTCCTTCACATCTCCTTTCTCCACACATATTGGAAATACTTAAATTAAAGAAAGTTATGCTCAATGAATGGAATAAAAATGAGTAAAGAAAAATTCAACCTAGTATACGAATGTATAAGATGCGGAGCAAAAGTAACCACAGAAGAACTTGACCTAAGAGGAGGAGCAATAAAATGCACCAACTGCGGCTACAGAATTCTAAAAAAGATCAGACCGCCAATCGTCAAAAGAATAAAAGCAGTTTAAAAATAACAATAAAAGCTTAA